>NZ_CP036281.1:1603750-1942500 GCF_007750395.1 Polystyrenella longa | reverse complement strand
TCGAATTCTTCTAGCTGATTACTTGATAACTCCACAATGGTAAACCCCACGACCCCACCCGATAAATCGGATGGTTTAGGCTGATTCCTTTTCGCTCGCCGCTACTCAGGAAGTCGAGTTTTCTTTCTGTTCCTACGGATACTTAGATGTTTCAGTTCTCCGCGTTAGCCTCATATACCTATGTATTCAGTATATGATAATTCGGAAATCCCGGGATCAATGCTCGTTTGACAGCTACCCCAGGCTTATCGCAGCCTTCCACGTCCTTCATCGCCTTCTGGCGCCAAGACATCCCCCACATGCCCTTAGTAGCTTGACCACAGTGATTTTTAACTTGGCAACCTCGAACCGAAAACCAGTACCCTTGCTAGAGGTGATCTAACAAGAACACAGAACAGAAGGCTCAAAACAATGCCAATCCAAATCAATGTGACAAACAACCTGTTTTAACGATAACTCTTTTTTGCTGAGACCAACCGCTTGACCGAAGCCAACCGACCAGACATCAGCGTAATACTTTTCGCTTAAACCTAGACATTACATACACAAGCAATTCACCGACTTTCTTATCAGGTTGCCCTGACGATCGAGCCGGCAAATAACGCTCTTATCACTCTTGAAACTAATCTTGAACTTTCAACCCTTCCCCGAAGAGACGAATCAATCATTCGCAACGCGTTTCAATCTGATAAAATTGTATCTTTAAATATAAAGATGCCACTCAGATTACTACCTAATTGTCAAAGATCAAAACCGAGGCCCCAATAGTGTTGCCACTACCAAAACCACCGGATTCAGCATGAGCTGAAGCCAACCTGCTGCGACCAAAGTCGGCAAAGCGAACCCCAAAGGACTCGTTTTCCTGAAACGGGAAGAAACCCGATTCTGCAGCAACCTCGCTTCAACTCACTTATAGCGACGGTTAATGTTCAGTTCAAGTCTTCGGCAAGCAGCCGACTCACACTTGAACGATTTCACCGTAAACTCTTTCCCGCGTTAGACTTGAGCCGCCTGAAGCAGGCGTTTCAAAAATCAGCGGGAGAGGAATAGTACCCACACCAGACTCGATCGTCAACGGTGTGGAAGGTTTCCTGTCGACTTTCTGAAGAAAACAAACCCGAAGGTTTTATCCCTCCTACAGGAACTGAGTCGTATTGGAGACGACCGGGATCGAACCGGCAACCTCCGCCTTGCAAGGGCGGCGCTCTCCCAGTTGAGCTACGTCCCCCTGTTTCTTAATGGCCTGTTGCAACAAAACGCTCGCAACAGATTGTGCCGTCAGAGGATAGCACGACTCAAGTGGAACAAGGAAACCCTTGCATAACCACTAGAAGATAAATTGGGTGTACGTGGATTCGAACCACGGACCTCAGCTTTATCAGAGCTGCGCTCTAACCAACTGAGCTATACACCCTGAGAAACCCAAAGTCATTATTGGGCGGGGCACATTCTGCCGACTGAGGCCGAATCTGTCCAGTCATCGAGCCAAATTTCTTTCATAGAAAATTGGTTTTTTCCAATGCCCGCCCTGACTTGTATTAAATCACCTATTTCAAATAGACACCTGTCATGCTTTACAGGTTCCCCAGATTATTCGGTTGGGCCGTTTTTTTACTATTTCGTTATCGCCCAATTCTAGACCAACACTTAATGATGCCAGCGGTGATGGCGATATCTGTGCCTTGGACCATGACGATGGAAGTCAAAAACGAGCCCTACGTGGGGTGAGGGCATTACGGGCGCAGGTTCCACAATCACGACAGGAGCGGGTGACACCACCCGAGGCCCTGCCTGGACGATCGTTGGTACACCTGCTGCGTTCTGTCCATTCGTCTGCATGTACTGGAGAACGCTATCCGAAACGCCACTCTGTTTCAGTGTGATCAACCCTTGTGGGGAAAGGTCAAATCGCCCCCCCCTGCTCTGTATGGAAGAGATAATGACTTGATCGCCAATTTGATTTTGCGACATCATGACAACGTCGCTATTAGAGAGAGCGTTCTGCTGATGCTCCAGATAGGCAGCTTGAGCGACCGCCGCATCGCGTTGATCTTCCGTGTCGCGTACTTTACCTACTAGACCGCCACCGACGGCACCCGCTGCAGCGCCTATCAGGGCCCCTGCTCCGGCATTGCCCGACTGATGACCAATGATCGCCCCCGTAGCAGCCCCTAGACCAGTACCTAGTGCCGCTCCCCGGCTGGTATGATAGTTCCCCGTCGACGCACAGCCTGAAAAGGCCGCCACGCACGGGAAGAGACTGTACACAATGAGTTTTTTGATGTTCATGTCAATCGCCTTCCATGGCTGCAGCGCAAGAATGATAGTTCTGATCGTTTTTTTATCGTCTTTCCCTAATCCCGAAAAGCGGAGTTTCCATCCTGATCGGCAAATTTTGCCGAAATGCAGGTATTCAACTGGCACCGAATCCTCCGCCATCAAACAGGTTGCGGTTCCGAAACTTTTTCGCCGGATAATTTTTGAAATTTCAGCTCCGGGGAGATGATATCGGTAAGTTTCCCCTTCCTTGATCGAGTTGGCTTTCCACAATGCCGACATTGAAGTTCTTCTGTCGTTGATAGTTTACCGCAGTTTCCGCAGGCGATCCGATGCGGCGGCGTTTCAATCAACCAAACTGCAACCAGGCCTAATGGACCAAGTAGCACCGTAGTCCACCAGATAAAACGAGTCAAAGCAGGAGAAAATTGCTGTCTCTTGCAATACCAGCGCCCAAGCAGGGTCGCTATGAACGCCCCCATGATGGGCGCGAAGACCATCATCAAAATATTCAACGGCTCATACTTGAACAGCGAGACCAAAACTCCTGTTTCCACGCCTGAAAGCAAATCAATCAGCGTGATTTGAGACACAAATAGACCTACCACTACGACCGGAAGCATAAACACCATGACGTATCCAGTCGGATCATTCGATGCCGACGGAGGATTCATCAACTCGTTTGAAAACTGCCGGACCTTCAAGCGTTCGCCATTTTCCTGGAGTTCGAAAACGGAAAACGCGTCAGGCTCAGCCCCCATGGAAGAAACATTCTCCTGTGTAGCAAAGATCAATCGATTCGTGCTCGAGAGATAGGCAACATTGAGGACTTCTTCCGACAAAAGCGACTTCGGCTTCATAAACTCCTGAACGACTTTATCTGGCATATGAATGTAGGAAATGTATGCTGGCTGATCGTCCTCAAATTTCTGACTTGCTGATTCGACCTTCTCTGTGCTGAACAGGCGAAACATTTTTTCATGCTCGATTAACATGAGTGGTTCATTATCGACGATCTGTAAGCTCAACTCTTTTATCGACCCGAATTGCTCGGACGAAGTGTAGATCTGATTGACCTCCCGATCCCGGGAATTGATTGTATAAATGGCCTCCGCAGTGACGAGCAGATAAACGTCATTGGTGATTCGCTGCGGTACGAACACTCCTTCAGCGGTTTTGTAATTCCGATAGTCCATCGATTGAGAAACCTGCACGAATTCTCCGAATGACTGCACTTCGGGCGTCTCTGTAGGAAAGAACCCATTACGGCCAACAACGGCAGTTTGAAAGTATTTCTTATCGTCTGGAAAACCGGGAACGACCGGTTTTTCATAAGCATAAATTAGGCCAGCAACCTTCGAAAACCAGACGATCAATTGCCCTTGGGAAGTGCTATGCGGCCACGATTGATTAACAGGAAAAGGTGCGAGCGTTTCTCTTGCGAGTGGAAGGCTCTCTATATTTACCGCTGAGTAACTTACCATCGGAGTATACGCCGTTTGCAAACTGCCATGAGCGAAAGCAGGAACCAGATTCTCATTTAACTTTTCCGCCAGCGACTGTTTTATATGCTGCGGCAAAGAATTTTGCGAAAACTTCTTTGTGGCAATGGGGTTTGACAGATCGTCGAAACAATACAGTTCATGAGGAATTTTTACATCGTATCCTGAAGCCTGATAGCGGTGTTTGTACAGTTCTCCCGATTCTCCAAACCAGATCTCTGATTGATGACGCTGCGCCACATGTTTACCAGCAAAGAAAGGCCCTACCATCTGCAAGCCAAGAATGAACAAGAGGAAGAGCGACACCACAATGCCGCCATGGAGAAAGAGCCTTGAAGAGAGGGCACTCTGGTGCAGTTCACCAAACTGGCGATAAGCGGAATAGAGCGCGGCCACCGCCAGTGGAGTAAATAGGGCGAGCACAACCACTAAACCCCATAATCCAACCCAACCACTGTCTTGGGTTCCCGTCATCATCGCAAACCAGAGCAACAGCACGAACCCGAAACTCAACGGCTTGACCAGGTACCGGCGTGGCTTCCAAATCAGGACTAACAGCCCCATGGCATAGGCTGGCAGAAATGCAAGCGAAGCCAACAATGTGGGAATGATCGTAAACCAATAGAAGGGATGGTTGAAATAATGATTGAACGATAGGTAGACCGCCTTACTTACGATCAGCACCAGCCAACACAACGCCTGAATCGTAGCCCCCACGATTAGTTTGGAATTCGCAATCTGCACGGGCGTCACAGATCGATGGACGAGAAAAGCCCATCGATCCTGAGCAGACTCGGAATACGTCTGAATTAAACCAAACGCAAATCCAGTCAGCGAAGCCAGAATGAGGACAAAACTCAGGAAATCAACATCTTCGAAATAGAAACTCCCTTTGTCCGATTCAGTAAAATACCAGAACAACAAATACTGCAGTCCCAACAGAACCACGCCCCATTTCCAGTTCTCTCGTAACTCTTTCCAGATCAATCGATTCATACCAGACCTCCCATTGTGTGTAAGAGAGAACCACCGCGAGACTTGTCACTCAGGTAGTCAATCACGCCGTTTTCCAGATTGAGCGGCAGTTGTTCACAACTGCGTGTGGCTAAGGTTTGTAGCTTGGAGATGGTTTCCGGACTGGCGTTGGCCAGCGTCAGATGCAGTTCGTTGGGAAACCGCATTTCATGGACGAGTTCGGGAATCTCTTCGAGCGAAGGCGGGCCACCATCATCGAACTTGAGGACCCAACGACTAAGCCGATCGCGGAATTCGTCGGGAGTACAACAAACACGAAGATCACCTTCCAGCATGATGGCGATCCAGTCGGCCACTCGCTCGACGTCATCCAATTGATGAGAACTGAACAGGATCGTGCGGTCGCGGTTCTGGGTCACCATCAACATCGCCTCCACGAGGGCCCGCCGGGCGACGGGATCGAGGCCGATGGTGGGATCATCAAGGATGATCAGCTCGGGCTCTGGTGCCAATGCCAAGGCCAGACAAACCCCGGCCCGCTGTCCCCGCGAGAGTGCTCCCGCTTTCATTTTTTCATCGAGAGCGAAGTGATCGAGCACGGCCCGGAACAACTTTTGATTCCAGCGGAGCGCCGCATTTTTCTGAAATTGCTCCAGTTGGGCAATCGTCATCCACTTGTAGAGGAAATGTCCTTCCGCGACATAGGCTATCCTCCCCCGGATTGCCGGCGTCAGATTGCTGCAGTCCGTCCCCAGAATGGTGGCTGTACCCCGTGTCGGTTGCAGGAACCCCATCAACATCCGAATGGCAGTGGTCTTCCCGGCCCCATTCCTTCCCAGGAGGGCAAAGACACCTCCCCGCGGGACACTTAAAGACAGTTCATTGACAGCGCACTTCGAACCGAAATAGCGAGTCAATCGATCTGTCTGCAGGACATATTCAGTCATCGATTTATTCCTTGATGAGCACGGAATCGGCAATTTTATCGTGCAGGAACTGAGAGAGTTCGTCCTTCGTGTAGCCTAGCGAAAGGACATCGGAGACGAAGCGATCGAACGCCTCCTGCAAGCGGCGCTGGCGTTCGCTGTCGGAGTAGATATTGCGTACGGCGGAAGCGAAGAGTCCCCTGCCCGGTTGGGCAACGGCAATCCCTTCCTGCACGATGTGCGCGTATGCCTTGGCAACCGTGTTGTGATTGATCACCAGTTTATTCGCGAGTGCCCGCACACTTGGTAGCGGGTCCCCTTCTTTGAGGTCCCCACTGGCCACGGCCTGCCGCACCTGCTCCACGATCTGTTTATAGATCGGCACATTGCTTCCGGTTGTGATTTGAATTTGCATAAGCGACCCTTTACTGTACCACGCGTAATAGTACAGTAAACAATCGTCTGGAGTACGTCAAGCCGTCTTGTCACAAATGAAGATTTTTCACCAAGATCGGAGCAAGCTGAGCATCTCCGAATTGCAGGCGTAAAGCTGGTAACTCGTCTCGCCTATCTGCCGTCACGGGTTTATTCTCAAGATAAGTTTCTCGTCAAATTCAATTAGAGAGGAAACTTACCCAATTAGCCTCACGGTTCACGACACAGATTGAACTTTTTTTTGACAGCAAAATGTAATTTTACCCCAAGATCGCTATTGTTTTTTTGTCGCAAAAAACAGAGGCTATATTTTAGCAACTTTATGACACTGTCCCCACCCTCATTGAGTGCCTCAACTCGCGATAGGAATTATTGACTACGCGTTACCCCACCATTGCACTTTTCTCGTGAGCCTCCCCCCCTTTTGCCTGCACGATTCACTGAAAGTTTTAAACAACGCTACGGATAGATACGAACCTGGTTTTAATTCTTCCGCATACATACCGGAAATAAAGGCGTCCAGTGCACATGGAGCCGAGAGTTAGCGAACTCTCCTCCAATTTGATTCACCCAGACAGAATACCGGACAACCACACGAAAAAAATTACACCTAAACGTTCTAAAAATAAACAAGAGTTGCGCGACACATAACGTATACACCTCCTCTAGGCGGAAACAGCCGACTCGGTCTAATCACGGATTTTCATCCGGTTTTCGGGCCTGGCAGAAACGGTCCTGGAGGAGGTGTGTTTACGTTGTGGATTGAGTTGAGCAGATTTGTCCTGCGAATTGAATCTCCTGCTGGGATTTAATCCCCTCTAGACAATTGAACTTTGGATCGCGGGTCCATGCTCTAGCAATTTACAAGGTTGCCACCAATCACTCAATGACATTACTTATATATTCAACTAACTGGAAGAAAAATTTGACCGAACGGTCAAGATAGAAACAGATATAGGTAATTTACTCAATTCATAGAACATGAGGTACTTTAAGGAATGAACTTTGAGTTCATTCGAAAAGAGCAACTGACCTGAAAATCAGTTAACGTTGAGATGAAGTGACGATGATATGCATTGGAGATATGTTTGAATATTCAATCATAATTGACTTATATAAAATGTCCACGTAAAAAAGTATCTCAATCCTCAATAGAAAAAATTGCCTTGCTCTTATTATTCTCGATTAGGATTCCAAATCTGTGCGGAAGTGTATCGCTTTTCGCTGCGTAAGATGAAAAAAACCATATTGGGATAGCGTTGAACCCAGCCCGCTCTCTCCCCAGCCTGTCCAGGGTAACGCCGGATCGAGATAATCGCAGCGGTTCTGAAAGATGGTCCCCACCTGCAGATCGGCAGCCATTTTCTCCACTCGTTCCACATCAGCACTCCAGACCGATGCCGTTAAACCAAACCGGGAATCGTTCATTTTGGTGAGTGCTTCCTCATCGCTGGCCACTTTGGTTACCGGTAAAAGGGGGCCAAAACTTTCTTCCTGCATCACCACGGAATCCTGCGGGCAGTCACTTAACAACGTTGGTGAGAAAAAGTTCCCCGTGCTCCCGGAAACCCGAGTTCCTCCGCACAGCAATTTAGCCCCACGATCGACCGCATCTTGAACCTGTTTCTCCAACTCCTCCAAGGCGGCACGACTGGCTAATGGCCCCATCGTCGTTCCTTCCGCAGTCGGATCGCCTAACTGAAATCCCTGCATTAGCTCGAGTGCCTTGTCGACAAAGGCGTCATATACCGTCTCATGTACGTAAACTCGTTCCACCGCACAGCAGGACTGCCCGGCGTTGTAGGTCGCTCCGTCGACGATATTCGCTACCGCGAAATCGAGGTCGGCATCGGCAGCCACATAGGCGGCATCGTTTCCACCCAATTCCAAACCAGCATCAATCAAACGTTCAGCCACATGGCGATAGATGACCCGCCCCCCTTCGACCGAGCCAGTAAAGGAGACGTGGTTGATACGGTCATCGGCAATTAACTCTTCCGTTTGCTGATGGTTCAGGATGACGTTTGTTACCAGATTGGGAACTTCCAGCGCCCCAAATGCATCCTCAAAAGCGACTCCGCAGAGCGGGGTTTTCGCACTGTGTTTGATCAACACTGTATTTCCCGCCAACAGCGCGGGCACGATCACATTGATTGGAATGACCAATGGATAATTCCAGGCCGCGATGTCCAGTACCACGCCCAGGGGTTCATGTACAATCCGCCGTTGGAAGTTGGGTTTATCGGGAAGTACATCATCCGCTAACGCCGCTGGAGCCAATTCAATACACGTGGCAGCCCGGTCGAACATCGTTAAGAACTCTCCACGGGCCTGACCGAGTGGTTTCCCCATTTGACGGGTAACATTCTGAACAATCTCTTCTTCCGCCTGACGGATTTTTTCAAGCCCCTGTTCAACGATTCGGATCCGCTCAGTCAGCGTTTTCTTACGCCATTTCTGAAAGGCCAATTGCGCCTGATTCAATTTTTCGTTCAGAGATACTTCTGTTTCAAAAGGAAACTCCGCAACGGTCTCCTGATCGAAGGGATTTGTGGCAATAAGATTCACGTTCTTTTTTCCAACTTACGGGATGACAGATAATAGCCGGACTGCTGTTTCAACAGGACAGCGATGTATGCTCAATACAATACTTTCCCATTGCGAACGCAACAATCGAATGTCTTCGGTTTCCTGATTTAAGGAACAGAATCTGAGAAATATCACATTCTATATTTCCTGCTGGCTGCTCACTGTTTCTCTCACCTGTTTTAACCTGTTTTAGACTCTGTCGCGCAGCATCGCTGCACTGAGGCCTCCTCCAGCAAGACAGACTCCCGCCATCAGTTTATGACGCGTCCAATTCTGTCGTTTGTCTCTCTGGTTCAAAAACAAATTGTGATGTGCGTGCGTAAAACGCTCATGGTACCTGTTTGCCTGGAACTCTTTGAAGGTCCCTCCCAGAATTCCTGCAGCGAGACCCACGGCCACAATCCCCACACCCAGCCAGGACCGACAGAGATAGCAGAGGAATAACAAACCAGCGAGAATCAGAAGTAGGACAGGAATTCCAATCCATTCGGTTAATTCCGGAAAAGGAGGTCTGTAACTGACCCTTGATGGATAGGTAGCCCAAAATAAAAGCAGAGAAGTGATGAGAGTCCCCCAGGCAACTCCTCTTTTGATTTCATAATTACCCATTAAGCTTCCTCCTCGATTTGTTTGCCGTTCTCGTTTTAGATCACTGAGGATAACGGAAAGGAATTACGAAAGGATCACGTCTTTTGCGGTAATTCCCCCGCTCCTTTTTTCAGTCGGTGGCGATATCGTTTGTATAGCCAGGGAATAAAGAGCAGCACCACCCCCAAGCCCATAAAGGCGAGCGTTCGAATTGTTTTGTCCAGATACCAGACGTCATGCAAATAGACCTTCACCGTCGTCAGCAGAAAGATGGTTAAGGCAACCGTCCGCAGATTCACAGACTTCCGCGCAATCCCCAGCAGCAGTAATACTAGACCGTATCCAGTCCAGACGGCAGTGATGGAAAGCGAGGTGGCCGTCCCCCAATCGCGTTGTACTCCAATCGCATAAGCTTCCAATGTCAGTAGAGCCAGGCTCGCACTAAAGGCATACAACCCAAAAGTTTTTCGCCAGCCTTCGGCATCCAGTCGGAACAGGGATATCTCATCCTCCGGACGACGAGGTTCATCCTTGAACAGGACGGTTAAGCGTTCTGCCCTGCAACAAAACCAGATGGCGACCGCGACGAGGGCTCCATGGCCCAGAAATCTCAGGTTCAACACGGGACAGATCCAGAACTGATAATACCGATTCGCAGAGAGTGCCGTTGGGTAACTCGTTTTCCAATCCAACAGCGTATACATCCCACCGATAAACAGACTGCACACTCCCAACGCCATCAGCAAGTAAACCATCGCCAGCCCCCGATGCGGACGCCAGCGTGAGAAATATCCCCAGGCAAGAAAGGCGGTCACCCCCGTAAGCGCGGAGAACACAGGAGGATACGCCTGAGGTATCCACGCCATCATTTTTCCAACCATCAATCCTTCATTGCAACAGAGAACGAAAAACGTAATCAGCCAAGCTTGAGCGAATAGACCTGACATCCGCAGAAATTCTTCGGTCTGGTTTTCAGAAAACAGCATCCACTGATTCCCCGAACCAGCCACATCGAGACCGAATTTAATATTGTCCGATCGACGACGATATTCCCACGCGAGCAAGCCAAATGAGAATAAGGAAGCAAAGAAACAGAACGACCGCTCATTAAAAAGGTGTGCCAGCGAGAATGTATACTCACCGGGACCTCGTGAAAGCATTTCCATCGTCTCTGGTTGATGCTCCACGAATTTCCAGTAGGAGCCAACTGGATGACTGAAAGTCTCCACCGTATATCCAAACAGGAAGAGCTGCACGATCGCCAGTAAGGCTAAACCACATAGTCGAACGCGGCCATCTTTCATGCGGAACCCTGTTTGAATCAATAACAGACTCTGCACTGTCCATAACAGTGGAATCCAATACCCATCAAAATGCAGTGGAACTGCTAGAATAAAGAAGCTTAAGGCAATCCCCGCCTGTACCTGGATCAGTTGCTTATTTTCGGGAACACGATACCAGCAGAGAACTGTCATCAAGCAGTAAACCAACGCCATCGCCAGTGATAGAAGTCCCTGTGAGTCTCGCCATACTTCCTGAGTGATCCAGAGATATCCTCCCAGAAAGACAAAGGGTGTCGCCAGCATAAGCACCAAATCGAGCGGTTTCATATCTCGACGTTGAATGAGATGATTCCAAACAGACAACAACACAAATTGGACAAAGAAAACGGACATCCAGAGGAACGTCGGTTTGATCGCGGCAGGATCATAGTGATAATCTAACCACGCGACCCAAGCGAGAGTCGTGCCCCCCAGAGAGAGCAATTGCAGCCACGACCATTGACGTCGAGTCGTAATCAATAGAATCCCGCTATTCAGGACAAAGAGATAAGAGAAGAGCGGAGCCAGACTATGCTCACCCGGCCACAACATGAGTGGCGTCAAGTACCCACCAAACATTCCTATCAGTGCCGTCACTTGTGTATTCGACCAGAGTGCAAATGCCAGGGTCATCCCCGTTACGACCATCAAGCCCGTTAAGCCTATTGGTACGGGCACAAGTTGATACCATTCCACGGCGGCGAATATCGAGAAGTACAAAATGCCCATCGCCGTACCGACGAGCCCCTGGCTCACAAAGCCGTAGTCACGAATTTTCGCCCAGACACCACCCGCAAAAGCCAGAAGTCCCGTAGCGAGACCGATCAAAACACGTTCGCGAGGACCAATCCATCCCATATCGATCGTATATTTAATAAAGAAACCCGCCCCAATAATGAACGTCACCGCCCCTAACCAGGAGAGCCACTTTCCGGCGAGAATTTGTTCCCAACTATTTTCTTTGTCGAATTCTGAGTCTCTTGCCACAGGAGCAGAATGAAGAAACTCTTGGCCTGGATCCGAAACTCTCGACGAGACGGGCCTTGGCTCTGAATTCTCTTTTTCGGGTTTGGTACTTACTTCCCCTTCAGGGATGATCTCCAGTTCGTCTATACCGACTCCAAAGAACTCCTCTTCGATATTCGTTTCGTCCTGTTGAAATTCGTGAACCATCCCGATCTCAGCAGGCAGGCTCGCCTCGGGTTCAGCATGATTCGGCTCATCAGAATTCCTCAGTTGTAATCGCAGTTGATTCAATTGTGCTTCCAGCGACTTCATCCGCTGTCGTAGTTTGCCGACGTCTTCTTTATTAAATTTAATGCCTTCTTTGAGGCCCCCCAGATAATTGATCATCACCAGCAGCATGACGACGAAAATTAAGACCGATATGGTCACACAGATCTCCATTACGGAGCTCCTTGTTTGGGAATATTCGTTCAGTTAAGCAATACTCAGGTCCACGACGTTTGACGTGGAATTCATTCGATACTCAACAGGCGAAGAATCTCTAAAAACGTCACACTGTTTTCTTCTAAAAAGTGGTAACGGATCCTCGACGCTCTAACTAAATCTCTGCAGATGGGGGGAACGCGTCCCCTTCAGCATACTGGATTTCACTCAGTCGAGCTGTTACTTTTGAAGCTGCAACTGTCGATTTCTTTACTTCTTATGAGAGAGGCTTTTACATGCGCTGGCTTAATTCAATCCTGACCTGTCTGATTCTGACAATCACTGCTGCCCCCCTGCTGGCAGAAGAACCTTACAAGCATGGTCCTGACTCGGAACGACAAGCGGGCGTCCCCCAGGGAGAGATCCTTGAGGGCAGTTACACCAGCGACGATGTCTACGCGGGCACCGTACGGGATTATTACGTTTACATCCCCGCACAGTATCAACCGGGAGAAACGGCTTGTCTGATGGTCTTTCAGGACGGAGCATCGTACGTCGATGTAGAACGTGACCAGCGGGTGCCGATCGTGTTTGACAATTTAATCCATCAAAAGAAGATGCCTGTCACCATTGGGGTGTTTATCAACCCGGGAGTTTTCTCCCAAGAAACGGAAGGTGGAAAACCTAAACGAAATCGCAGCTTCGAATACGACACCCTCAGCGATCAATATGCCCGGTTCTTAATCGATGAGTTTCTGCCCATGATCGCAAAGAAGTACGAAGTCAAATTCACAGACGATCCGGAAGGGCGTGCGATCTGTGGAATCAGTTCTGGTGGAATTTGTGCCTGGACTGTTGCCTGGGAACGCCCCGACTCTTTCCGCAAAGTCCTTTCCCACGTCGGTAGCTTTACCAACATTCGCGGGGGGCATGTTTACCCGGCTCTCATTCGCAAAACTGAACCGAAACCGATTCGCGTCTTCCTGCAGGATGGTTCGAACGATCTCGACAATGCCCACGGGAACTGGCCTCTCTCCAATCAACAGATGGCCGCGGCATTGAAATTCTCCGAGTACGACTACAAGTTTGTCTACGGCGAAGGAGGCCACAACCACATCCATGGAGGCGCTATTCTGCCGGAATCACTTGTCTGGTTATGGCGTGATTATCAACCCAAGAAATAAGCATATTGAGTTATTAAGTTGCCCCCACACGAGTTGCTCTAAGCCAGCAACTCGTCTTTTACATCGCCAAACACATCAGTCAATCGAAAACGTCGTCCCTGATGTTTATAGGTCAGACGTTCATGATCAATGCCAAGTAGATGCAAGAGTGTGGCGTGCAGATCGTGAACGTGAACCGGGTTCTCAGCTACGTTGTAACCGAATGGATCCGTCTCGCCATATTGCATGCCCGGTTTGAAGCCACCGCCCGCCCCCCACATGGAAAAGCACCGTGGGTGGTGGTCGCGGCCATAATCACTGGCCGTCAGTTTTCCCTGGCTGTAATTGGTACGACCAAACTCACCTCCCCACAACACGATGGTGTCATCAAGCATGCCACGTTGTTTTAAATCTTGCAGAAGTGCGGCACAGGGCTGATCGGTTTCTTTTGTTTGATTCCGTAAAGAATTGGGCAAATTGCTGTGCTGGTCCCATCCCTGATGATACAGCTGAATAAATTGCACATTCTGCTCCGCCAGACGCCTAGCCAACAGGCAGTTCGCCGCAAAGGTACCCGGTGTTCGTGAATCCTCACCATACATCTCGAAGATGTGATCGGGTTCGCTTGAGAGATCTGTGACTTCGGGAACCGAGGTCTGCATTCTGTATGCCATCTCATACTGAGCGATTCGAGATTCAATCAGAGGATCGAGGTTCTTTTCCTGTTCAATCTGATGTAACTCCTGAAGTCGATCCAGCATTTTCCGTCGCGCGGTCGGGCTGATTCCTGCGGGATTTTTTAGATAAAGAACTGGTTCCGCCCCCGCACGAAACTGAACTCCTTCATGAACGGACGGTAAAAAACCAGTCCCCCACAGTCGCGCATAGAGTGGCTGCCCTCCCTTGTCTTTCGTCACCAGCACACAGAACGTCGGTAGATTTTCGTTCGCGGATCCAAGTCCGTAACTGAGCCAGGCGCCCATGGAAGGACGACCGGCAATTTGAGAGCCTGTCTGGAAGAAAGTAATCGCCGGGTCGTGGTTGATCGCTTCGGTATGCATCGATTTAATCAGGCAAAGCTCATCCGCCATTTTCGCCGTGTGCGGTAAAAGTTCGCTCATCCACATTCCGGCTTGTCCATGCTGTTGGAAATCGAAGGCCGATCCCGCCAGTGGTAGCTGTGCCTGGTTAGCCGACATTCCTGTTAACCGTTGCCCCTGTCGGACCGACTCGGGCAAGTCTTCCCCATTTCGCTCATTGAGCACAGGTTTGTAGTCGTACAGATCAAGTTGGGAAGGTCCCCCCGACATGAACAGATAAATGATCCGCTTCGCCTTGGGAGCATGATGATAATCAGACATCACGCCGCCATGTGGTTCCGTAGCCTGAGCCGTCGTGGACTGCAGTAATGACCCCAGTGCAGCCGCACCAAGTCCGGTGGAAGCCCGGCCGAGGAAATGTCGACGGGTCTGTTTCAGAAAATCGGATTCCGGTAAGAAAGTCATGTGAACCTCCGGGGTTCAACTTTGAATGCATGTAAAATTATATATGAATTAGCTCGCTGTTTGGTAAAGCAAGACTACCAACTATCGACGCATGACGACTTCGTCATAATTCAGTAATAACTGAGCAACAACCATCATTGCCGCCTGCTCGGACTGGGGAACATCGGCATCGATGGGTTCGTCCCCCTGCTCCAGAAGTTGACTGATACGCTCTGGCTGAGAAGTAAACTCGATCAGCTGTTCCTCATAAACCTGTTGAAGTAATGCAATTTCTCGCTCTTCCGGAAATCGCCCCGTGAGACTGCGAAAGAGATAAGTGAGTTGATCGGCTCGATTGTCGGGTCTCTTCTTGATTGTTTTCACCGCTATCGCCCGGGCTGCCTCAACATATTGCACGTCGTTCAGCAGCACTAGTGCCTGCAGTGGGGTCGCCGTCGTTTGCCGTTTAACCGAGCAAACATCTCGTTTGGCGGCGTCGAGTGTAATCATCGCAGGTGGAGGAGAGGTTCGCTTCCAGAAGGTATACAAGCTACGACGATGGCTTCCTTCCCCTTCCTCTCGGGTATAAACATTGTTTGATTTCTCCTTCCATAACCCCGCCGGCTGATACGGTTTCACGGGAGGACCTCCCCGTTTATCGACGAGCAAACCGCTGACATAAAGTGCTTGGTCACGAATCATCTCTGCCGACAGTCGGAAACGGGGCCCTCGAGCTAATAGTTCGTTATCCGGATCACGGACATTCAATTCCTTCGATGTTTGTGATGATTGGCGGTAGGTCGCCGAAAGCGCAATTTCTTTGAGTAAGCCTTTGACATCCCAACCTGATTTGATAAATCGCAGCGAGAGATCATCCAGCAACTGCGGATGCGTGGGTAAGGCACCCTGACTCCCGAAGTCGTCAGGGGTTTGTACTAAGCCCTGCCCGAAAAACATCTGCCAGAACCGGTTAACCGTCACGCGGCTGGTCAACGGATGCTCGGGAGATGTAGTCCACTCGGCCAGTCCCAGACGGTTGGAAGGACTTGCCGCAGGTAGACTTTCAGGTGTACTGCGATCCACAGCCTCTCCCGGCGCATCATAGGCTCCGCGGTACAGCACATGAGTCGTGCGTGGTTCGGAGAGTTCCTTCATGACCATCACCTCAGCAACCTGATCGACCGATTCGCAATACTGCTTGCGAAGTGAAGTCAATTGAGTCTGCTGTTGACGAAAAGGTTCGCTATGATGGACCAGCCAATACGGATACAACTGCTGCCTCTCGGCCTCGGTTAATTCACCAGATGTTTTTTTCAATAACGCGGTGAGCGAGTGATCATCCGCCAACTGCCGGATTTCGATGGGAGTAACCGCCCGCTGGTAAAGGCTCAATTCATCGACTTCGCCGTTGATAAACCCCCGATCCCGGAACCGCTGACCGAGGGCAAATTTAGTCGCCCCTCCGCCGGTAATTTCTTTGGCCAGCTTATCTCGAACGACATCGACTGCAGCGAGATTGCCGTCCATATACAATTGCAGACCAGTGGCCCTGCTGGATCCGTCATAAGTCAAAGTAACGTGTATCCACTGATTGAGTGGTAGTTCCTCTTTAGCCTGAATCCCAATCGCGTTTCCCGGCCAGAAGTGAATCAAACCGGCAGAAAGTTTTCCCTCTTCGAGTAACAACTGATACCCGCGGCTTCCCGCGTCGGTCCAGGCAGCGGAGCGATGGAAGATGACAGCCCGTTCATGTCGTCGGTCCGCTTTCATCCACAACGAAATCGTGAAAGGTCGACTCCGTTGAAAGTCTCCGCCAACAGTAGTGGAGAAGTTGTTCTCTCCACTGAATTTCAATGCCTGTCCGGCGAAACCGGGGACCTGTTGGGGATCATCTTTTAATTCACCGAAAGTTGCGTCATCGGCGAGATTATCAATCCTCCCTTGCCCCTCAGCGACCTGAATTTTATCGAATGAAAATTGACCGATTAGCCCTTCTGCCAATTGCGAATCAGCATCCGATGAAGATGGAACGCTGTCCTGTTTCCCTAACCAGTTTGCAAAGGATGCGATTTCAGATTTTTTGATCGATTCCAACGCCTGCTCAGCCTGCTCGACTCCGGCATTGAGACGTTCTAACTCACTCGCGCGTTCTGCTTCGGGCAACATCAGCGTCGGTGTGGGGACAGCATCGGTAAAGTGGGAATAGAGACCGAATTCATCGATACTATTGAAGTAACTGGAGAGCTGATAAAACTCTTTCTGTGTAATGGGATCGTATTTGTGATCGTGACATTTTGAGCATTCGAGTGTTAACCCGAGAAAAGCGGTTCCATAAGTTTGAGTTCGGTCTGAGACGTACTCGACACGAAACTCTTCTTCAATACTTCCTCCTTCATTGGTCTGCCGATGGTGCCGATTGAAGGCAGTTGCCAGAATCTGATCACGCGATGGCTTCGGTAGCAAATCGCCCGCCAGTTGCCAGGTGATAAACTCATCGTAGGGCAAGTTTTCATTGAAGGCATCAATCACCCAGTCACGCCACGGCCACATGGCTCGGTAGACATCCGACTGGTAACCGTAGGTATCCGCATAACGGGCGACATCCAACCAATCCACCGCCATCCGTTCGCCATACTGAGGAGAGGCGAGTAAGCGATCGACGACTGTTGCGTACGCTTCCTCCGACTGATCATTTAGAAAGGTATCAATCTCTTCTGGCGTCGGCGGGAGGCCAGTCAGGTCGAAGCTGACCCTTCGGATCCATTGTTCACGGCTCACTGGAGATGAAGGTGATAGGCCTTCTTTTTCGAGACGGTTCAGGACGAAGTAGTCGATCCGACTTTGGGGCCAGTTGGTCTGCTTCACTTCAGGTATTTCGACTGTTTCCAGTGGAATGAAGGACCAGTGACTTTTCCATTCAGCCCCCTGCTCGATCCATTTTTTCAGGAGATCGATTTCCCGTTCGCTGAGTGTCAGATTGGAATCAGCCGGTGGCATCACCTCGAACTCATCGTGGGAATCAACGCGGCGAAATAGTTCGCTTAGCTCTGGTTTTCCGGGCACGACATAGTGAATCCCTGCTTCTTCATCAACGACCTGATTCAATTGATCAGGAATATCCAACCTGAGATCGGCCTGCCGCTTCTCTTGGTCCGGGCCATGACAGGCAAAACAGCGGTCCGAGAGAATGGGGCGAATGTGGAAATTGAAATCGACCTGCTCTGTGGTCTCAGCAGCGTGCAATGAAACCGCACTCTCCGCGTAGACTGCAATGGCATAAACAGAGACAAGCAGAAGTAAGTTCAAATAGCGGCTGAAGAATAGGAACACAGGCAACCTCGTAACACGACGGTTCAACGGAAGTGGTCTCCTCTATTTTACCACTTGCGCCTGGCCAGCGGGACCATAAACTGGCTGGATCCAAGCCTGTTTCTTGTCTCCCGACTGCGAAGGGTTCGCATGGTCGGCGGAAGAAGTCACCTGAACTCGCACATATAAGTCATCCGGTTGGAAAGAGTAATGCGCTTCTGTCCCCGAGACAGAGTGCAATACCGTTCCCAATTCGTCGCTGTATTTGTGAGTGATGTTCGCTTCTTCGCCCTCTTTATTCAATACGGGTTCACTGGTCGTGTCGTAACCATCCCGGGTTCCGATGAATTCGATCGTGTAAGTTTCTCCTTCTACCGGTTCAACTTCAACGGTGACCCCTTCTTCATTACTGACGATTCGGTTCATCGTGACACCTGATGAAGCGTAGAAGTCGCCCTGTTCGATCGCGGTGATCAGCGTGTTCGAATCCAGTTTATCCGCCAGTACCATCACCCATCCCCGGCCTGGTTCGCTTCGTTTGGCGGGCGATGGAATGTGATGATATTCATGTCCATCATCGGTCGCCAAACCATACATGAGCGGAAGTTTCAATTCCGTAATTCGACGCGTCAGAATGATGTCCCACATTCTTTCTGTGGAAGCATGTACTTCATCGCCATTGTTCCGCACACCCGGATGACCATTGTAGACTTCGAAAAAGTTCTCTCCAATAACTCGCATCAGGTCTTCCGCTGTGACGCCGTAATGGAAGTTAGGATGGTTCAGGTGAATCATCATCGCCTGTCCTGTCCGTTCCCGCTGAGAGGCGGCTGCATTCACATTATTCTGCATCGTGTCAAAAATTGACTTCCCCTTCATCGGAGGAATCATTTCTTTCACATTGGAAACATTCATATGAATAGGTGAGTTCTTGTAACCATCAGTGACCTCTTCCCCTTTTACCATCAGGAAAGAACCCTCTTCATTCAGCAGCTCAGAAAACTCGTCGAACTTTTTCAGTTTGACTTCCAGTATGTCATCGACTTTTCGTTGCTCAATCCAGTCTTGGGGAAATTGTTTCTGCAGCTTCGCGAAGGCTTCCATCCCACCCTTGCTCATCTCAACATCAATCCAGCGATCAATGGTCGCCAGGACATTGTGGTCGGAAAGTGTTAGGAAGTTATACCCCTGTTCTTTGTACCAGAGCCCAATCATCTCCGGGTATTCATCTCCATCAGACCAGAGAGAATGGGCGTGTAAGTTGCCTTTAAACCACTGTTTTCCATTCTTCGCTTCCAGGTCTCCCGCTTGGAGTCCCGAGAGTGTGAAGGTGACATTGAACATGGCAACGAGAGCAAGAGTAAGAACAGTGATGCGCATGGGAAGAACCTGTCAGGAAATCGTACGAAGAATAGAATATGTCAATAAAAGCGGAATATCTATCATCGACCATTATGCATGCAAAGGCAAATGCGTCGTTGAAGTTTGGATGAAATTAAAGGTCACAAAAAAAGCCGGCAGAGCGAGTCAGCTCGCACTCCCGGCCTATGATTTTTATCCTGAACGTCGTTTTAGCCCATCAGCTCGTCAATGACGGTCGAGTCACTCACGAGGTGCGCCGGACGTCCCTGAGGGGTGTAATACATCTTGTCAGGATCGATACCCAACTTGCTGTAGATGGTCGATACAAGATTCTCGGGAGAGAGAACTCGTTCAACGGCAGAGAAACCTTTTCGGTCAGTCGCACCAACGACTTGGCCTCCAGGAGTACCGCCGCCCGCCATCAGTACAGACATGGCGTTCGCCCAGTGGTCACGTCCAGGAGTTGTTTGACCAGCGAGCGTAGAAATCTTAGGAGTACGGCCAAACTCGCCCATGGCAATAACCAAAGTTGAATCAAGCAGCCCTCGTTCTTCGAGGTCGCTGATCAAGGTCCACACAGTCTGGTCCCATTGCGGTAAACGCTTATTACAGGCGTCGAAGATGTTAGAATGATGATCCCAACCACCATCATAGACTGTCACGAAAGGCACGCCCGCTTCAACCAGTCGACGGGATAGCAGGCAGCGTTGTCCGAATCCGTTGCGAACATAACGATCGCGGACTTCGTCTGATTCTTTGGAGATATCAAACGCTTTCTGAGCTTCGGGGGAAGTCACCAGGCTGTAACCCTGTTTGTAATATTCATCGAGACCCAGAATAGGATCGCCTGCAACCTGATTTTCAAATCGTTTCATCTTATCGACGAGTCGACGCAGGTCAGTTCGTTTATGAAAACGATCGTCGGTCAATTCGCGTGGAATGGCGACATCACGAACACGGAAGTTATCTTTGTTTGGATCGTCACCCACAACAAAGGGAGCATATTTGGCTCCCAGGAAGTTCGGGCCACCCGAACGAGCCATGCTGGGCATACTGAAGTAGGGAGGAAGACCATTGTCTTTACCCAACTCATATGCGGCAACGGACCCCATGCTGGGATGGAAGCTGACGAACGCTCCACAACCTACAGGAATTCGGGGAGGAGCCCCAGTCGTCATGTAGTGATTACCAGCACCATGGTTGCCCTGATTATGCCTGATCGAGCGAATCATGGAAAACTTGTCGAGGTTCTGCGCCAGGTTTCTCATGTTCTCAGAAAACTGAACACCCGGAATAGCGGTGTCGATCGCGCTCAGGTCACCCCGGTACTCGGAGGGGGCTTCGGGTTTGGGATCGAACGTCTCAAAGTGAGTCGGACCACCATCCATCCAGATCAGAATACAGTTGGTCGCTTTTCCAGAAGGCGCAGTACCTGAAGGGGAAGCTTCTGCACGGCTCTGTAAAGCGCCGGTGAGTGTTCCGCCTAATAAGCCACCAATACCAAGTTTCAAGCAGTCGCGGCGGGTTGTTCCCTCGCAATTTCGAGTGACAGCCATGAGTAACCCCGTCGTTAACGATGCTCCATGAGGAATGGAGCAATACGTCTCTTATGAAGGTAGGAAAAACAGATGCGTCGGTGAACTGGGTATGCCACCGGGACCGCATCAGGTTCAGGATGTCAGCAAGATCGTCGAGATTGGTGCTGACAACTTCTTATCGTTGGGTAGATGTATTTTGAGGATATGTCTGCAGGAGATCAATTCCCTTCAGCAGATCAATCAATGAAATCTACTGTATGTCATATCGACACAAAGACATATGACTCTCAAAGATAACCGACAAAAGGTCAAATCGCAAGCATTTTCTGACTCTCTATCTTGTTTCCTGAGAGGAACATACGCTGTGAAAAACTAGTAATAATTCTATCGCCGGCTTGTTCTACCGGCTTGACTGTGGCAGTATGGAATTCCCACAGATCGATTAATCCCCCCTATTTCATCCAACCTGAAGAGCCGGAATTACTTGCTCAGGTTGCCGTTTCCGCTCACTGCAGCCTTCTTCCTGCACCTTTATTTTGCGCGAGGAACTCTATGTATTTCTGTGTATCCAAAAATATTCCACTCGCATGCTTCTCTTTGCTGGTGACGATTTTCGCCGGACTAGTGAACAATCACACTCTGTCCGCAGATGAAAAAACATTGGAAGTCAGTACGCCCATGACACCTCCAACCTGGGCTGTACTGGAACGGGAACTACTGGATCAACAACTCATCGCCTGTCGAGAGTTCTACAGCCGATATTTCGATTCTCGGGGATTTCTCGAATGCGTGGAGCGCTGGGGAGGGGATGACGGACCGGACGACGCGATCGAAAACGTGAACGACTGGCCAATTCTGCATGCGTTGGGTGCGGACGAAGAAATCCTGACGATGTACAAAACAGCGTGGGAAGGTCATCTGCGACAGTACACGCTGGCGAAGACAATCGATGTGCCCTTCGCACGGGACGGGATGTACTACAAAGAATTCCCAGTGATGTTCGACTGGGTTCATAATGGCGAAGGATTAACTGTTTTTGACCTGCAAGGATTGGGAGATCCCGATGACGCGAAGTTTCAGCAGCGAGTCAAACGGTTTGCCGGTTTCTATATGAACGAGGATCCGAGCGCACCGAATTATGATCCAGAGCACAAAATCATTCGCTCTTTATTCAATGGTTCCCGTGGCCCCCTGCTTCGCAAAGCGACGGCGCTCGATTGGACGGGCGATCCGATTGAAGTCAAAGACCGATTTCTACCGCGTCATGGTGAAGAAAACTACGAGCAGATGCTGGCTCACTTTGAAGAATACAACGACATCATCGGCGATCATCCTCAGAACATGGGAGCCACGTCACTCGCTTTTAACGCCTATGCGTTAACGGGTGACGCAAAATACAAAGAATGGCTACTCGAATACGTCGATGCCTGGTTGGACCGAACCTATGAAAACGGCGGTGTGATTCCAACGAACATTGGCCTCGATGGAAAAATCGGCGGCGCTACGGATGGCAAATGGTATGGCGGAGTTTACGGTTGGGGATTTACTGTTACCGTTCCCCAAACAGGTGAGAAAGCAGATCGTAATACGCACGCACTTGGTATCACCGGCTTTGCAAACGCCTACATGCTGACAGGCGATCCCAAATACGTGGAAGTCTGGCGGAACATGATCAAGGTGATCAACTCGAACGCCAAAGTTATTGATCGCCAAACACAGTACCCACGAATGTACGGCGACAATGGTTGGTACACATTCTATCCAACACCTTACCAATCGGGTGCGTTGGATATTTACTACTGGTCCTTGGATGAAGCAGACAAAGCTCTGGTAGAAGGGAATGGCTGGATTAACTATCTCTCTGGAAACGATCCGGAATATCCCACACGGGCTTTGCAGGCCGACTTTTCAGCATTACGCACCAAGATGGAAGGGATGCGAAATGACCCAACCACTCCCGACACGCGTTTATCCGACGACCCGATGCCGTACAACCCGGCCATCGTAGGTAACATGATCAACCTGATGCTGGGTGGAATTCACCCGGGCCATAAAGGGGCACCGCTGCATTGCCGTGTGCGGTACTTTGATCCTATGGAACATCGAGCCGGACTACCGAAAGATGTCGCGGCACTGGTGACCAAACTGGAGAAAGATTCCACTGAACTAACATTAGTAAACTTAAACCAGACAGAAGCCCGGACGGTTGTCGTACAAGGTGGTGCTTACGGCGAACACCAGTTCGGCAAAGTGACAACTCCCGCGAATGGAACGCTGGATGCGCAGAATTCTCATTTCACCATCCGGTTGGAACCAGGTTCCGGCACGACGATGACGATCCAGACTCAGCGGTATCAGAACACGCCTAAACTAAAAATGCCAGTCCTGCGTTAATCAAAGGCTGAGATTGAATCAGGCAACAATCGAGCCAAGCAACGTATGTTATACCTCTCCCGTCGCATCTTCATTCTCAGAAGATGTCGTATCGGAGCTGACTGAATTAGGATCTGTGGCATTAGGAGCGAAGCCGCGTCGCATCGTATTTTCGGTCACATTGATTGGAATCAGGAACTGATGCAGGTAATCAGGTCCGCCGGCTTTGGTACCAATACCCGACATGCGGAAACCACCAAACGGTTGACGATCAACGAGTGCCCCGGTGATGCCCCGGTTCAGATACAGGTTGCCGCAGATCATTTTCAGGCGGGCCTGCTGCAGATTCTTGGGAGACCGACTGTACATGCCGCCGGTCAATGCGTAATCCGTGTTGTTGGCAATCTCAAAGGCTTCATTTAGTTTCTGCACTTTGAACACAACCAACACAGGTCCGAATATTTCCTCCTGGGCGAGACGTGATTCAGAAGCGACATTCTCGATGATGTGCGGCCCGACGTAGTATCCTTCGCCTTCGAGTTCACTGACATCGGTCGCCAGGACAACATCGCCCTCTTCATAGGCGAGTTCAATGTATTCGTTAATGCGATCGAGTGCGGCCTTATCAATCACGGGACCGACTGTTGTTGCCGGATGTTCTGCAGCGCCGACGACCAGGCTTCCTGCCGCCTCGACAAGTCGTTCCAGGAATTGATCGTAAACATCTTCCATCACGATCACACGGGAACAGGCCGAACATTTTTGTCCCGCATAACTGAAGGCACTCTGAACGACGCCCTGCACTGCTTCATCGAGATCAGCATCGGCGTCGACAATAATGGCGTTCTTGCCACCCATTTCCGCAATGATTTTACGTACCGAATGCTGTCGTTGATCGGTATCGGAGGCACTCCGGTTAATTTCCAATCCGACCGGACGAGAACCAGTGAAGGTCACCATATCGACGTCCGGGCTGTTCACCAGCACGGGGCCAATGTCTTCACCGTTTCCGGGTAGATAGTTCACCACTCCGCTGGGAATGCCGGCGTTACTGAAGATTTCCATCAGTTTCGCCGCGATGACCGAGGACTGCTCGGCCGGCTTCATGATCACGGTATTCCCGGACACCAAAGCAGCGACAGTCATCCCGGTCAGGATTGCCAGTGGGAAATTCCATGGAGAAATAACCACGACGACACCACGAGCGCGATAATAATAGGAGTTCTCTTCGCCGGGAACATCTCGATGACGGGGTTCGCCCAGGAACCTCATTTGCTCGGCGTAGTAGTTACAGAAATCAATTGCCTCTGCGACGTCGGCATCTGCTTCCACCCATGGTTTTCCACATTCGTATACCATCCACGCTGCCAATTCGAAACGGCGATCCCGCATCTCGTTGGCGATCAGCTCCAGATATTCAGAGCGATACTTGGCCTCAATCCCAGACCACTCCTTGAACGCCCGTCGTGCGGCGTCGATCGCTTCTTCAGCCTGATCTGGCGTGGCGGAGGCGACGCGTCCTACAATCTGACTACTATTGGATGGATTGCGAGACAGCAGCATCTCGTGAGGTTCCTGAATACGCCCGTTGATAACCACCGGGTATTCTTCGCCCATATAATTGCTGATATCTTCCAGTGCCGCTTCCATCTGTTCGCGAACTTCTTCCAAACTGAAATCGGAGAAAGGTTCGTTCTGAAAGACGGGAACAAATTCTTCGGGTGGCGTCATTGTTTTTCCCACTTCGGTCGGATTCATGAACAAACTTTCTACATCAATATTTTCACGCAGACTCTGCCGCAGAAAAGAATCGTTTGATGTATTTTCGAGCAGGCGACGGACAAGGTAAGACATCCCGGGCAGCAACTCCCCGAAGGGAGCATAAATACGAACACGATGGTTCTGCTCGATCAGAATCTGACCGATTTCTCCCGCCATACCGTAGAGCATCTGGAATTCGTAGGCTGTTTTGGGAATCTCTCGTGCTTCAGCCATCGCGATAATATTCGCGATGCTGCGCATGTTGTGCGTTCCGAACTGCGGTCGCAACCAGTCGCGGTGTTCCAACAGATAACCGGAGAGCTTTTCGAAATTCGCGTCCGATTCCCACTTCATCAGGAAGACAGGAATGGGCCAACCATGAGCTTCGGCGTGTATTTTTTCGTAGTCCCAGTAGGCGCCTTTAACCAGACGAATCGCCACGGGAGTTCCTCGTTCTTTGACCCACTCCAAGAGGTCCTCAAGATCTTCCTCGGCATCCCGTAGATAGGCCTGAATCACGATTCCAACCTGATCCATCTGTCGGAACTCGTCTTCCATCAGGACTTCTTTAAAGATTGCTAATGTCAAATCTTTGCAGAAGTAACTCTCCATATCGATATGGATGTACGCGTCTTTCTCCTGTGCGGCCTGCAGAACAGGGCGTAATCGTTCTTTAACCGCTTCTGCCGTTCCTTCGGTATCAGCAGGTTGAAACTGGCTGTACAGAGATGACAGCTTGAGGGAGAGCTGAATTCGGGGAACTTCGCCTAGATTATCGTGGTCGACCTGGCTCACTGTCGGCCAGCTTCCCGCATCTTCGGCCACTTCATTCAGCAAGGTGAGGTACGCGTTCTGATAGTTGTCCGCTTCACTTTCACTGATAACCGCTTCACCGAGGAGATCGAGAATACAGCCAAATCCCGATTCGCGAAGGCGTTCAACCGACTCAAGAACTTCCACGCTGTTGGTCCCGGCGATAAACCGTTTGGCCATGCTGGTGGCATTGGTACGAGCATTGTAGGCCAGTGCCCGGCTGAGCAGGGAATTCGACGATGCCGAATCCGTCATCAGTCGCATGGCCCAAGGTAGATGCTGCCGAACCTCTTCAAAGTATTCCTGAAGATGACGAGTAATAGAATCGTGACTTCGCAGCATGGGCAGTACGTCCACAAAGCGGAACATCTGCACTTTGACTGACTCGTCCGACATTGCCCAGGAGAGGATACGATCATCCCACCAGCGCCGCTCAAAGATGGAGGGCGTACTCCGTTCCAGGTGGTCCCACAGCTCGTGACCAATCTGCTGTGTCCGATCTTCCAGCGCGTCTGGGCTGTCTGGCTCCTGTGTGACAGTTTTATTGGTACTCAAGGTTTACCTTCGATACTCAAAATGCAGCTTGGGAACGCGCGAAAAAAGTGACGTGCGGGGGTGCTGCAACAAAAATCCATTCCGGAAGAATCAAAGTCGGCAAGCATAATGAACGGACCGCCTGTTTCACAATGGAGGACACCCGTTATTCCCATTATAGGCAGGAAGGGCTCCATACCCTCCCCTTTTTCCGACATGCCCTCATCCTGAGGGACAACCTTTAAGTCGTATATTCTGAATTCAGTCGAACATATTCCTGTGTCAAATCGCTGGTCCAGAAACGAACGTGTTCATCTCCCAGATTCATTTGCAGCTCGATATGCACGTCCCGGTGGTTGCGTATTTCGTTGGATAGGGCAGATTCATCGTATTCCACGGGCATCCCCGCTTCGTAGATTTTCGTTCCGTTCAGGAATAAGGACACACTCTTCTCGTCAAAATCAACTTTCGCGTAACCTGCTGCTGAAACGATTCGTCCCCAGTTAGGGTCCGCTCCGGCGATCGCCGTCTTGACGAGGGCCGATTCAGAAATTTCTTTCGCAATCAGGAAGGCTTCATCCCGCGTTCGCAGGCCTGTCACATCGACCGTCACGAAGTGGTCTGCTCCTTCTGCATCTCGAATGATGGCGGTCGACAGTTCCCGTGCAACTTCATTGAGGGTTAGCTGGAACAGGTCTTGTTCGTCCTCAGTCACGATCGTGGCTCCCGACTTCCCGTTGGCAAACAAAAGTACGGTGTCACTGGTGCTCGTATGCCCATCCACGCTGATGCAATTGAACGAACGATCAACCGCATGCCGCAACATCATGTCTGTTTCCTGCTCATTAAGAGTCAGATCGGTCATGATAACTGCCAGCATGGTCGCCATATTGGGGGCTATCATCGCCGCCCCTTTTGCGACGCCGGTCACCGTCACCTGTTTTCCACCGATTTCTATCTGGCGAGAAAGTAGTTTGGGGAACGTATCCGTGGTCATCATGCCTCGGGCCGCTTGCTCCAGAGCTGCTTCCGTCGACGCAAGTTGAGCCACTACTTGGGGGACCCCCTTTTCGATCACCGGTTTTGGAAGAAAGTGACCAATAATCCCAGTTGAACACACGAGCACCTGTTGAGGCTCACAGTTCAATTGACTCGCCACTTGCGCCGTCATCCACTGGGCATCTTCCAAACCCCGCGAGCCAGTACAGGCATTTGCATTGCCCGAATTAATGACGACCCCGCGAGCAGCCGACTGGGTAACACGTTCGCGTGAGACAACAACAGGGGCTCCACAGACCTTATTCTGAGTAAAGACACCGGCCACTACCGCGGGAACCTCGGAAACAAAGAGCGACAGGTCGTTCTTCTCTTTGTTCGATTTAATCCCACAATGCAAACCGGCCGACAGAAAACCACCCGGAAGTTGAGCTGACACAATGGACTCCGTTTTGAATTATTGAAAAAATCAGAAACCACTATCAACGCGAAAACATAAAAGGAAGGGGTCCCTCCCTAGTGGTGAATAAGCGTGGATAACGAAGGTAGAAAATGAAAATCACATTTTGAGTGTATCAAAACCCGCAAATTAAATTCTCTACACTTTGGTGAAACGCAGATTGTTCCTGCATCCTAAACAACCTGTATATCAGACAATCAACTGTAGATCAGACGATCAACTGTAGATCAGACGATCAACTGTAGATCAGACGATCAATGCGGTCGTTTCATCAAAACCATACATCAAATTGAAGTTCTGCACGGCGACACCCGCGGCCCCTTTAATCAGGTTATCGATGCAGACAAGAATAATCACGGTCCCCCGAGTCACTCTCACTGTGATATCACAGTAATTTGTCCCACTGACATCTTTTGTACCTGGCAGATGATCGACAACACGGACGAAGGGAGCATCTTTGTAGAAATCTCGCATGACATTCAGGAGTTCGTCTTCAGTCACTTCGCGTGTGGGTTTCGCGTAGATCGTAGCGTGAATGCCGCGATCCATCGGCATCAGGTGTGGGGTAAAGACCACTTCCACCGGTTGACCACTTTTCTGCGACAGGACCTGATCGATTTCCGGCGTGTGTCGGTGACTTCCCACTGAGTATGCCGAAACCGATTCATTACATTCGGCGAACAGAGTCGTCAGCTTGGGAGCACGCCCTGCCCCTGAAGCGCCACTTTTGGCGTCGATATGAATTCCTCTCGGTTCGATATCAGCATGACAGAGCAGCGGTGCCAGTCCCAGAATCGAAGCGCTGGTGTAACATCCCGGATTGGCGATCAATTCCGCCTCTCGAATTCCTTCTTTCCAGATTTCAGGGAGTCCATAGATCGTCGTACCCAGTCGAGTCGGATCGGTATGCACGTGTCCGTACCACTCTTCATAAACACCCGGATCGGACAGGCGATAATCGGCACTTAAATCGACGACCCGACAGCCAGAGGCAAGAACATCGGGAATGACCGACATGCTGGCGGCGTGTGGTAACGCACAGAAGACGCAGTCTACTCGAGAGACAAGCTCTTCCGTTGTCAGATTTTCGCAGCGCAGATCAAGACGACCGTGCAACGAAGGATGAATCGCCTGAATATGGGGCGTATCTTCCTGACGGGTCGTCAATGCAGTAATTTTGACTTCCGGATGCCGCAGCAGGATTTTAATCAGTTCCAGAGCCGTATAACCGGTGGCTCCCAAGATACCCACATTCACCATTGATCTGCTTCTCACCTGAGCGAAATCGCCCGTCATAGAACCTATCCTGAACCCGGCCAGACTACTCCATCACCTTGATTTCAAGGCTGAGTGAGTCGCACCAAAGGGGTTTCAGGACCGTTTATAGTAATCAAACACAATAAAAACATCCTGATTCGACTTCTATGATCGAATCAGGAATCGTCATTACAATATTCATCATTGTAAGCCATTTGAACCCAATAGTCACCCGCACAAGACTCGAATCCGTCGGTTCGGAAGGGTGTCTCTCACAACAGGGACGCCAGACAATTTGCAATGTTGTGTATTTGCCATGTTGTGTATTTAAAGTCGATGGGTGCAATTCGTTCGCTATTGGAATAAACTCAGAATGAAGTCTCTTCCAGCACATCCTCTCTCTCAACTTCGTCAACTTACTCGAGCGGAATCTGACGTCATGCGCAAGCCCTCCCCTCACCTCTGGACGCTGATCCTGCTAATCGGTTCGACACTTTTTATCGGTTCTCGCCTCTTCAGTGAGGACGTCGCCCCTCCCGAAGAGGCTTTCGAGGCAGAAATCCACCAGCGGCCCGACAGCCCCCAGCCCGCATTTCCCCAAATCGCAGAGGGGGAAAACACCGGAACATTAAAGCTTCAGGTGCTGGATTCCCGCACGGGGGAACCCCTGCTTTGCCGCGTGAATGTGATCGGTGCGGATGACCAATACTACGAACCGAGCGATTCCACTCTCAAACCGTACAGTTTGCATCGACTGGGTAACCGCAAAGAGAAAGGCCCCTTTCGATATTACGGATGGTTCTTTTACAGTCGTGGTACAGAAGCGATCTCTTTACCAGCGGGAAAAACTCGTATCGAAGTGTGCAAAGGTTTTGAATACCAGCCAACCGCTTTGACAGTGGAAATCCAGCCCGGCCAGACCTATCAGGCAGAAATACGGCTCTCGCGTAAACTGAATATGGCCCAGCGGGGTTGGTACTCGGGTGACCCACATATTCACCTCGATCGAAAAACAGATGAACAGGACGACATCATTTTTGACCTGCTTGAAGCGGAAGACATTAAATACGGGCAGATTCTCTGCTTTGGCGACATCAATAAATACCAGCCCACCATGACAACGCAGCTCACCCCGCAGATGCGTGGCATGGGCGAGGAATCGATCCGCACGCGCAAGGACTACTCGATCATTTCCGGACAGGAATACCGCTGCAAGACGTATGGTCACATTCTATTACTCGGTGCACGTCGTTTGGTCGATGCCGATGGCCCCACAACCGACCCGAACAACTGGCCCCTGTTTGGAATGGTGGCCGACGAAACCCATGCCTTGGGCGGGCAGGCTGTGCATGCTCATGGAGGGTACGAACGGGAGATATACGCTGATTTCGCCCAGGAAGCGACCGACGGAGTCGAATTGCTCCAGTTTGCCGTTTATCGTGGTATCGGTTTGGAAGGCTGGTACCATATATTGAATGCCGGTTACCGCTTTCCGGCACTGGGCGCCAGCGATTACCCCTTTTGTCGCGCGTTAGGCGATTGTCGAACCTATGCGTGGATCGATACTCCAACAGCTACCCGTGACAATTCTCCCTCGATCACTGAGTGGAACGATTCAGTTCGAGCAGGAAAGACCTTTTTCACTACGGGCCCTCTGGTCGAATTCTCTGTGAATGGCAAACGTCCGGGTGAAGAAGTCGCGATCACGACGAGCGGAACTACTCCCAACACCGTACGCGTCCGCGTTAAAGGAATGTCACTCCTCTCTCCTGTCGAGGAACTGCAACTGATTCATCAGGGCAAGGTCGTCCAGACGAAACGACTAATTGGTACAGAACGGACAGGGCAATTCCACTGGGATGTCGAACTGCCAGTCGAACAGACTTCCTGGATCGCATTCCGAGCTTGGGGAAAAAGTGTTTCGGAACGAGAAAACACTGAATTGCACACCAATCCAGTCTACGTCGTCGTAGACGAAGCTCCTTATGCCTCCCCCGCCAGCCTGAAATGGTTGATCGGGAAAGTCACCGAGCAATACGAGGAACAGGCCGCTCGAGAATTCCCTCAACGGGAGCAAGTTCTCAAATATTTCGAGAAAAGCCGATCACTTCTCGAACAGCGATTGGAGAAATATGAAGGCGAAGCTGAATAGGCGAAGGTTTTCAAACTCGACGAAAAGCCCCCCAAAAGGCGACTCTACCCGGCAGAATTTGCATGTCCGTCCGGTTGAGCACCCTGCAAAACGAGAGTTCTCCGTCAAAATCGAGGAGTAGACTTTGAAATTTGGGGACGAAACGATCAAAATAGCCCCCCCCCGATCCGGAATGCGGCACACGGCATTATGTTGGTTTTGTTTGATCCGATCGGGAAGCAATCTCTCCAACAGGATGATCCCAAAATCATCCTTTCACCATCCAGATGCTCTCCAACGCCCCACCGGAATCGAGATTCCGCCGGCGAATGAACTCTCGATCACAACATTTGAGGAATTACCATGGCCGACGTGTCCAAACTTGCTGCTGATGCACTCTCTGAAGGAGACGGTATCCTGCGTCTCGCTCCCAACTGGGTTCCGCGTTCCTTCCTGCAACCGGGTCGACGACTCAAACTGCACCCCGCTGACTACTACGCTTTGGGCATGCACCGTGGCGGGATCGATGAACGCTGGTTCGCTTCCACGACTCCTGCCGCCAACGAAGGGGCTCCCCCTGAAGAAGGCCTGAGCTATGTCACCTTTAATGGCGAAAAGTTCACCCTCCGCGACGCCGTCGCTGAACTCGGTTCCGATCTGATAGGAGACGACATCTGGAACACGTACAAGAAATGGCCGGTCTACTCCAAGTTCTTCGATAACATGGGCCCCATTCCGCATCACATGCACCAGAACGAAGAACAGGCGAAGCTGGTAGGCCAGGAAGGGAAACCGGAATCGTATTACTTCCCACCTCAGATGAATGCCATTGGCAACAACTTCCCCTACACCTTCATGGGATTGGAGCCCGGCACCTCGAAGCAGGACGTCATTGACTGCCTCGATCGCTGGAACGATGGAGACAATGGAATCCTCGATCTCTCCAAAGCCTACCGCCTGAAACCAGGTACTGGCTGGTTGATCCCCCCTTGCGTGCTGCACGCACCGGGCTCACTGGTGACTTACGAACCTCAATGGGGTAGCGATGTCTTTGGCATGTATCAGTCGCTGGTCGAAGGACGCGAAGTACCTCGATCGCTGCTGACAAAAGACTTCCCTGAAGATAAACACGACGATAACGAGTATCTTGTCGAAGCACTCGACTGGGAGAAAAACGTCGATCCCAACTTTAAAGCGAATAACTACCTGGAACCCATTCCCGTCGCGGACACCGCCGCCGAAGGGTATGTCGATCGCTGGATTGTGTACGGTAAAGTGAACGGAAAACAACTTTTCACCGCCAAAGAATTGACCGTCGACCCCGGCGCAAGCTGTGTCATTAAAGATGGTGGTGCTTACGGTTGGATCACCGTCCAGGGTGAAGGTTCCATTGGAAAGCTGCGTTTACAAACACCTGCCATGATTCGCTTCGGCCAGATGACCGAAGACGAAGTCTTTGTCACTGCCAAGACTGCCCAGGGCGGAGTGAAGGTAACCAACACGGGTTCCGAGCCGCTGGTATCGCTCCGTTACTTCGGACCGAACGCCCAACCCGACGCTCCCAACGTCGGTGACCACACGAAACAGAAGTAACTCTTCTGACGACACCTGACAGCCCCGGTTGCTCGCAATCGGGGCTGTTTTTTCGTTAAGATATTCGGGAACTAAGATAGTTACGAAACATACGAAATAGTGCTGAGATAGATATCCACTGTCCGAAGTGATCTTGGCAGTTTCATAGAATCATGATTCTCTTACAACACGAAGACACAAAGTCACGAAGGGTCATCTGGAATTCATAAGCTGGTGACGCTCGATAACCGCATAGTGAGAGTAGCGTTTTTTGTAGTAAGGCTGAGATTCACTTGGTTCTCTTATTCAATTCCTTGTGCCTTCGTCTCTTGGTGTTAAAAAGAAATCGTCTTTCTTACTCAAGATAAGAAATCCGTCATCCTTAATTGATGCATCCAAGAGTTTTCGTTTATTTCGAGTCTACCGTTGTTCCCTAATAACACTGATATTCACATCTTCAAATAATCCCTCGTGGAAGGATCGACTTGATGAGCCATCCCCATAACTTTCCGAAATTACACAATGCGTCCTGGCCCGGTGTTGTCGGCAAAGGTCCCGATTCGGAACCTCCCATTGATCTCGACACCATGCTCGACCTGACTGCCGCCGCAGAGGTTGATGGAGTCAAGTTCGACGGAACCGACGTTTTTCTGTTTGATCCCCATGTGAATGTTGACTCCTCCGATGACGATCTGAAAGCGCTGACCGAAAAAGCAGCCGCTCGCAACCTGAAACTCGGTTCTCTCGTCGCTCCCGTTTGGGAACCAACCGGTGGTGGGTCAGCGATGGGCAGTGATGCCGAAGTGGAAAGCTTTCTCACTCAGGTTAAGAAGGCTTGCGAAATCGGTCAGAAATTACGCGAAGCCGGAATTCGCCCCTATGGTGGTATTCGCATCGACTCTGCCGTTGGACCAGGCGCGTGGATCGAAAACCCGGAAGAGAACCAGAAGAAAATCGCCGCCACGTTTAACAAAGCATGCGACATCGCCGAAGCCCACGGGGAAGTTCTCGTTGCGGAAGGAGAAATCTGTTGGGCCGGTATGCACAGTTGGAAGCGAATGGTTGAGCTTCTGGAGATGGTGAACCGACCCAACGTACTCGGCTTCCAGGCCGACATGGCTCATACTTTTCTGTACCTGATGGGTTACAACGCTCCGGAAGATAGTCTTGTTCCTGCAGACTTCGATTTCAAAGATGAAGCTGCCTTTGACGAGGCCTACACCAAACTGACTGACGCACTGCGTCCCTGGACACTCGACTTCCATGTCGCCCAGAATGACGGAACCGTCTTTGGTTCGGGTTCACACGACAAAACAGGTCGTCATTGCCTCCCGGACGATCCGAATGGCAAACTCGATATCGTGAAACGGGCTGGTTACTGGCTCCGTGGCAAAGATGGTGAACCAACGAAGAAGTTCAAGCACATCTGCTGGGACGGTTGTATGTTCTCCAACGAAACGATGATGAAACCAGAAACCTGGAACAGCATTCTTACCTCAATGGTCGCCGTTCGCGATGCCCACGGTTGGACTGAATAGTTGGACCGGATAGGCGCCTGACCTGAACAACCCCATTCACACATACATCTAAAGATTTCAGCCTGAAGAGGAATATCCGTTATGACAAAACCACTGAACATCGGACTGATTGGCTACGGCTTCATGGGCCGAACCCATTCCAACGCCTATCGCCAAGTGAGCAAATTCTTCGATCTCGGATACGAACCGGTCCTCAAAGCCTGTTGTGCCCGGAACGAAGAAAAGATCAAAGAATTCGCCGCCAACTGGGGTTGGGAATCCTACGAGACCGACTGGAAAAAACTGGTGGAACGGGATGACATCGACGTGATCGATATTGGTTCCCCAAACAACACGCACTACGAGATTGCTCTGGCCGCCGCTAAAGCAGGCAAGATGGTCATCTGCGAAAAACCGCTGGCGATGAATGTCAAAGAAGCGGAAGAGATGACTGCCGCTGTAGAAGAGGCGGGCGTCGCCAACATGGTCTGGTACAACTACCGCCGCGTTCCTGCGATTACTCTGGCGAAACAACTTGTCGACGAAGGCCGTGTCGGACGTCCATTCCACTATCGGGCGACCTATCTACAGGACTGGACCATCGCCGAAGACGTCCCCCAGGGGGGAGCGACTTTGTGGCGACTCGACGCTGCCGTTGCCGGTAGCGGAGTAACTGGGGACCTGCTGGCTCATAGCATCGACACCGCCATCTGGTTGAATGGCCCCATCACTTCGGTGACGGCTGCTACGGAAACCTTCATCAAAGAACGAGAGCATGCAGAAACAGGCGAGATGACCCCCGTGACCATCGACGACGCCTGTATGTTCCTGGCGAGATTCGCGAACGGTTCTCTGGGTACATTCGAATCGACTCGCTACGCACGCGGCCGTAAGAATTTCAACACCTTCGAACTGAATGGTGCAGATGGTTCACTGGCCTTTAATCTCGAAGACCCTCATCTTCTCAGTTACTTCGAATACAAGAACCCGACAAGTGGCCATAAACTGGAAGATCACGTCACTGGTTGGCGCGATATCAACGTGACCAACTTCGAACATCCTTACATGGATAAATGGTGGGTACCGGGTTGCACAATTGGTTACGAACACACCTTTACGAATGCCATCGCTGACTTCATTGCGGGCCTCGACAGTGGCAGCGGGACAGAACCGACATTCCGCTCCGCACTGGAAACTCAGAAAATCTGCGACGCCGTGCTGGAAAGTGCAAAAACTGGCCAATGGGTGGAGATTAAATAGTTCGATACGAATCGAATCACCATAATCTGACCTGAAACCCTCTGCAGGTTCATGTACCTCTTGATTTGCAGCTTCGAATACAACCACAACCAAGTTTCAGGAGGGGTCTACAATTGCCAACCGCAAGTTGATCTGTTACACCTGTAGGAATGACATTTGAATCGCTGAACCTTTGATGAGAATATCCAACCATCCATGTATTAAAGTATGAAGCAGGTTTCTCAGACGCGATGTAATCCATCCGTCATGTTCTGCGAACTAGATAAAGAATCCAACGCCGGTACTGGTCTTCGTGACCTGCCGGCTTTGGTCATTTTAGAGACGAATAAAAACTGTTCATTGAGAACCCATCCTGGGACACAATGCGGGAGGATATTGAATCTGTAACGCCAGATTCAGATCGATCCAGCAGTGGGTTTCAGGATAATTTCTAATAGAGCAGTTTGAGACTAGACTGAATCAGGAGAATCTAATGGAAAGACAACCCATCACCCGCGAGGGATACGACAAAATCAAAAATGAGATCCGGCATTTGGAAGACGTCGAGATGCCGCTCATTGCCGAAAAAATTGCCGAAGCCCGGGCAGAGGGAGACCTCAAAGAAAACACCGAGTACCACGGCCAGCGCGAAGCTCAGGGGATGATGCAGGCTAAAATCAACGTCCTGAAATCTCGTCTTTCCAACTGCTACATCGCTAAAAAAGAAGATATGGCAAAAGGAGTGGTCAACTTCGGTTCAATTGTCACGGTTAAGAACCTGGATGATGGCGAAATCGAAAAGTATGAGTTAGTTGGTCCCGGTGAAGAAGATTACTCCACCGACCCGATGAAGATCCTCACGGGTAGCCCTTTGGCCCAGGGAATGATTCAGAAGAAGGTCGGAGATAAAGTCGAGGTCGACGCACCAATGGGTAAACTCCGTATGGAAATTACGCAAATCGACGACTAAATCGAATTGAGAAACCGGTTCCTCGGTCTGTCCATTACGCCGAGAACCGGCCCCGGAACGCCCCGCTTAATCAGGTTCCGCGGGCTTAAAATGCTTCTTGCACTGGAACCAAGCCCCGCTGACTGCCTAGAATTGATTTGCCACCGTGACTCGAAGGAGCAATTTCGCGAACGCCTTATTCTCAAACATAAATTGACATCCTGACTACGACCAAGGAGCCGTAATGACTCGCTTACCACTTTTGACATGGGTATTGCTGTTCGTGACGGCTCCCTTTTTTGCGCAATCCTTACCGGCAGAAAACTGGCCCCAGTTCCGGGGGCCGGAAGGTAACGGGCATTCCATAGCCACCAATTTGCCTGAAAAATGGTCCGACAGTAACAACGTCGCTTGGAAAATCCCTCTGGCAGGAGAAGGCTGGTCCTCCCCGATAATCTGGGACGGTCGAATCTACCTGACTGCCGCTGTCCCGACAGGCAATGAGCAGAGTCGGGATCGATCACTGCGAACTCTTTGTATCGCTGCTGACACCGGCAAAGAGATTTGGAATATCGAAGTCTTTCGTCAGGGACACGAAGAGTCTTTCAAGATCCATAACAAAAACAGTCATGCCAGTGGTACGCCCCTGACGGACGGAGAACGATTATACGTCCATTTTGGCCCGCAAGGAACGGCCTGCCTCGCCATGGATGGGACGGAAATCTGGCAGAATCGGGAACATTCTTTCGACCCCCAGCATGGCACTGGTGGCTCCCCCATATTGGTTGATGATTTGATCGTCTTCAACTGCGATGGGAATGAAACGGCAGAAGTCGTCGCTCTCGACCGCTTCACAGGCAAGCTCCGCTGGAAAACGTCCCGGCCTGCACACGATCACATGCAGAAATTCGCTTTTTGCACGCCGATCCTGATTGAAGTGGACGGCAAAAAGCAAATCTTCAGCCCCGGAGCTTATGTTGCCGCCGCTTACGCCCCCAAAGATGGACGGGAAATCTGGCGAGTCGACCATCCAGGATTTTCTGTCGTTCCCCGCCCTCTCTATGTTCACAACCATATTTACATGGCGACGAGCTTTTTACAGTCAGAACTGCTGGTAATTGATCCGACGGGCGAAGGGGATGTCACTAAGTCACACATTTCAGGCCGCATTCGTCGTGGTGCCCCGCACACGCCGTCGCCGTTGATCGTCGATGAGAACCTCTACCTGTTCAGCGACGATGGTATCGCGACCTGCTTGGATGCCGTGACCGGCAAGGAATACTGGAAGAAGAGAATCCCGGGGAACTACTCTTCCTCACCTCTATACGCGGAGGGGAAGATTTACATTGCGAATGAAACCGGGTTATGTGTTGTTCTGGAAGAAGGTCGCAAATTTAAAAAGCTGGCTCAGAACCCAATGAAAGAGCGCGTGTTCGCTTCGTTCGCTCCTCTGGACGGAGCGTTGATCATTCGAGGAGAAGAAAACCTGTACCGCATCAACAGCGATGAGTAGCCACAACAACCCGTCAGGGGATCGAGACAGCGCATAACAAAAGGCCCGTGAATCAATCGATTCAGGGCCTTATTGTTTTGTGTTACTGCAGGAAACCTGACGATCTAGGTAATGCCAGGTTCGCTGCTGTTTTGTCACAGTCGAGATTCAGGGTCTTCCGATCAGGATAGCTCTGCGTTTTCTATTAAAGAATTCGACAGAAACAATCCGTGCCCCGAAAGTACCGACTAATTCTCGTAGTGAATTGACGGTACGTGTTGTCCGCCTAATACATTTCCTCGAGTTCCTCGTCGTCAACACCGCCCGGACCGTGATCATAACAATCCGAGTTGTGCCAGAGAGGAAGCCCAGCAGAGTAACGAGCTGCCAGCATCAGAACTTTTTCTTCTGAGCCAGGTTTCGCTTCCGTGGGGATAAGGGGATCAATTCCCAAGGAATTAAAGTCGATCTCTTGAACATCTTCTTCGAATTCGAGACCTTCCTCGAGTTCGAGAGAATTGTTATCGAAATCTTCTACTTCGTCCATAACTCCGATAGAGTCCGACATTACTAAAAGTCTCCAGATCGAAATCTATAACCAAATTGACAATGTGAATTCATTATAACTTTAAAGCCGCACTCTAAACTGTCTGTACTTAAAAGTACGAACCGTAAACGCACCCTGAACCCGAACCGATACCTAACTGGTGGATCAGTACGAAAACTGACCGCATCAGGTGGAAGTATCTCCAATCAAGTCCTGGGAAAGGCTGCTTCAATGCAGCCCAGCTGCATGGTAGGACAAAGCAGATCACTCCAAAGGAAGTGAGGGTGCCTTGTTCATAGAGGCGGGTTCAAATTAGTCTAAAATTTAACCAGATCGGCTAGATTCGGCCCTTTTCACAAGTCGTAAGGCAATTTATGAGGCGAACAGTGTAGAGTCGCCGAAAGGATAACCTGACTTGTGAGAAAATAATCCGACCTTGCTCCTGAGAAAATTCTGAGACAGACTGACTTGAAATTCGTGTTAACGAACAGCCTGATTCTGGTCAGGATCGACTAGAATGTCAAACAAATTTTTTCAAATTTGCTCCATCGTCAGAAATTCCTCATCGCACTGCTTTCTTGCGTCACCAGTTTTATCATATTTCGGCAACTGTCATCAATAACAATTAACTTACTTCGGTTATTAAGCGATTTCTACCAAGGATATTTCCAAACTCGCAAAGCGTTCGGTGCTACCGACTTCACACATCAACACTCACTCATATCTTGATGTTTCATCCAGCTCAGAAATAGCCCCTGCCCCTACACCCTGCAAAAGATATCGACGGAGCCTTCGCAATTCGAACATCTTTTCACAGTAGGCAATGTCCGTACTTTGAGCCTCTCTCTATTCATCAAGAGGGAGAACTCCCATAAGAGACGAGGCAAAGTGTGCCAGAAGAACGACAGGCGTGCTCTAGCTGCCTGGCCGCTTGACACCATACTTCTTCAGCTTGCGATCAAGTGTAGAGCGTTCGACGCCCAGAATGCTGGCTGCGTGAGATTTGTTCCAATTCGTCTCTTCTAACGTAGCCAGAATGTGACGCTGCTCGATGTCTTCGAGAGAATCAGGGGTGTAATCTTCCGGTTCCGAGAAGACTGGCTCGACGCTGGTAGTGAATGGGCTGACCGATGAAAGATGAATATCCTCTTTCTTGATCTCTTCTCCCGACGCCATGATAACCGTTCGTTCGACCACATTTTGAAGTTCGCGAACGTTTCCAGGCCACTCGTAGGCCAGAAAGTATTCCATTGCCTGATGTGAAAACCGCCTTACATCGCGTCCCGTGCGGGTGGCGCTCTTCTTGAGAAAATGATGGGCCAAAATGGGAATATCTGACTTACGTTCTCTCAAAGGCGGAACGAGTAATTCCACCACGTGGAGTCGGAAGTAAAGGTCCTGACGGAAGGTGCCATTCTTGACAGCGTCTTCCAAGTCACGGTTGGTCGCCGCGACGACCCGCACATCAACCTTGATCGCTTTCCGTCCCCCAACCCGCTCAAAGGGATGCCCTTCCAGAACTCGTAGGAATTTCGCCTGCACTGACTGACTCATTTCGCCGACTTCATCGAGGAACAAAGTCCCCATATTCGCTTGTTCGAATTTTCCCGTAGATTGGGAGGTCGCCCCGGTAAAAGAGCCTTTTTCATGACCGAAGAGTTCACTTTCGAGAAGACTTTCACTCAGAGCCGCACAGTTCATGCAGACGTAAGGGGCCCGCGTTCGACCACTGGAGGAGTGAACAGCCCCTGCAACAAGTTCTTTACCAACGCCACTTTCACCTCGAATGAGTACAGTGGCATCGGTCGGCCCGATTCGCAGGATCGTTTTGCGAAGTTCTTCCATACTCCGGCTATTGCCAACTAATTCATTTTCGATCTGCAGCTGTTTTTTGAGGGAGATATTTTCCGTTCGAGCCCGTTCGAGCCCGACTTCCAGTGAATCCCGCTCCTGCATTTTATCGAGCACGACACCCGTTTGATCGGCGATGGCCAACGTAAATTCCAAGTCGTCTGCCGTCACCTCATTGTCTGGATCAGTCGAATAGAGGTGAATCAGTCCGTAAACGAATTGCTCTTTGCAAATAGCGGCACAGATCAGGCTTTGTGCCCGAATTTTACCGAGGTGGTCGCGGGTTGAAAGCTTGCTGTCATCGTCAATATCACGTCCGAGCACGGCTTCGCGTTCATTCAACACTAGTCCGGCCAGATATTCAGAAACCATCTGGTAAGAAAAATTCGATTCGGAACGACTGACGACTTTGGAGAGTTTGTCCGCTTCCGGAGATTCCAGAACGGGCTCGGGAAGTAGGAGAATTGCTCCCTGATCGGCGGAGGTGTTCTCGATCGCGTTCTTGAGGGTAAGAGCGCAGACTTCCTGAACAGAACGAGCCATTCCCATATTGAGTGCCAACCGGTAGAGACTGGCCAATTCACGACTGGCCCGATCGCGCATTAACTTACTGGAAGCCGCTGCATTTCTGTAACGAGATTCCCGCTGTTTCTTCAAGATTTCCGGACCGAATTCGGAAGGACTCCCCGTTTCGATCTTCAGGTTGGCTACCGTGTCGGAAGTGTCGTCGGAGGGTCGTTCATCCAGATAGGGGAAACCAAAAGTGGGATGGAGCGAATCAGAAACGTCCAGGGTAAATCCCAATCGGAAACCACCGATTTGAATGAGCGAGCCAGGCTTAAGCTCTTTGTCACCCTGAATTTTCACGCCGTTGATCATTGTGCCGTTACGGCTGCCGAGATCGCGAAGGAACCAAATGTCGCCCGAACGGAATACTTCACAATGCCGACGGCTGCAGACCTCGTCATCGACGACAATCTTGTTCGTGTTTGCGCGTCCAATCGACATCACATGAGCAGGATTCATTTTGTAGATGTCCCGCCATTGCCCGTCTGTACGAGCAACGAGATAGGCGACATCCTCTTGAATGGAGGTATCCTGATTCAATTCCGCTTCAGCAGGATCGGACATTATCGAAAACCCTGAGACTCTCGAGAGAGTCGACCGGCCCTTTTTGTGTACAATTGCGAACTGGTCTACGACCGTAATGTGAGGCAGTCGGTCGACGATTCCGTAATATTATTCGCAATCGTCCTCGCGTAGTTAGCCTATTTTTGGCGGTCAGCCAGTGAAATTCTCTGTCATTGGTTCTTTCGCTTCGAATCTGGAATAGAAATCGAGGAGAAACTCTGACGGATTCGATTTGGCCCGTAATCTTTGTGATATCCCCTATTTATAAACAATATGCCTCATGAGTGCATCCCTTGAACTCATGGTTCACGTTGATTTTCCAAGTCGAGAAAGATAATCATGAAATCCCTTGCATTAGAAGGACTCCCCTTCGGGTCCACTTTATGAGTAGCATTGACATAAAATGCTTGTTTTCTGATACTTTTGCAGGAACCTAAGGTATCTTCCGCCTCTCTAAAGGTCGCAGGCGCCGGAACAAACCAGGCTGCCTGTATCTAGAGTGCCAATCCTCCCATCTCTGAATTACTTGTTCGCAAAGTTGTGTTTGCGGCTTTCTGGTGACTATACAAAGACCACAATGAATCCAACACAAATGACCGCCCCCAACCAGGAAGCGTTGGCAGATTACACGCAGGACGTCGCCCGAAAAGCCAAGTCCGCCTCGCGGAAACTGACCGCCCTGACCGGGAACCAGAAATCAGGATGGCTGCTCGAACTAGCCAGCGCGATCGATTCGCGTAAGGCTGAACTAGTGCAAGCCAATCAGCTCGATATCGACAAAGCACCTGAATACGGATTGAACAACGCCGCCATTGATCGACTGCGACTGACAGAAGTACGTCTTGCTGGGATTGTCGAAAGTCTGCATCAGATCTCGACATTAACGGATCCCATCGGCGAAGTAATCCAAAGCCAGTTGCGACCGAATGGAATCCGAGTATCTCAAGTCCGTGTTCCCTTGGGTGTCGTCTTTTTCATCTACGAATCGCGACCAAATGTGACGATCGATGCGGCCGCCTTGTGCGTCAAAAGTGGAAACGCCGTTATTCTTCGAGGGGGCAAAGAAGCCTTCCACAGCAACATGGCTTTTTACAAAATTGTCGCGGATAGTCTGGAAAAACAGGGTTTACCGCGAGAAGCGGTGCAGCTTGTAGAAACGACTGACCGGGACGCCGTTGGCCATTTTCTGAAACGGCACGACTTGATTGACGTCACGATCCCTCGGGGAGGTCGGTCGCTGATCGAACGTGTCACTGATGAAGCCACGATGCCCGTCATCAAACATTTTGATGGTATCTGTCACGTGTATGTCGATGAATCTGCTGACCTCAAGATGGCAGAGAACATCATCATCAACAGCAAAACACATCGTCCAGGTGTCTGCAATGCGGCTGAGACTCTTCTGGTTCATGAAGCAGTCGCGGAGCGGTTTCTCAAACAAGCGGGCCCCGCCCTTCTTAATCTGGGAGTGGAACTTCGAGGTTGCCGTCGGACATGCCAAATTCTTGAGAAAGCGGTTCCCGCAACAGAAGAAGATTTCCGCACGGAATACCTGGATTTGATTCTCTCTGTCAAAGTCGTTGATGATCTTACCGCTGCGGTTGAGCACATTAATGAGCATGGTTCTCACCATACCGATGCGATCGTCACCAGTCAGTTGGCAGCAGCAGAGGAGTTCCAAGTGAACGTCGATTCTGCAGCGGTCATGGTTAATGCGAGTACGCGTTTTAATGACGGCGGAGAATTCGGGTTTGGAGCCGAGATTGGCATCAGCACCGATAAGTTCCATGCCCGAGGCCCCTGTGGGCTGAGAGAACTGACCAGTTACAAATACCTCGTTCAAGGATCGGGGCAAACGAGAAGTTAGCGATATCCCGAAACAGATCGTCGCAAATCAAAAACGCCGGAGGAATACTGCGGAAAATTCGATTTAGACAACTTTTAAATTGTATTTTATTCAAGAGTCCACAAAGCGACCTCGACCCGGTACGGGTTGAATCCCGATATTACCAGCATCCGCTGAAAAACATTAACCATTAAGACGTCACAGGACGGAGGCCACGGATGGCAGAAGTTCTCAGTCAAACAGAAGTCGAATCGCTCCTTGCCGCACTGGATCCCGATGGATCGAGTGGACCGGCCAAGCCCGCATTTCGACAGGCACACTCGGATCATCATTCGCAGATCAGCCTGTATGACTTCAAACGACCCGAGCGTGTCAGCAAAGAGCAAATGCGGGCAATTCAAGGCCTGCATGAAGGTTTCAGCCGTGAATTCGGCGCCGCCCTGAGTGGTATGCTGCGCACCATTGTCGAATGCAAACTGATCAGCGTCGACCAGCTGACCTACAGTGAATTCGTATTCAGCCTGGAGAACCCCACCTGCTTCAACCTGCTCGAATCGACTTATTTGCAGGGTCACATGATTCTCGACCTGAATCCGTCGATCATTTTTCCTATCATCGATCGAATGCTGGGTGGAGGACGTCAGGCCAAAACGAACTTTCCTAACCGGGCACTGACGGAGATTGAACTACGACTTGTCTCCCGGATCACGAACCAAGCGATCAAGGCCCTCGAGAACACGTGGATCAACCTCTGCTACCTCGATTTGAAAGTCTCACAGATTGAGAGTAATCCACAACTAGTCCAAATTGTTCCCCCTAACGAAGTGATCGTGCTAGTCAGTTTCGAACTGACGATGGGCGAGATGCGGGGGATTATGAACTTTTGTATCCCATTCAATACAATTGAGCCCTTGTCTCCCAAACTGAGCTCGGACTCGTGGTCGGCATATAAGTCCCGCGTAATCACGCCGGAAGAACAGCTCGATATCGAGACCAATATTTCCAAGACCAAAGTCGAACTGGTCGCAGAACTAACCCAGGTGAAGCTGTCGGCCGACGACCTGATGGGACTTTCGGTCGGAGATGTCATCATGACTGAGCGGGAAGTTTCCCAAGGTTTGACTCTAATGATCGAGGGGAAACCCTTCTTCAGTGGCACGCCGGGAACTTTGAAAGGCCACAAGGCGGTTCAAATCGGAAAACCGATCTCTCGAGCCCGGGATATTCTGAAAGAGAAACAGGAACCAGAATTTTCGCGACCCACCGAAGCGGTCAAAACCCATCGATAATGCCCTGACCTCTGAATAGAATCGCACTTAAAACTGCTCAATTCTTGACGTTTTCTTCAAGAACGGTTATGAAGTGCAGAAAGAATTCGGAAAATTCAGGGAAATTGCCGAATAAAGACTCCAGGCAAGTTTGCTGAATTAGATCATTGATTCGTACTGAAGACATTCAGTAGAATCAATAATGCATCGGCGACGTCGTTTCTGACAGTTCAATCTCCCGTCTGAATCTGCCGATAGCTCGAATTGATCTCTCTATCTGTTCCCGTTTTAAATGATCGTTTGTCTTTCCCCCCATCGATGGGAGAAAATTCAGATCCCTTAACTCAGGTCCATATTAAGAAACCCTCATTTAAATTTCTGGGTTTAAGAGCATCAACTCTGCTGATGAAGGAGTGGATAAATCTTTCCCGGTGTTGAAATGAGTTTATCCCTCCTCCAACCCGTTTGGGATGATATTTCCAAACGTTAAAAAATGACTGAAACACTCTCAGGAAGGTCTAACAATCGAAACCACCCAACGTATGAATGATCAAATTCGAATCACTCCGATTCGAGTTGTCGACCAAAATGGAGAAATGCTGGGCGTCATCCCGACGCAGGAAGCTTTACGCATTGCTGGCGAATCGGGACTGGATGTCGTGGAGGTAGCTCCCAACGAGCGTCCGCCCGTTTGCCGAATCATGGATTACGGTAAATTCAAATACGAGCAGAAGAAGAAGCTGGCTAAGAACACCAAGCAGCATCAAACGCAGCTTAAAGAAATACGCTTGCGCCCGAAAACGGGTGACCATGACATCGATTTCAAAGTCAAACAGGCACGCACGTTCCTGAAGCAAAAAGACAAGGTGAAGATCAACATCATGTTCAAAGGTCGCGAAAACGCGCACCATGAACGTGGCCGGGAAATCCTGTTGAGTATCATCGCGTCGCTGGACGATGTCGCTAAAGTCGAAGCTCCACCACGCATGGAGGGGGGCCGAAACATGTCCGCCGTTGTGTCGCCTCGTTAAGCTCACACCATCGCCAATGCTTCGGTCTTAAATTGCTCTACAGGCATATTCGCATCAGGCAATAGAACGTCTGCAAATACGTTCTATTGCCCATTGGTAATGGTACTCGTACGTTTCCCCTCTAGATCCTGTCCAGGATAAGTGTGGCGGCTATCGGTCCCGAAAAGCCCTTAAATACAGCAGGCTACGCCGCCAGAACACACAATGGGTATCTAGAATGCGTTCTAGTCTCAATATCGCTCCTGCAACCAGAGCGACACCGTGAATTGCACCTTATTCTGTAGGGGACTGTGATTCAAAACGGATGGAAGGAACTCCTTCCGGATAAGAGATTACATACTGACCATCCGAAGTCGGATAGACAATATCCTGCTGCAGTTCGAAATCAGTCTGAGACTCCCGTTCGAAATAGTCATCGCTTTCGGGCAACAAGTATTTACGACCATAGAGCAACATCATGGCGCTTCGATCTCCCAGTGAGTGTCCAGTCGATTTGAATATCTTGCCGTCGACGTCGCTTTCCTTAACGAAGAACTCTTCGATGTTCAGCTCGGCCTGTTTCATATTGGTGACCATTTCCACCGCGTCAGGATAGGGACACACGTCATCTCCCGTTCCATGTATGACGACGATCCGGGCTTCGTTTCCGAACTCTTTCATCTTCTGGAGATGAGCCGGATTGCCGACGAAATGTAATTCCTGTCGTCCAGGAGAAAGATACATCGGGGATTCGGGATCCTGGCTGTACCGCGCATCGAGTCGACTTCCCCCTGGCAGATTAAAGGCAATATCGTCTGAAAGACGGGGCATGCCGCAAATATCGACGATGCAACTGAAAGTATGCGGGGCGAACTTGTTACACATCAGGCTGACGTTCCCTCCGCCGGAACCTCCCGATGCCATAATTCGTCGAGTATTCAAATCGATATCCGCCGCTTTCAGTTCGCGAAACACGTAGGACAGAGCCCGCAAGGCGTCGATGGCCTGCAGGTGACCGAAATCGTAGGGAGCCCCATCCTGCTGTTTGCCGCTTTGCAGGTAATCGACCGAAATGGCGATAACATCTAGCCCCGCAGTCAATTTGCGTGGATCTCCGGCTCCTTGAAAACCTGTTCCTCCCCAATTGTGGAGATTGAGCATTAGCCCAGTTTCCGGAGTCACATTTTCCAGTTTGCCACCCGGATAATAGATATAAATCGTGACTTGCCGCGGACCGGGTTCAAAAGGCCACTCCTGACTCTCGATTTTCAGGCTGGCGTCCGACTCGGGTAGTGCCGCGTTCGCCAGTCCAGGCAAGACGACGAGAACCAGCGAGAGAACAGTAAGACGGAAAAAGGACGGGAACAAGCGTATCTGACATGACATAGGACAAAACTTTCCGACCGCGTGAAGTAAATCCAGAGAAGACAAACAATTCGTATAAAATCATAACCTGCCCTCACGCACGAGGAAACCATGCCGTTTGGAAAACGACTATCACTGGTCATATAGCCACTACACACTGAGAATCCGAGAATTTGGCGAATATTTCTTACCTTCGAAGGGGAGTTTTTCGTCGATGAGAGTGGAAAGAGAAGGCGAATGCTCACTATAATCCGCCCTTCCCTTTCCCGGGACAGCTTTCTGTCCGCGCGGTGGTTTGACTATGAACCATGGCAAGTTGATCGATGAGACCACTTAACTGAGCTCTCATTTGTTAGGGAAGAGAGAATTTCAGCTGATTTCGAGGAACATCCCGGCTGGATGTTAGACCTGTTTCAGGTTCCTCTTTGTCGTACGAACCAATTGCGTCCTCGGTAGAATTTGTAACCATGCCTAAGCAGAAAACACATAAAGGAATGTCCAAGCGGTTTAAAGTGACCGCTTCGGGTAAAGTCAAACATCGCAACGCTTTTCGTGGCCACAAACTGAGCCATAAAAGTGCTCAGCGAAAACGACAGCTTCGCGCAGACAATGTGATCACAGGCAAAGATGCCATTAACATCATTGAAGGCCTTCGCCCAGGAATGTAACCGTTCCGGGTTTGATCCCACTTTTTCGTTGAATACCGATAGTCGTACTGCACCGTTCTTTCCTAACCAGACTTTTCCCCGTTCTGCACTTCCTGTCTCTGTTTTAACGGAGCCAGTTAGTCCAAGAGAATGAGATCCAAGGCCGTCTCTCTTCAGAGGCAAGTCCGGGATTAAATAGGGTTTGACCCTACCTGCATTCAGGTAAGTAGTCAGACCTGACAGAACGAGCGGCCCTGGCGGCAGTCGACCTGATGATTTCCGGTCATTCAATTGCAAACATATAGAGTTCACTTTTCAAAAGATAAATGGTAAGTAGTCATGAGGATTAAATCAGGTGTCGCCCGACGACGCTCTAAAAACCGACTGTTCAAAGAAGCCAAAGGAAATCGCGGAGGTCGCGGCAAGCTGCTGCGTTCAGTCAAAGAAACAATCATTCGTTCACGAGCGAATGCATTCCGCGACCGTAAAACCCGCAAACGTAATTTCCGCTCGCTGTGGATCATCCGTCTTTCCGCCGCCTGTCGTGAACGGGGAATTTCTTACTCCCGCTTCATCAATGGTTTGACTGTGGCCGAAATCGGCCTGAACAGAAAAACCTTGAGTGAACTGGCGATTTCCAATCCGGAAATCTTCGACGAAATCGTCGAAAAAGCAAAAGCAGCACTGCCCGCCTCAGTGTAGGGAACAGTGACCATCGGTCATCCTGTTAATAAACAGGAAACCCAATTCAGCCCGCTGCTGTTCATAAAACGGCATTTGCGGGCTTTTTTCTTGGATCGCTTGTACTCGTTGAAAAAAGAACGTGAACCGACGAAGATCGTTCTCAGTCTCTCTCCTCGACACCTGAGCTCTCCCCTCTTCCTATTTGCCCGAATTATTTGATCGAGACGATTATGGATACGACCACCGCGTTCGCCGCCTATCGGAACGAAGCTCTCGCCGCGATTGCCGCCGCAACCGATGAACAACAACTTGAAGAGGTTCGCATCCAGTTTCTTGGCAAGAAGAAGGGACGCTTGAAGGATTTGCAATCCCTGGTTGGCAAAGCGACTCCCGAAGAGCGACCGGTCGTTGGGCAGAAGTTCAACGAAGCCAAAGAGAATGTCAGTAGCGCGCTAGATACTCGTAAAAGTGAACTCTCCTCCCCCAAGGCCGCGCTCAATGCAATCGACGTCACCTTGCCTGGCGAACCATGTAAGCTCGGGCACACGCACCCGCTGACACAGACGATCGAAGAGTTCAAGGAGATTATGGGGCGACTGGGGTTTGCCGTGATGGAAGGGCCCGAGATTGAAGATGAACGGCACAACTTCGAAGCACTTAACATCCCCCTCGAACACCCCGCACGCGATCCGCTGGACAACTTCTATCTCTCCGTCGCGGAAGCGGCGACAGGAGGTCCGATCCTGTTACGAAGTCAGACTTCCACGGTCCAGATTCGGGTGATGGAGAAAACCAAACCTCCCATTCGAATCGTCTCGTTGGGCCGTGTCTATCGCCCCGACACGATTGACCCAACTCATCACTGCATGTTCCATCAGATGGAAGGCTTGATGATTGGCGAGGATGTCAACATGGCTCATCTCAAAACGACTTTGCGGATGTTTGCCAAAGCCTACTTGGGCGAAGGGACCGAAGTTCGTTTTCGCACCTCGTTCTTCCCCTTCACGGAACCCTCGGTAGAAGTCGACATGTTGTGGGACGGCAACTGGATGGAAATCGGAGGGGCAGGCATGGTTGACCCGAACGTGCTGACCTCGGTTGGTTACGATCCGGAAGAAGTCAGCGGCTTCGCCTTCGGACTTGGCATCGAACGTTTCTGCATGAAACGGCATAATGTGACTGATATTCGCCGATTCACCGAAAACGACCTGCGATTCCTGCAACAGTTCTAAGACTTCGAAACTCCTGTTATCCCGCGGTCGATCTCCAAATATGCCTGCAGTGGATCACAGCCTGAAACGGGTTGGCATTGACGTTTTTCGCGGTTTCAGCCTACAACTCCGGCCTGTCTTCTATGTATTTCCTTCCGCAAGCAGGTGCCGAGCGTCATGAACACCGCCAGACTTCCGTCGAGATGGGACGTCGTGAGCCGGCACGCCTATGTGCTACTCTTAGCCACTGCATGCTGTTTTTCGCAAACAGGCTGTGCAGTACTTAGTGCGTCACCAGAAGTGGTAAGACAGACCTATACGACACAGCAGAATGAGCTGTTTAAGATCTGCCCGAAAGGAACTCACCGCGACCAAGTGGAAAAAAGGTTGGCGGAGGCAGGGATCAACGGAGAATTCGGAACGAACCAGTCGATCTACTACTGCGACTTCTGGAAGCGCGAAGATGGCAAGGTTTGGGAGCTGAATCTCGCGTTGCTATTCGATGAAGAAGGTGTGCTTTACAGCACGATGCCGGGACGGACTCAGATCACTTCCGTGAAAGAATAGAATTCAGGCTTCGAACATAATAGCTGAATGCACACTATCTGAAATTGATCTGAAATTGCCGAGCACTTTTCAAACGGTCCTGAGACCCTCTGATGAGTCAATCACACCCATGGTAGGATTGAATTTAGCCACAACTGGGTTTCAGGATAGGTTCTACACTATTTGACGAAGTGCAGTTTGCCACCGCAGTATTTGCAGGCGACCTTTTCCCCGATGTACTTGTGCGCGGCACGGAGTTCATTCTGGCAGGACGGGCATTTGCTGAAGAACGCTTTAGACTGCACCTGGTTATTGTCCAGTTTGAGCTCAAAGGGAGCCTCGCACCGTTTACACTGCACCTTCTTACCAACATACTTGCGGTTGATCCGCAATTCCTCCTGGCATTCGGGACAGTTCACGAAATAACCTTCGAGAGAGACATCAACCATACTCTCGAGCTCCTGTAAAGGAATGAACTCCGGGACTTCCACACTATCAAAATTCAAGTCGTCGTTCAGTAACGCGCGACAGGTCTGACAGTGGATCAATTTTTCCGGCATATCTTCGCCGCATTTGGGACAAGGTCCCCCAGGCCAGGAAGGCATTTGTAAATCCTGATTGAATCAATACTCTGTCAATTGATCTCTATACTCCATAAAAGAGTGCAGTTGATCAACTTCAGATTATGGTTACTGAATCTGTGATTACGAAAGCCCGCGTACAAGCGCTGTTCGGAAGCTGTTGTTGTAGGGACCAACAATCTTCCACGAAATTTCGACTCAGTTCGAGTCATCAACGGACGAATTTTCATGGTGAATACTCGTCAGACGATGAAAGGTCCGTAGGTAAAGGCGACCGTTGGCGACGGCTGGTGTCGCGTGACTGTGATCATCCAGTTTTAATCTACCCCACAATTTATAGTCAGGCGATGCAGAAATCACGACGATCTCTCCATCTTCGCTCAACATATAAATCATACCATCTACACAAACGGGGGAACTACTGTAATTTCCGCCAATTCGTTCAGTCCAGACATTTTCGCCCGTTTCGACATTGAGGCAGTTGGCAATTCCTCCGTCGTTGCAAAGGTAGAGATGTCCTTCATAAATGATCGGCGTGGGTACATAAGGTAATCTCCGTTTGTGTTCATAAAGGACCTCAAACGGATCATCAGAATTGGGGGCGTCATGAGGTTTGATGGCAACCATGTACTTGCCCTGACCGCCACCGCCACAACATTGCACCAGCACTCCCTCACCATAGACGGGTGAACCGACAGTCCGATGGCTGAATTCTCCCGTTTTCCAGTGCATGTGCCCTGTCCGTGGGTTGAGTGAAGTCAGGCCCATGGCTCCGCAGGCGACTATCAGTTGAGGCAGACCTTTGCCCCCGGCCGGAGGAATCATTAGCGGCGTCGCATAGCTGACCCGTCGGGATTCTCTTAGAGTGGTCCAAGCCATTTTGCCGGTCGCTTTTTCGAATGCGACGACGGAACTCGGACCATCCTGATCGTTCGCAAGAATGACCAAGTCTTCGTAGAGAACAGGTGAGGTACCCTGACCGTGCTGGCTTTCAAAACTTCCCAGATCTTCCCGCCATTGAAGTTCGCCCGCGAAATCGTAAGCGGAAAGGAGATATTGTTCGGCATCAGCGAAGGCGACATACACGAATTCGCCATCGGTTACCGGTGTGCTTGAAGCCCAACTGCTTTTGATATGTTTTGCACTCTTGTTCATACTCAAAGTCCGCACCCATCGCTCTTCGCCCGTGATGGCATCCAGACAATAGAGATACCGGACGGCCCCTTCATCTATTGCGGAGGTGACGAACAGAAAGTCATCCCAAATCGCGGGAGCGGCATGCCCAAGTCCCGGTAGGTCGACAACCCACTCCCGGTGTTCCGGTTTGAGATCTTTGGGTAGATTCTGACCGGTGGCGATTCCCGCCCCGTTTGGTCCGCGGAATCTCGCCCAACGCGTTGGTGAGGAGTCATCTGCAGCGTCGGCAGACTCGCTCAGACACGGAAAAGTAAGCCACCCGCAAATTAGAGCGAGGCCGAATACAAACATCTTGAGAGAGTGTAAGCTTGTGGTTTTCAAGTTTAATAAAAAGTTCTCGTTAATCATTCCTGATCCAGTTCTTGACTGACCTATTGAATAATTCGGCTTAATCTGTGGCCGAGGAAGGCCGAGCGGTAAATACCACAATGGCGAGCAATATCATATTCGTCAAGCTATTTCGGCATCCGTTCTCAGCAGACGAGATTCCGGTTTCCTCAATTCCTCAATTCTGAGAGAATAAGCCTGCAAAATAATAGGCGGTCAGGCATCCCTCAGGGAGGAATTTAGACAATGGCGACCGATTTCAGGAACGAGACTCGGAACCGGAGACATGAAGTAACGGAATCCGTTCAGAAACAATATGAACTTCTCCCCTATCCAGACCGAGATCCAGAACGGGAGTTGGAATCACTCCGTTACGTAAATCTGGATCAGTTGGCAGCGATTAACCATAAATGTTTTCGGGGACAACTCGATCTGTCGAAGCCTAGGCGAGTTCTCGTTGCTGGCGGTGGAACAGGTGATTCCACCGTTTTCCTTGCCGAGCAGTTACGTCATTTTCCTGCAGAAGTTGTCCATGTCGATCTCAGCGAACGAGCCATGAACATCGCTCGACGACGGATCGAGAAACGAGGTTTGACCGACAAAGTGACTTGGAGACAAGGGTCGCTACTCGATCTGGCTCCCGGGAATGCGGGGTTTTTCGACTATATCAACTGCGTCGGTGTACTCCATCATTTGGACGATCCGAGCGCCGGCCTAGCAGCTTTGAACTCAGTCCTAAAGCCAGACGGCGCGATGGGATTGATGGTTTACGGTCGATATGGTCGAACTGCAATCTATCAGATGCAACGACTTCTTACTCTAGCAGGCCTACAGGGAGCGACTCCTTCGCCAGAATTGTTCGCTGAGTTTCGCCGCTTTTTAAACAAACTGCCTGCGACAAACTGGCAGCAACATGGCAAAACCATCATGACATTCATTAAAGAGGCTGACGACTCAGAGTTGTACGACCTCTTTTTCCATACTTGCGATCAAGCTTATTCTGTGACAGAACTGGTAAAACTGCTCAACACGAGCGGCCTGCATTTACTCGATTTCACCAATGAATCCAGATTTTTCTATCAATCTCGTCACATCTTCAGAGATTCTCCCTGGTGGTCGGAGATATCCAATAAGCCAGTTGCAGAGCAACAGGAGATGGCCGAAATCTACTGGGGCTGTGTGATCAAGCATGCGTTCTGGGCCGCCCGCGAACCTGATCGCCAAGTCAACACCACGCAATTGAATTTGACCCCCGGTTGGAGTGAACTTTCGCGAATGGTGAATGTCCGAAATTCAATTGTCGCTCATCAAGCTCCTGTCTGGAGTATCGATTTCCAGATTCGGGGTGGGATCAAAGTGACCGTGAACGTCGATATGTCACCGGTGGTGAGAGCCTTCTGCGAATTGATTGACGATCAACTTTCCACTGGAGAGATTATCCAACAGATTAAACAGTCCGCTTCTCTTTGCGCTGGACTCGCCGAGAGTGATATCACTCCCATGATCCAGAAAGCGGTTCGCAGCCTGACAGATCACGACCTGCTTTTCTTACGTCATCCCGACACCGTTTCAATCCGAAGTTAACCAGTAAAGTCTCTTGCTACTTAGTAGGATCGCCAGAAGGCTGTTTGCTGCCAGCCTGCTCCGCCGGGGTTTCTTCTGTAGAAGGAACGAGAGGTTCGCCTGTACGCTGATCGACTTTCACGCCGGAGAGTCGCTGCAGAACTTTGGTTGTCGTGTTCAGGTACAACAGCACAAAGAGTGCATCCAGTTTGTCCGACAAGCCCCGCGTTTTCATCAGGCGGCAATACTCAAAGTTTTGCGCACATGTTGCCGTATCCATCCCATAACGGGAGAGGAGCATCACGTTGCGGCGCGCCTGCTCTTCGGAGGCTTCCAGCCATTCGTTGAGAGCCTGTTCCCGTCCAATGCCGATAATCATCATCTCTTTATCGAGTTGCGCATTCAAGGAGTAATACTTGGCGATCAACATGGATGCGCGTAGATGCACATAGATACTGCCTGCGAGGGTTGCGTAGGCAAACTGAGGGCCGTCTCCAAAGTAGTCCTGCAGATTTGGCAAGACTTCTGTTTGAGCCATCGTCACCAGTCCGAAGTAGGAATCCTTTTTCGCGAGTGCAAATTTGGCCTGAGGTTGGGCGACCTTTAGTACTTTAGCGATCTCATTGACGGTGATGGATTCAAACACGCGGTAGCTTGCTTCCGACGTACGGCGATAAAAATGAGCCGTGTCCAGGAAGGGAGCGTCGGCAGGAATTGGCTTGCCACCGTATTGCCGCATCAATTCCAGAAAATCCATCGTGACCCGACAATCGAGCCACCCGAACACCTGCCATTCAGAAGCGGTGATTGCGATTTCAATCGCTTCGTCTTCGTCCTCAGGAAGATTCGCCATCGTTTTCGCTGCCAGTTTCTGAAAGGAAACTGCTTCGATAAAGGCGTCACAGGCTTCGAGGTACAAAGCGAGTTGATTCATCGTCGTAGGTTGTGAAAATTTCAGCGCGATGGCCGTTTTATCAATTTCCGCCTGCAGCCAATCGTTATTGTTAATGCGTTTCAGCATCGCATCGTATCCGATTGTCAGATTTGTCTGGTTGCAATAAGCAACTTCTTTAGCGAGAAAAGCATTCAGTGCCGCGTATTGCATATCGGTGTATGCGACAGTGATTACTCCTTCTTTCATCAGTCCTTCCGAAGTTTTAATGTAGTCCCTGGCTTCTTCAATCAGAAGATCCGAATACTCGACTCGTGCATCTTCGGGCGCGGCTTCGTATTTTTCGATTGCCGTCTTCGTCAAATCCGCCCACTGCCCAATCCGAGAGGCAAGTACGGCGTCTGTTTTGTAATCAATTGTCGGACGTCCCGAAATATTCGGTCGTGGCAATTCGGTGCCGGTCATTAAGGCATAGGCTTCGTAAATGTCGATGACCTTCTTGACTTCAACTCCCAGTTCGGCGCCATGACGAATCAGGTTCACCATCTGTTTTTTGTTTTTGTCCATCTCGTTTTCCGCAGTCGCGGGAATCAGAACGAGCTTCATTCCTTTTGCTGCAGCACCTTCGATTTTGTGGGGTATGCCCCCCACCGGCCCGATCATGCCATCCGGATTGATCGTTCCCGTCATGGCCACATCATCTCGAACCTTGTCTCCTCGCGCAGCGGCCAGAATGCCAATGGTCATCAACGCTCCCGCGCTGGGGCCATCGACCCGTCCTTGAATATCGAAAGCAACCTGCGTCGTCGCAGGATCGAAGTCGGTAAGCTGTGCCGCCATTAACGACGCCATCCAGCCGGCGGCCTGCCATTGTTCTCCGGAACCACCGACTTCGGATTCATAAAAACCGATCCGAACCCGTCCCGCCTCTTTGCCACCCACTGTCACCTGCAGGGGAAAGCAATTCCCGTAAGCTCGGCCATCTGGCCCTTCGAAATAGCTGAGGGCATTCACGGTGACTTCACTCAGTTTAATTCGCTCCTCTTCTTGAGCGAAACTGGGGGAGTTTCCGATTACGAAGAAGGCGAGCAACATGAAATAAAGACATTGAGTGGTCAGGCGCTGCCGCATGTTGAACTCCGGAGATGTCGAGTGACAAAGATGAATTGAGTGATAAGAGCCAAGATCGCCCTGCCAATTTAAGATGGTGTCTGACAGAGAATAAGATACTTTTTTAACATGAACAGATGGGTTTTCGGTATCGAATTCTTGTTGAAACAGTATTTAGCAATGGCAGGAAATGCGGATTATGACAATTTCCGACCACCATCGAACGTCTCTTTAGACCAAGAAATACCTATCCCATTACTTGTCATGCGTTTATCTGAGTTTTACTGAATGATGAGGAATCTTAGCGAAGCGTATTGGAAGCGAACGTCACGATTTTTACACTCAAGTCTGATAAGCTTTACGCAAATCACTCGTTTTGTTTTTTAATAAAGGCCCCTGTATGTCTCTGCAACCCCCCGAATCCCTGACTCCAACGAGTGGTCGCATAGTTTCGATGGATCAGTTCCGAGGGTACACCGTGTTCGCAATGTTGATCGTGAACTACCTGGGCAAGTTCACCAACACCTGGGAACCCTTGAAGCACGATGACTACTGGCTGAACTTTCCAGACACCATTATGCCGGCATTTATATTCGCTGTCGGCTTTTCTTTTCGACTGACAATTCTGCGACGAATACCCAAGTTTGGTGCGACCAAAACGTACCTGACCTACATCAAGCGAAGCCTGGCCCTTTGCCTTGTTTCTATTGTGATCTATGGGGCCGGAGTGGAATTTGGACCTTACGATTCTTTCTTCGAGAACCCGTACACTGGAGAAGTGGCTACAGATCAACTCGCCATCTATAACGCGGGACAATCGGCCTTTTTCGATATCCCTCCCTACTTCGGACAACATTGCCTGGTACTTCTGGCCCAATTCTTCAAGTCTGCTTTGTGGGAGACCCTGGCTATAATAGGGGGGACTCAATTATTGATTATGCCTGTAATCCGACTCTCGTTCTGGGGGCGAGTACTGACGATGGTTGGTTTCAGCCTGACCCACGTATTCATTACTTGGTGGTTCAATTGGCAATTTATGTATGGTTGGCAGCAGGACGGAATTTGGATCAATCCGGAAATCGGACTCCACAACTGGATGGGAGATCTCTTTGAAACTGGTGGGCGAAGCTGGGACGGTGGCCTGTTCGGGTTGTTTGGTTTTGCTTCCGTCATGCTGGCCGGTTCACTTTGTTACGATTTGCAGGCCAAGTACCCGCCACAAATTGCCTGGAAAAAGATCGCTATCACCGGAATCGGTTTATTCGTAGTGGGATACCTATTATCCTGCCTTTCCTGCCTCTACCAGTATGATGTCGCCAAGCACGCATCGGACGAAATTTATCTCTCCCGTATCGGAAAAGATGGGGAGCTTATCAAGAATCGGTTTGTATACGATCACGCCGCCCACCCTGTCCTTCCGGATTTCAGTAACTACGCAAACATCGACACCTATCTGGCCCCATTTCCAGTGTTTGGCGATATTCCAGAAACTCTGGATGACTCTGGACTGCCGTATTACCTGAAAAACTACTGGATCACCGCCAAACGAACTATCACACTTCCCTACGCGATGATCACCACCGGGATCGCCATGGTCACGCTTTCCTTCTTTATTATCTTCTCAGATATCTGGGGCAGGAAAGTTCGTGTCTTCGAAATGCTGGGCATGAACCCACTGGCTGCCTATTTTCTGCACAAAGTCTTCTGGATCTCATTCTGGTCCCAGACTTTTGATACGAAAACAGCCGCACCTTGGTTAATCACCGTCACATTCATTGCTTACATGGTTCTAACTCTCGGAATGATCCGCAGCCTTGATCGTCAGAAGATCTTTGTTCGAATGTAACCTGCAATTCCCTTCGAGAGTGACAGAGGTAACCGATATCTCAACTTGCGGGACACTTTTATTCCGGAAACTGAAGCAAGGCCGGGCTTTCAGCGGGCATTGATTCCAGTGCGGCGGCCAGTTTCTCGTAGGCTTCGTTCTTCTCTTTGAGAGGAGACCTTTCAAGTGGATCGTTGGCGATGTCATAAAAACGACCATTGCCATACAACTTGTACCGTTGATCGCGAGTGAATCGTTGGGGTTTCCACTTTTCTCGCTCGGGTCGAGGGTGGTAATAGCAGTACATCCATTCGCGCGCATTTCGATTCGTTCCTGACAGGGCCGGTGCGAAGCTGATTCCGTCCAGGTTTTTATTAACAGGGATTCCGGCAACCTCCTGAAGTGTGGGGACAAAATCAGAGAAGTCGACCAGGTCCTCGCAGACTTTCCCCGCTTGCACGGTTCCGGGCTGCCACGCGACCAAAGCGACGCGAGTCCCAGCATCGGTGGTTCTCCCTTTGCCTCCCTTAATGGTCTGACCGTTGAGCTGCGACTTAATTTTAGGATTGGTTCCATTGTCACCGGTTACGATGATCAACGTCTCTTCGGCTATGCCCTTAGCTTCAGTTTTCTGAACGATTCTCCCGATCAGTTTATCCATGTACTGAACCATGTCTTCGAAGTTCTGTTGCGCGTCCTCGCTTCTTGAGTCTTCACTATCCGGAGTTGTGGGGAACGGATTGTGCACCAGTATCATGGGGTAATATACAAAGAACGGTTTGTCACTTTCTTCGTCCATAAAATCAAGAATGTGATCGGTGACGACTCCAGGACCGTAGTCTTCCGGTTCGAACTGTTTCAGATCACCGTTGATGCTCAGTAGTGGATTCCAGTAACGATCACCGAGCTTTTCGATTTGCCAGAGGCAGTGTTGATCGAATCCGGCATCCTCAGGAAGCATTCCTTTCGCGTTGTGCCCTTGAGGAGAGATATAATGCTCCGCTCCGTATAGCTGCCATTTCCCACCGACGAAGGTGCGGTACCCCGCCTCCTTCATGATATGACCGAAGGTGCGTTGATCGCGATTGAGAATGGAAAACGCCGAATAGTTGCGGGCGTTTGATAACCCGGTCATGATTTTGACGCGACTGGGAGTGCAGAGTGGCTGGGAGTAGCAGTGCTTGAACCGAGTCCCTTCTTCAGCCAGACGATCGATATTCGGAGTTTGATATTGTTGACTGCCATAGCAACCGTAACATTCATAACCGATATCATCGGCCATAATAAGAATGACATTCGGTTGCGCCGCATTGGCCGAGGAGGTCCAGCAAAACAGACCAAGCAATAAGAGAGAGCGAATAAGCATAACTTCCCCTGAGTGCATGTAGAAGAGCGAGCTGCAAATTACGAATCAGCAGGGTTCATTAAACCACACTCATCGCTAAAGAGGCAATCTTATCAGGCGAAAACACGTTCAGCGAACCAGCGTGTCGTTTGCTGCAGGCCTGTCTTTACATCGACCTCGGGAGTCCAACCGAGTTCCTGCCTGATCCGGGAAGAGTCGATCAGATTGGCATGGATATCTCCCGCTCGGGGAGGACCATACTGAGGAAGGGGAATAGGTTCTGTCAATTGCCGGTTGGCGCGTTCTTCTGTGGCGAATGTGCTCAACGTATCGGCCAACTGGCTAATGGTCGTCCCTTGCCCGGTTCCGATATTATAGGCCCGGTATCGATGATCCAGCTTTCCTTCCAACGCGAGCAGATTGGCTCGGGCGACGTCGGTGACGTAAACGAAATCCCGCAGCGCGGAACCATCGCCATTGATGACCACGGATTCCGCCTGCAACAGTCGCGAGGCGAAAATCGCAATTACGCCAGCCTCACCAACAGATGATTGACGGGGGCCGTACACATTGGAGTACCGCAAACTAACCCCTGTCAAACCGGGGTGTTGACGTGTGAAGAACTCCAGGTAGTGTTCCCCCGTCAGTTTGGTAAAACCATAAGGAGATTCTGGCCTGGGTGGTAAATCTTCGGTGGCTGGCTGATGGATGTTGCCGTAATAAGTCCCCCCCGACGAGGCGAAGAGAATACGATTCACATCCTGTTTAGCGGCAGCTTCGAGGACGTTTAACCACCCGAGGATATTCACCTCAGCGTCAAATGCGGGTTCTCGAACAGAACGCGAGACCGAAAGTTGTGCCGCATGATGCGAAACGGCGTCGGGTTGGCAGTCGACGAATACTCGAGTTAGTTCTTCACGGTTGCGAATATCGACGTCGAAGACTTCGACATGCGAGGGGAGATTGTCCGTATCGCCAGCAGAAAAGTTGTCGACCACCAGCGGTGTATGGCCGGCCTCCAGCAGGGCGTCGACAATGTGCCCACCAATAAACCCAGCACCTCCGGTGACTAGTACGCGCATAGAGGAGACTCCGCTGAACAGTCAGAGAGAACGAGATGATCGAAAACAGGCACAGGCCCGGAGCGTACCTGGTATGAAACAGCTTTAAGACTGTGTCACAACCTGAGCCGCTTTCAGTTTGGCATGAGTGTTGAGAATCAATTCTTCGGTTTCTTCCCAACCAATGCAACCATCTGTAATAGAAATACCATGCTTGAGCAGGCTCAGATCGCTGGTCAATTTCTGATTGCCCTCGTGCAGGTTGCTCTCGATCATCAGGCCGATAATCGTATCGTTGCCAGCAATTCGTTGATCGACAACGTCTTTGAGGACCAAAGACTGTTTCTTGAAGTCTTTGTTTGAATTGGCATGGCTGCAATCGACCACGAACCGGGGAGAGACGCCGGCTTTGCTCAGTTTCTCTGTGGCTGCCTTCAGGTTTTCAGCATCATAGTTCGAACCAGTACGGCCTCCGCGCAGAATGAGGTGGCCCCACTCGTTCCCTTTGGTATGAACTACACAAGTGCGTCCCTCAGCGTCGATGCCCAAAAATGCGTGCTGTGAACGAGCCGCGACCATGGCATCAATCGCAACTTGCAGGCCGCCATCGGTACCGTTTTTGTATCCGACAGGCATCGACAGGCCACTCGCCATCTGGCGATGTGTGGGAGATTCCGTCGTGCGTGCTCCGATTGCAGTCAGAGTAAGTAAATCGGCGATGTATTGTGGAGTGATTGGTTCCAGTAATTCGGTGGCTGCTGGTAAGCCGATTTCCGCAATTTCGAGCAGAATCGTGCGAGCCACCCTCATACCAGTCTGAATGTCGAAGGTGTCATTCAAATGAGGATCGTTAATCAATCCTTTCCAACCCACAGTGGTGCGCGGTTTTTCAAAATAAACCCGCATGACAAGCAGAATTTGATCGGACACTTTGTCCGCCAATGTTTTCAGCTTTCGAGCGTACTCAATTCCGGCCTCTTTATTGTGAATTGAACAAGGTCCGATCGTGATTGCCAATCGCTTGTCTTCGCCCCGGAGAATGTCGTGCAATTGCTCTCGATATTCGGCGATTTGTTCGCTGCCCTCTGCTGTCAGGGGCAATTCGGCTTTCAGCTCGTTGGGAGAACTCAGGGCAATGGTCTCGAGTACGTTGATGTCTTGGGTCGGATGGAATGGTGACATAGTTAAACCGGAGGAGTTTCTCTTTTAGAAGATGTCCTAAAACCTTTTAGTAGTTGAGGTTGCACCATAATCTATGATGCAGAAACAGCCACATTTGGGTTCGGGGAAGGGTTCTAGTTCCAGAGCAGAAATGGCTCCGAAAAAGAAAAAGTAAGTTCGAGAACAGGAGGATGCAGGATCAGCTCGTGGAGAGCGCTTTCGCCTGTTCAAAATTAGAAGGAAGAGTCTAACACGATGATTACAGCGTTGACCAGTGGATCAAGTCCCGAGTTCCAGCAGGAAGCCGATAAAGTTGAGGCCCGGTCGGTGCGAGTGGACTTTTCTATCCCATTTCCACAATAAACGGAGATCGATTGAGCTCATATAAGTGGACGAGACCAGATTTCTATCACATGACCTTGCCGATAACCCCTTTATTTTCAAGTGTTTGCAGAAAGTGTAAGCGTCCCTACTCGCTTTTGGATTGATCATGGCTCTGAATTCCTTCACAATAGGATGAAATGTTCATTTCCAGCGAATCTCGCCCCTTTCTTTAGGGCGAGTCCGATCATTCCAAATTCACTCATTTCTCGCGGACACATCTGGAAAAGATTACCGACTGATTATTCTCCGTAGAGGCCCGGGCTGGGTCAGTTCGCAGAATTCGATGGGGAGACTCCCTATCAGTTACGTCCCTGATAGACGATACGTGCCGGGAGCCAAGTATGGCGAAACGCAAAATAGGCCCCTTCATCCTCGAACGCAAGCTGGGCGTCGGGGGAATGGGCATCGTCTATCTCGCCACTTACGAGAAAACTGGTCGTAAAGTCGCCGTTAAAGTGCTTTCTCCCGCCATGTCGGACCAACCGCAGGTCCTGAAACGCTTCGAGCGAGAGATGGACATCCTCAAAAAGCTCAAGGATCCGCACGTCGTCCAATACTTCGGTGGAGGTAAACAACGTGGTCAGCATTTCTATGCGATGGAGCTAGTTGATGGGGGGACGCTTGAAGAGGTCATCAAAGAACGCGCGCCGCTCGACTGGGAATTCGTCGTCGATTGTGGAATTCAAATCTGTAGCGGTCTCGAAAAAGCGCATGCGATGGGGATCATCCATCGTGACCTGAAACCAGCCAACCTGTTTCTCAGTACAAAGACGGGCGAACTGAAGTTGGGAGACTTCGGAATTGCGCGCGACACCACCGCAACGGCCTTAACCGCAGCAGGCCGCACGGTAGGAACCTATGCCTATATGGCACCGGAACAGATTATTGGTAAACCCCCTGTCTCGCGCAAGACGGACCTCTATTCTCTGGGGTGCGTGCTGTTCGAGATGCTGACGGGCCACACTCCTTTTCAGGCGGACACCGCTGCAGCGATGTTGATGATGCACCTGGATGAGGATCCGCCGAAGGTGCGTGGCAAGAATATGCAGTGCCCGATCTGGCTGGAAAACCTGATACAACGATTACTTGCCAAAGACCCAGGGGACCGCCCCTTCGATGCTCAGGCAACACGTCTGGCTCTGGAAGAAGTTCGCAATAAAGAAGCGACCCAGATGAGTGTGTCGACGCAAGCTGCGAGGGGAGCCGGAACAGGCGGAACGACTGTCTCCATGGATTCAGTCGATCCGGAACTTAAAAAGATACTGCAAAAAAAGAAGAAACAACGAAAACGCAAAAAGGATCAACCCTTCCATGAGCAGACCTGGTTCCTGGTGCTCTGCCTGGTGATGGTGATCGGAGTTACGATCTGGTTATTGCTTCCGGACAGCGCTGAAACGATGTACGAGAAAGCAAATGCTTACCTTGCGCAAGAGGACGAAGGGGGGTTGTTCTATGGTCGCGAACAACTGCAAAAATTGATCGAAAGTTATCCGGATCATAATCTGGCTGAGATTGCACAGAAAAAAGTTGACCAACTCGACATGGACAAAGCCCTTCAGGAGTCAACCAAAGCAGCACGGACCGGATTGCCGGTTCAGTTGGCTGGAAACGAAGCAAGGACCCGTTTTGTGGAAGCACTCCGTTTTGAGCTATATGGAGACCGGGCAACCGCACTTGAAAAATACCAGAGCCTGCGCAATTTGTTCGAAATCAATCAGGATGTGAAGGAAGAAAAATTCAACAGCCGGTCTTATCAGATTTATCTGAAGTTAACTCGACTAAAGATCGACGAGATTCAACAGCAGATTGCCGATGGGACGTTCATCTCGGATCCTCAGATTTTGATTCTGCAAAACATGCGTGAGGCGGACCAACTTCTTGCTCGTGGGGAAACATTCAAGGCAAAACAAAAATGGAACAGCCTGCTGGAGCTGTATTCAGAGAATAAAGAGTACGCCGCCCAGATGAACTACATTATGAAACGAAAAGAGGGGGCAGAAATTGCTCCCTGGGACTATTCACCCTTGGATAACCTGAAAAAAGAGGCAGAAGAGAACTCTGCTGAGGAGAATCCGGGAAACAATTAACGCCGGAAGTACTGATTTTGCAGTGACTGAATCAGACGAGAGAAGCTTGATCAACCGCACTTCTGCTCACTGCTGTTTTATTTACTCAGAAAATAGAGACCCTCCCCTTTCTGCTACTCTGTTGTCTCGGTAGGATAGTTATTCCCTGACGATATTTCTGTCGACAGGATGCCTGCTTTGCTCCTTCTATTTGTTGCCTTCATGAACAACGAACCTGCTGAACTTCCCAAACTTATCAGTGGAGCAATCATTGTCCTATGTTTTGTTCCCTTCCTGATAATTCAATGGATATCGGCAACTCAGCCTGAACCAGCCCTGGTTCAAGCGACCCGTGGCGATCTGCAAGCCACGCCCTGGGAAGTAGACCAAATCGAAATCAGAGACCTGAGCGATAACACTCCGGTTGCTCTGCTGAACACTCATATTCATGAAGATAACGCGCACTCAGTTATCACTTCGCTGCTCATTCTCCCGGACAAAGAATTTCTGATCTGCGGTAAAGCCAACGGGACGATTCAGGTCTGGAACCTGGATAATGAAAAGCTCGCTGTTGAGATTAATTCCATCTTTCATCCGATTGTTTCCGTTGCCGTTCATACGGAAACGAAAACGTTGCTGGCGGTTTCTAATACTGGGTCAGTTTCCGCCTGGAATCTGGAAGGTGGAGAACCGATTCTGCTGCAGCAAGTAAAACCAGACATTCCCGCCTCCATCCGGTTTTACCACGATATCGATTTCCATATGGAATCTGTCGTTCGAAAGCAGTTCTGGTACACGATCATTGAATGGACCGCCGTCTGTATCGCTCTCATCACCGGGTTCCTGTCAATCATCCACTACTACACAGTGGGGGATGTCTCTACGCCAATCGTGGGAACTGCCCTATTCTTCTCCGGATTGATCGATGCATTTAATCTTCTTTCGGCCGATCATCTGATTAACTCGGTCGAAGATACGGTTCGTTTCATTCCAATCACGTGGGCCATTTCGAGGACATTCAATGTCTCGATCCTGATCCTCGGCACCAGTCTGATTTTATTGAAGCGAAATAAACTCAAACAAAGTTCCCATCGGAGTGAAATCCGGTTCCTCGCCGTAGTCGCGTTCATTTTCGCTATGATTGCCTATGCCATCGTCCACATCTGCTCCGTCTTGCCCGAGCTGCCACAGGCCATCTATCTGGATGGACGTCTAGCCAAACGCCCCTGGGACATCCTTCCGCTGGCATTGCTACTCCTCGCAGGCACAGTCGTCTTCCCACGGTTTTATCGCAAGTATCCGTCTCTTTTTTCCTACGGTATCTTTTTGAGCGTAGTTCCCCATCTTGCGACACAGATACATGCTGTTTTCTGGTCGTCACAGGTTTTTGATCCTGATTTCTTCGCGGCGCACTCTCTGCGCCTCCTGGCATATCTGGTTCCATTTATCGGACTGATACTGGACTACAATCGCGTTCATGAACAGGAAGCAACCTATCAGGAGACGCAGCAGAAACTGCTCATTGCTCGTTCTGTTCAACAGAACCTACTGCCTCAATCCGCACCGAAAATGAAAGGAATCGATCTGGCTGGTCGGTCCCAGTCTTCGGACACGGTCGGCGGTGACTATTTCGATTACCTTCAACTTGGTAAGAATCGACTGGGAATTGTCATTGGCGATGTTAGCGGACATGACTTTGGGGCATCGTTATTTATGGCGCAAACTCGAGCTTACTTAAGAGCGCTCTCCACGATTCATGATGACCTCAGCGATGCGATGCGGGAACTGAACGAATACCTGACGAACGATTCTCACACGCATCGGTTTGTGACGATGTTCCTGGCCCGTTTCAACCTGGAATCGCAAACGCTGGACTATTGCGCTGCCGGCCACCAGTCGCTCGTTCTGAATTCGGATAAAACGACGACAATCATCGGGCCGACTGGACCGCCTCTGGGAGTAATGGAAGATGGACTGGAATGTGCGGTTGAACAGATCCCTTTCAAACCGGGCTCCATTCTCGTGGAACTGACGGATGGAATTCTGGAAGTTAAGAACGAGGAAGGCGTGATGTTTGGAAACGATCATGTCTTCAGTATCCTGAATGAACATCAGGATAAAACCAGCGAAGAACTGGTAGAACTGATCATCTCAACCGCACTGGAATATTCCGACCAACCGGTGCCTTACGACGATATGACCGTCGTCGTAATGAAGTTCCAGAAGTAATCACTTTGCTTCGTCTTGGCCACGTCAACTCAGTGCCGCCGGTATTCTTATTCGACTCCCAGAAGCCGCTGTGCGTTGCGGAAGAAGATATCTTCGACTTGTGAGTCCGAAAGTCCGAGCGACAAGGCTGTCCATTTCAGTGATCGCAAATGCTCCAGTCCAACCAGTACGGGTTCGATCGACTGATGCCTTTCTTCCCATACGGGGGTCTGTTCGTACAACCACAGGAAAGTATCCGCCACTGCCAGGCTGCGCCCGCGTAGATGGCTCACGTGGAAATCGGAACCATACATGAAGTTTTCATGACCGAGAATCTTCAGCACGGCAATATGAGCTAGTGCTTCACAGTTGGCGCTGCTGTCAAAATAGAGGTTGGGCAAGCCTTTCAGATGATGTAGACCCTCCCAGTTGTGGGCGGGTTGAAAACCACGGGCCGAGTGAGCCAGGATCAGTTTCATGTTCGGATATCGTTGACACCAGTCGCGTATTAACTCGTAGTTTTCGGCATCAGCGACGGCCCGGCTTTTGACCATATGCAACGTAATCACCCACCCTTCCTCGTTCGCGATACGGACGACTTCTTCCGGAAGGTACTCGGGAATCGCTGACTCCCAGGTTGGTCGCCTGGAAGACGTCACGTGATAGCACTTCAGTCCGTGAAGGTTTAATCGCTTCACTTCCTCGCGAATCCATTCGGGATCGTCCTTCGCATGGAAGTAAAACAACCCCCGGCTTCGATCGTCGCGCGCCTGTTGTTCGGCAATCCATTGATTGGCGGCGTCCGCCATTTCACGCGGTCCCGGTATCGGAATGAACAACGCCGAAACATCCCTCCCCGGGTGAAGTACATCGATCAGCTCTCGATATTCATCCAAGCCAACAGAAGCGGGAAAGTCTGCGCCTTCGGGTTTGAAGTGCGCGGCGTCAAAAAGGTGAGTATGTGCATCATAGATCTGATCCGGAATAAAAGTAGAAAGTTCCCGATCATAAAACTCGTAATCGACGTCCCGTATCAATGGCTGGTTGATGGTCATGAATAGATTCCGACTAAGTCAGTGGCGTGTAGAGAGAAACACAAATTGCGACTGACTATTACCCTAGTCGGCGGTCGGTCAAAAGTCACGTTCTAGCGGTTATAGCATCTCTATCTTTCTGCACGAATGAAACATCACCGTGAAACCATTTGCTCTGAATAAGCGGCGACGTACCTTTTGATACTCATGTTTTTTTTCGAATCGTGGCACAATCTCGCCCCTGACCGTGGGTTCCAGGAGAAGAACCATTGCGCGGATGACAATAAGGAGGTCGCCTATTTCACAACTTTCACAACTACCTCGAAATAGCAAACCTGGTGAAAGCCAGGGACGCAAAGTCATGGACCGTCGTGCTGAGGAAAGCCTCACCGCTTAGCACTGGTCGCCAGACTTCCGAAAGGTGCAGCCTTATGTTCCAGCGATGTCGAACTTTTTTTCGCCAATTGTTGAACTCCTCATTGAACGGGAGAACCGGCCGTTCCTGTCGCAGCCACTTGCACTCATCCGCCGGCACGGGCGCGTATCAGCACATTGAAGTCGCCGAACCCAGAGTGATGCTCTCCGCCTCGCCGACCGGTGGAGCTGCCTGGTTGAATGATGATGCTCCAGCGACTCCACTCGACTTGCGGGTCAACATGTCCTCAGAAATGCCTTTGGCAACAATGCAGGTCGATGCGGCTTATGAATCCTGGAAGAACGAAAAGTTCACCATCGACAGCTATGCCTTGGACGAAATCACGTTTGAATCGGGGAGTGACATCTCAATTCAAGACGAAGCGATGCACAACCTGATCAATCTGGATGATGTTTACGCGAACACTTCTTATCGTGGTACGGGATATTCCGTGGCCGTTCTGGATACCGGAGTAGATTACACCCATGCCGCCCTCGGCGGTGGATGGGGTAACCGAGTTATCGCGGGCTATGACTTCGTCAACAATGACAGCGACCCCATGGATGATCAGGGGCACGGCACTCATGTTGCCGGCATCATTGGTGGCTATGACGAAACAAATGGTGGAATCGCCAACGACGTCAATATCATTGCCCTCAAAGTGCTCGACGCCAATGGCTCCGGATCATTTGGAGATGTTGAGGAAGCCCTGCAATGGGTCGCTGACAATCAGGAAACGTATAACATTGTTGCCGTCAACATGTCTCTGGGGGCCGGGAACTACTCAACAAACCCCTACACATTTATGGAAGACGAGTTGAGCACCCTCATTGGTCAGGGCGTATTTATTGCGGCTGCCACTGGAAACGATTTCTATAGTCTCAGCAGTGCGCAAGGTTTGGGATATCCAGCGATCAGCGATCAGACCGTTTCTGTGGGAGCCGTTTGGGATGGAAGCTACGGAGGGATTACCTGGGGTAGTGGAGCTCGCGACATTACAACGGGGGCGGACCGAATCACCAGTTTCACTCAGCGAAACAGTAGCATGGACATTCTTGCTCCAGGAGCGTTGATTACAGCAGCAGGTCTGGGAGGAGGATTCGTTTCAATGGGAGGAACATCGATGGCGACTCCCGTTATCGCTGGTGCAGCCGCCCTGCTCCATGAAGCGGCTCAGGACAATGGTAAGTCTAATCTTGCTAACCAGACAAGCCTGCTGCAGTTGATGCAGGATACGGGCGTCGATATTAATGATGGTGACGATGAAGACGACAACGTGACCAACACCAATCTCAATTTCAAACGGCTCGATTTGTATGCGGCGATCCAGGAATTGATCACACCTCAGGCGGCCCCGGTCGATTTCCTGACTATCACTGACGGCATCGCAGAAATCACAGGCACTGCAGGAGACGACACCTTCGTCATTTCCTTTTCAGGAACTGATATGAATGTCACTCGGAACGATGTCTCCACAACAATCGACACAACCGCAGTAACAGAAATCAATCTGTCGGGAGATGCCGGCACGGACAGCTTGACTTACACCGGTCGTTCTGTCGTCGATTCATTCAAAATGTGGCAAAACCGGTTACAGCACACGTTGACCGATCTTGTTTTCGATAGCGACACTCTGGAATCAATCATCCTCAATGGGGGCGGCGGTGCTGACACAGCGTTGATGTACGATACTGTTGGAAATGACACGTTAGCGATGACGGCCAACGCGGTGCAGATGACCGGAACGGGATACTCCAATACGATTAACGGAATTAATACGGTCACTGCTTACTCGAATAATGGTGGTACCGACAGCGTGACCTTCACTGACACTGTGGCAGGTGATTATTTCGTCAGCAAGTACAACCAGGCCTACATGACGACGGGCGATTATCGCAATACAGCGGTCAACTTTGAAAGTGGCATCGCAACTTCATCTAATGGGGGAAGCGACCGAGCCTGGTTCTATGACTCGACAGGAAATGACACGCTGACGATGGCCGGCTCCACCGTGAACATGACCGGTACCAACTTCAATAATACGGCCAATAACTTCTACCGCGTCGACGCTTATGGTGATAATGGTGGAACGGACACGGCGACCTTCACCGATACGTCCGGAAATGACCGCTACTATGGGGACATCACCTATTCGTACATGTCTGGAACAGGTTACTACAACCGGGTCAACAACTTTGACACGGTCACCGTCAATGCCACAACGGGTGGAACTGACCGAGCTGACTTCTACGGCACCGATGCGGACGAAAGCTTTACCGCCACCGGGCAGGCCGCCACATTGACGGGTAATGGAGTGACCATCAACTTAAATGGTTTTGATCTAGTCGCCGCAAACATGACCTACGGAAGTGGAACGGACGACGCCACTTTTAATGACATCGCGACCAAAGACTACTTCAAGACCTACTCCGATGTGAGTTTTATGTATGGAAGTGGTTATGAGAATTACGCCTACGGATTTGATTCAGTCTCCGGAAACTCCTCCAATGGTGGAAACGACCAGGTCTACATGATCGATTCCTCCGGTGATGACACCTTAACTCTCTCCCCCAACAGTGCGACGATGACGGGTACCGGATTCAGCAACTCGGCGACCGGTTTCTATCGAATCGATACATATTCGAATCAAGGAGGAACAGATACGGCAACGTTCAACGACTCCTCGGGAGATGACCAAGCTCGTGCCTATCCTACTCGTGCCTACATGATCGGTAGTGGGTACGTTAATTACATTCGCGACTATGAAGAGGTTATATTCCAGTCGAGTAACGGCGGGTTCGATAAAGCTTACTTCTATGACTCCACCGAAGCGGATACGTTCACTGCGTCTCCAACTGCTGCCAGCATGCTGGGAACTGGCTACAACAACTCCGGAACAGGTTTTGACTGGTACATTGGCTACGCTGTTTACGGAGGGACAGACCAAGCCAATCACTACGACTCCGCAGGTAACGACACCTACTCGGCGTATACTGACAAAACCATCATGACGGGAACGGGCTACAAGATTTATACTTTCGGATTTGAAAACACCGACGGGTATGCCACCGCCGGTGGAACTGGAGACCGGGCTTATCTCTATGATTCAAGTGGAGACGATACTTACACTTCTACATTAGCGACCACCAGTTTGACGGGAACCGGCTTTGACATGGCGGCTCATGGGTTCGATCGAGTGGATGGCATCGCCGAATCAGGCGGTACAGACACGGCGAATATTTACGACACCGACGGCAATGACAACATGTACCTGCGGGATGATTACTCTGCCCTGCTGGCGACCGGTTTCTCTTCGTATGCGTATGGATTTGATCGTGTGAACGCCTACGCGGACAATGGTGGAACCGACCGGGCTCGCTACTATGATTCGGCCGGAGACGACACCTACACGAGCGACCAGACCGAAGCTAATATGATCGGAACCGGGTTTGCAAACTATTCCTATGGTTTCGACATTTACATCGTGAACGGCGATTCTGGCGGTGACGACACAGCGAACCTTGATGACAGCACCGGCGATGACACGGTCACAGTGGGAATCTCTCAAACCACTTTCTCCGGGAATGGCATCACCACCCAGGTGAACAATTTCGAAACCGTTAATGTCACTGCCACGAATGGGGGAACGGACTCGGCTACGATTACAGGTTCAGATACGGCTGATGACAGCGTCAGTTGGGGTGACTCGAACATCAACTTCTCGACATCCACATTCGCTGCGACTGCTTCTGGCTTCGAAACGATTGATGCTCTGGACATCGGTCTGGCCGGCTTTAGCTTGAACGACACCTCCGCAACGGAGACCTTCACTCTCTATTCAGACCGGGTCATTAAAGACAATGGGACGAACATATTAACAATCTGGAGTTCCACGAATGTCACCATCAACGTGACCAATGGCGGAAATGACGTCTTCAACATTTACGACACGAATTTACAAGACCGTGCTGAACTCGATAACACTATTGTTTACATGGTCTACGAAAATTCCCAGCCGAAATGGAAACGAATTACTGGCTCAAATATAGATACAGTCAACCTGTATGCCAGTAATTCCGGAGTTGATACAGCGAATCAGAATACTCCTACTCTCAGCTATACCGTCAATTATTTCGGCGGTTGGGTCGAGTATGACGACTTCACTTAGTCCTTTATTTGCCATTGCCGCAAGAGGGGCGTTTATTTAAGCCTGACAATACGTGATTACTCAAGAGGTTAAGACTCTCCGTCTTAATCTCTTTTTTTATGACAGGATCAATAAGTACTGAAGAGTGCATCGCTCCTAGTTAATTCTTTGCTCCTCTTGGCATGAGGAGTGAAACTTTAGGACTCGATCCAGTCACACGGTTTGTACTTCAGCTTTCCGAGATTTCGACCTGACTGCTACTTACTTTCCCGACAGACAAATACGTCATCGGGCATAGTTAGAGTGCCTCGCTGTTCCCCCCGCTCCCGTTGCGTTTAAGCAGGTACCTTAACCAATACGCATAGAAGAGATGAAGATGCCTCTCCGATTGACCAAACTATTCCGTCCAATCCGCACATTTTATCGTGATCAACTCAAAGTACTTTCGCGTCGATCACGCACTGCCCAGCATCGTCCACTTCCATCAATCGCACTCATCGAAACCTGCGAACCTCGATTGCTCCTTTCGGGAACGGTTTCGGGCAGCTTGGACACGTCTCCTACTACTCAAACGGACAGCTTTCACAGCGTTTCCGACAGGCATTTACAGCTATCCGGAACATCAGCGGATGATCAATTCCAAATTACCATTGATGGAACGACGGTGACGATTTCGGATGATGGCGGAAGTACAACGACACCGATTTCTCTCAGCGAGATTGACTCGATCAGTCTTTCGGGCAATGGGGGAACTGACTCCCTTTCCTATACATCGGAGATCAGCGTCGATTCTTTCAAATTGTGGGCTGGCCGACTGCAGGCCACAGTGAATGACCAAGTCTTTTTTGACTGTGACTCGCTGGCAACAATCATCCTGAATGGAGACACGAACGACGAAGCCCGACTGTACGATTCGGTTGGCGATGACACGGCAACGTTAGTCAAAGGGGAGGTCGTCCTTTCGGGAACTGGCTACAGCAACACAGTAAATAACGTAAATTACGTAACCATCGCTTCCAGTAATTCCGGTACTGATTCCGCGACGTTTACCGACACCAGCGCCGATGAAACATTTTTGGCGAGGCCAACATACTCCCGGATGAACGATGCGACATATCGTAATACTGTCTCCGGCTTTGATGAAGTTGTCGCCAACTCGACAGCAGGAGGCAGTGACCGGGCCTGGTTCTACGATTCCGCTGGTGACGACACGTTGACGATGACGGATTCTACAACTCAGATGACCGGCACGACTTTCGACAATACAGCAAACAGTTTTGACCGCGTGGATGTATACGGAAGTAACAGCGGAAGTGATACCGCTACGCTGGATGACTCCGCAGGTAACGATCGTCTTTATGCGAACATTAACCAGGTAATTTTGACAGGCACAGGGTTTTACAATCTCGTCGATGGTTTCGACACGGTCAATGTAAGCACAGGTAACGGCGGTATCGACCGAGCCGATTTTTCCGGGACAGATGCAGACGAAAACGTGAACACTGGCCGAACCGAGGCGTCTCTTTCTTCGACATCGCTACCCACTACACGTCTGGTTGATACAGACGGATTTGAAATGGTTGTCGCTGATATGCGAGGTAGTGGCGGTACCGATCAGGCATGGCTCCATGATTCGCAAGGGAGAATCGACTATATCCGATTCTCTCCTGAGTCCAGCTATCTGCACGATGGCAGCCATCAGAGTTATGTATACGGATTCGATCAGGTAACGGCGGAAACCCTCCTTGAAGAAAATGATCGCGTCTGGATGGTTGATTCCAACGGTGATGACTCGCTGACGATAGACTCGGACGGGGTTACGATGACTGGGACAGGGTATAAGAATATCGCTTCCGGATTTAAACGTGTCGATGCGTATGCCAACCTGGGAGGCACAGATGATGCTACTTTCACCGACTCTGCATTAAACGATGAAGCCCGAGCGTATTCTAATCTGGCCTTCATAAGAAACAGCGAAAGCACAAATGTGGTTCGCGATTTTGAACGAGTCGATTTCATCTCGGAGAATGGTGGAACTGATACTGCTTACTTTTACGACTCCTCAGGAGATGAAACTTATACTGCCTCTCCTGAAGAAGCCAGCATGATCGGTACTGGATTCGCCAACTACGCCGAAGGATTCACCAACTACAACGCCTGGGCCTCGGGGGGCGGGACAGACCAGGCCAACTTATATGATTCTGAGGACGACGATACGTTCACCGCCTACTCGAATAAGGCCATCATGCGGAATAGCAATTACAGTATTTATGCATTTGGTTTTAATGACGTCGACGGTTTCGCTACTAATGGAGGAACGGGGGATCGTGCTTACCTGAACGGCACCTCGGGGGATGACGTCTATAATTCAACTTCCTCTACGAGCAGACTTACTGGAGCGGGATTTGATACCGCCGCTCATGGATTTGATCGCGTCGATGCCCTCTCTGGGTCAGGAGGAAATGACGTGGCGACGATTTACGATACCCCTGGTAACGACAATATGTACCTGCGACCAGACTACGCTGCCCTGCTCGGTCCCACCTTCGACACCTATGCATACGGATTTGATCGCGTTAATGCCCATTCCAACAATGGAGGCATTGATCGGGCCCGGTTCTATGATTCGAGCGGCGACGATACATATGAGGGAGACCAGTCCCAGGGGAATTTCAGTGGAACTGGCTTTAATAACTATGCTTATAGTTTTGACATTTACATCGTCAACTCAGCAGCGGGAGGTGAAGACGATGCAGATCTCGACGACAGTTCGGCAGATGACGTTCTCGAACTCCGTCAGACGACGACAACCATGACTGGGAACGGCGTAACGACTGTTTTGAATAACTTTAAAGATGTTTACGTAAACAGTATCAACGGAGGCTATGACCGCGCGTATTTATATGGGCTGAACTCGGAGGACGACTTTAGCATGGGGGACTTCAGTACGACCTACCGAAACCTGGATAATGATTTCTGGTCGCGTGTGCGTCGATTCGAGCGAGTGGACGCTTATGTAGTGGGCGACGCCTCTGTATATCTTTCTCAGGACGATTTCTCTGACGAGACGATCAATATTACTCCGACCTACGCCTCCATCTCCGCCGGGGGACGCACTGCCTACGCCTGGAATACGAAGAATATCGATCTAACAAATTTCAGTAGCGACACTGGCGACGATGTCCTCAATATTTATGATGGCGGACTTTCCTGCATTGTCGAACTAAGAGATGATCGGGTTGAGTTTTACTACAATTCAATTGCAGGCTACCGTGCCTACCTAGACGCCAGTAGTACGACGACAGTCAATCTATACTCGGAAGAAAGTGAAAACGACGATATTTATTCACAATTCGATGACCCATTGGATTACACGGTCAACTTCATTGGTACTTGGATTGATTTTTAATCATTAATGATGGCGGGGTTCAATCATTTTGCCTGTTTGCCAGAGAGCAATCACGATGATCAAGCTGGAAGCAATGAAGACGGGTGAAAATCCAATCGAGTCGATAAGTATTCCCACGAAAACGGAAAAGAGAAGCGGCACCATCATGCAAAGTTTCAATGTGCTTAATGCCTGCGCGTGATCGCTTGCTGGTACAATTTCGAGCGTGTAATTGGTAATCGCTTTGTCTGTGACGGGAGTCATTCCCAGAATAAAGTAAGTCACCCAGAACCAGGGATGCAGAATCTCCAATGAGGAACTGGTGAAGAGCAACCCGCTTATGGGGCCGCAACTGATGACAACCAGCGCCACTTGTATCGCCAACTTATTCCCGTAACGATCGGCGATGAATCCCAGAATCAGGCTGAAGACACCCGCTCCGATATTCTGAGCAATCACCCATGTAATTAATCGAATATGTCCCGTATGTAATCGTTCGGTGGCAAATGTCTGGTAGTGAGGAAAGACCAACAGAATCGTGATCGTCAGCATTGATACGATCACCAGTCGGCGAAAGGGTTGGTTCTCGCGGAGGATCTTCCGTGCTTCGCCCAGCTGCTCCCAGAAACTGTTTCGTGAGGGTTCGTAATGGTCGGGAGGTTCCACAATTCCGAAACAAGTCAGCCCCGCCAGCAACATCCCAATGCCCGAAATCAAGAACGAAACAAAGAAGAGTCGGTAACCTTCAATAGACATGTAGTTCTGCATATACAGCAATGCGCCCACCGAGAAGATTGATCCGAGTATTCCAGAGAAGCCCAGTAAACGACCTCGATGGGCCGCCGGGATCAATTTGCCCTGTAACGTACCGAAGATGACTCGATTCAAGCCGGTCGCAGCAAAAAACAGAGTGTATAGTAACAGGAAAAAAGCGGGAAACCCGACGAAGCTGGCCCCTTGCAGATTCCACAAGAGAATGGCAAGAACCACCCACGGAAAACCCATCATCCAGGTCGTAATTAGCAGGAGCCACTTCTTACGGGGAGAGGTCTGGATTCGGTCAGCCAACCAGAGTGGGGCAAAACTTTGCCCAATCCGATTCAGGATCGGTAAACAACCTCGTACCCACCCTGCTCCAGAAATGTGATCCAGGAAAGCGGGAATCATCACGCTTTCGGTCTTAAAGACCCAGGCAACCCGCACCGAGACCTGATGCGCGATCAACGCACCAAAGTTCTTGAATTCCGCTTCTTCAACCAGCTTCGTCGTCTCTTCCAGCGTCGGTATTGTTTCGCCTTCAGTGTCAATATTATCCATGAACAACAACTGGCCAAAACATTGTGGAGGGTACGAAACGGGTGAATCAAATAACAACCAAGGGGACCATCTATTGCTGAACTAAGCCTGCCCTTGAAAAGAGTGTAGGACGGTCATTGACTGGATGGTAGGGTGAACATTCTGCTTTGTGTCGATAAATTTATGCGATAAACAAGCCTTCTCGCCACGAAGCCATCCTCTATCTGGGTCGCAAAACACTTACGCAGCCCGGTATCCGGAGAGCTTTCAAGAGCCTCACGGCAACATGATTTACTTCGCTGCGAGTTCGGAGCTTGCTGTCGGAAGTCGATAGCAGGCAGCTTCCTGAGCGTTCCGAACGTAGAGACGATCTCCGACGACGACGGGATGATTCCAGGTTTTTCCCTCGATTGCTTCGAAGGTCCCAGTTTCAACATGCTTCTCTGGATTCACCTCCAATAAGACAACTTCCCCCTTTTCGGAGATGACGAGTAACCGATTGATCTCGGTGAGTAATAGAACTTGCCCCTTGCCGTAGCGGCCCCGTTTCCATTTGCGTTTTCCGGTCGAAAGGTCAACGCAGGTAAAAATAGAACCATCGAATCCATACAGGTAATCGCCGGATACCACGAAGTCGTTGTAGTCTGACTTCAGATCAAGGCTGTGCCAGACTTCTTTCGCAGTTAACTTTTCGTTTTCGACATGGAATTGAATCAGGCGAGTTCCATCCTGCATTCCCCCCGCGAGCACGATTTTGTCTTCACCGACAACCTGAGGTTGCGTCACTCGAAATTCGCCATCGCCCCACTGGTCCTCTAAGCGAACTTCCCCCGTCGAAGGATCTAACAGTCGTAGCCCCTGGTTGTCGTATATCGCCACGTAATCCTTACCGAACAGCTGGCAAAGCTGCGGCGACGAATAGGTGTGATTTCCTGATACCGCAGACCAGGCAAGTTCGCCTTTCTCGATTTCGAAAGCAAGGACGCCCATCTCTCCAACGCCACCGGCATGCACGATCACATTCTTTTCCACGACCAAAGGCGAAGAACTGAATCCCCATACTGGAACACCTCGATCCGCCAGTGTTTTCAATTCCCGTTCCCAGAGGATGTCGCCCGTTCGTGGTTCCAAGGCGAGTAAACTTCCGCTGGCCCCCATTGCAAACAGTTGTCCCTCAGCCAATGTCGGTGTCGCTCTGGGACCGGCGCCTCCCATGGGTTCAGCGAACCGAGATTCAATTTCCGTTTCCCATACAAGCTTCCCTTCGTTGGCGGTATAACAGGCGGTCGTTTCATGTTCGCCCCGCTGTTCCTGAGTGAATAGCAAATTCCCGGCGACGACAAAGGAAGACCAGGCGGGACCAATGGTTCGTTTCCAAACTAATTCAGGTTGAACATTGTCCCAACGATCTGCCAACTCAGCTCCAGATTGCTGGCTGTACCGCTCTGGACCACGAAATCCGGGCCAGGCAGGTTCGGCCAGCCATTCATTAAAACTTTCTTCGGACACAATGGCATCGCCCGCGCTGGTTCTTGCCTGCTGTTCAGCAATCGCCAATTCTTCATTCGTTGGCGTCCAACGCCAAGCCAATTCAAAGTTATAGTCACCCCAAATGCCGTTGTTGCGAACCAGCAACGAACTTGCAAACCCCACAAGAGTAATCAACAGGATGAACCCACTTCGTGCCGGAGGTGTCCAGGAACGAGCAATCAAAGACGATATTCCAAAGAGGACAAAGCCGATTGGAATCGTTACTAACATAAACCCTGCCATATCCATCGATTCATGAGCTAAGAACCAGCTCATCACAAGGATGGATAGAATCGCAATCAGGCCGACCAGCGCTTCCAGACGAGTCGCCCGACTGAAGATGCCCCACCAGACAAGCATTCCAAGCCCACAGACGGCGGGTCCCATGAAAGAAAAGTACAACCACCAGAGCGGCATAATTTCCAGATCGCGCGGAGCAAAACGCAACATTAGAATTAACACGATAGCAATAATCGCTGGCCAGACACGCAACGGGCGAAGCTGTTTCTGGGGGGAAGAATCCGATAGCGATTCCTGCTGCTCAGATGAAGGAGGGATCTCCATGCTTGTTCTCCTGAAGGGTACTCTTATGAGGGATCTGGCAGGTGGATCGCGATTCCATGCGTTCAACTCCTACCGGGACCCTATTTGATCGAAACCAATCTGGCCTTAGAAGAATCTTAGCCGGAGCGCCCCTGCTTTCACAATCGAAGAATGTTTTCTTCTGGCCGCGATTCTAGTGCTGGGTTGGTAATTAGAAAGTCGCAAGCTAAACTGAACGCATCAACGGCAACATAAGAAGGGGCACACAGTCGATTTGTTAATCGATACGGCCATACGAGGCGAACATGGCAGATCGGATTGAATTCCGTTTACACGATAATGCGGACTACGCATTTGCTCTGCAAGTCGTTCAGCAATTACAGGAAGCGGGGTTCATCGCTTACTGGGCAGGTGGCTGCGTGCGTGATTTTATGCTTAGTAAGATTCCTAAAGATTACGATGTCGCCACTTCGGCTCGACCAGACGACGTTCGCAAGCTGTTTGGTTACAAGAAAACTCTGGCCGTCGGTGCTGCTTTCGGGGTGGTGATTGTTCGTTCCGGAAAACGGAAGATTGCCGATGTTGAAGTCGCCACTTTCAGAACTGATCTCGATTACATCGACGGCAGGCGGCCAACCGACGTCGTCTTCAGTACTCCGGAAGAAGATGCACAACGACGCGACTTGACCTTTAATGGACTGTTCTATGATCCAAGTTCTTCTCAGATCCATGATTTTGTGGGCGGACAGAAGGATTTAGAAAGCGGAATCGTACGAGCAATTGGACGCCCGGCAGATCGGTTTGAAGAAGATAAACTGCGGCTGCTACGCACGATTCGATTTGCCGCTCATCTTGATTTCAAAATTGAAGCGGCCACCTGGGACGCTATCTGTAAAAACGCTGACAAGCTTGGTGTGGTTTCGGCGGAACGGATTTCGCACGAACTTCGGCGAATGCTGGTCGATCCTCATCGCGTCCAGGCCCTGAAATTGCTTTCCGACTCAGGACTCATGGATGCCTCCAGCTTCGGAATGATGGGGGGAGAGATAAACTCGCACGTAGACGAATGGCAACTGGCGATTCAAACTATCGAACAATTCACCTCTCCTGACTTTCCCCTGGTTCTAGCCGTGATTGAACACGCACTCCTCTACTCTTCTTCAGAATCGCGCGAGGCTAACAAGCATCGATTGGAAACGTTGGGGCGAGAACTTCGTCTCTCAAATCAGGAGATTGATCACGCCACCTGGCTCGTCCTACATTTTCGATGTTTACAGAAACCTCAATCGCGTCCACTGGCTGAGTTGAAACGGCTTTTGGTTTCCCCCTACGCGAATGACCTACTGCAATGGGAACAGGCTGCAGCAATCGCCGGCAATGAACCGTTGGACGACGTTGATTTTTTACAGGACTTTCTGTCGCAGACTCCAGCAGACGTATTAAATCCTCCACCCCTGTTAGGAGGCCATGATTTACTGGCAGCGGGAGTGCCGGGGGGGCCGCAGATGAAATTACTTCTCGATCAGATACGCGATGCCCAGCTAAATCTGGAGATCTCCTCGCGGGAAGAAGGACTCGAACTGCTGGAGCGCTTGAAAGAGCAACGGTGACCGGTTATGAACGAGTCGCAAAACTTACTTTCGTCCACTCTCTCGCAAAGCTTCTTTCATGACCGCGCAAGTTAATATTGGTATTATTGGTGCCGGGGCCGTTTCTGATTTTCATCATGTTCCCGGAATCGAAATCGATCCTCGTGCGCGGCTGGTCGCTGTTTGTGACCCCAACGAGGCTCTGCTTCAGCAGCGGCAATCTGAGTGGCCAGTTCACAAATCGTATTCGGACTACGCCGAGTTAGCCGCCGATCAAGATGTCGATGCGGTCATCATCGCGACTCCGAATTTCACGCACTTGCCCATCGCCCTCAAATGCATCGAAGAGGGAAAACATGTGATGTGTGAAAAACCGCTGGGGCTGAACTTTGCAGAATCCGCAAAGATGTACCGAGCGGCACGCGATAAGAAGGTGCGCCATATGACGGCGTTTACATACCGCTTTGCACCTTCAATGCGATATGTCAAACATCTATTATCAACAGGAGATCTGGGGGAACCTCGACATTTCCGCAGTCAACGTTTTCTCGAATGGCCAGAGACAAGCTGGGGCTGGCGACAAGTTAAAGAGTTGGCGGGAGCGGGCGACCTGTTCGACATGACGATCCACCGCATCGATTTTGCACAGGATATGCTCGGCCCAATACAGTCAATTTGCGGAGCGGTTCAACAGTTCGTCAATCGAGACAAACAGGCCGATGGCACTCCGTGTGATCCCTCCGAAGTGGATGACTGGTCTTCGCTGATTGGTCGCTTTGCTTCGGGAGCTGTCGGGGTGTGGGAAGGAAGCACCCTGATGAAGGGTTACCATAACGACGGTGTCGGTTACGAATGGGCCGAGGTCAACGGAAGTGAAGCCTCCGCAGTGTATAAACTGACGGACCCCAATCACTACTGGATCGGACGACCGGGTGGAAATCTGGAGCAAATACCGGTACCGGATGACTTCCTCGTTTATCCCGGTTCACCACGCGACCCGAAGGTAGGGAAACCCAGTACCGTCTTCCGGTATGACTTGATCAGCGAGTTTGTGGCGGCCATCGTGGAAGAGCGCGATGCAATCCCCGGATTCGACCACGGAGCGCTGGCACAAGCTGTCGCCGATGCCGTACTCGTCTCGTCCGAAGAAGGACGCTGGATAAATATCGACTCCGATCTCGACGCCGAATAAGAGCAAACAACCGAATTCAACCCGTTAGATGCTGTCCAGGATAAGTGTGGCGGCTATCGGTCCCGAAAAGCCCTTACAAACAGCAGGCGACGCCGCCAGAACACGCTACGGTTATCTGGAATGCGCTCTAGCGATTCGCAGTGGCTCGCAACTGATTTTGCAGTTTGCTCGACAACTGATTCAGGCCGATTCCCGCCCGCTGCAGCTGGCGGAGAATTCGTTCATTCAGCGGTGTGTTAATCGTGGTTTGAGGATCGGGATCACCTTGGAAGCCCATCAAGTCTGCATGCCAATCCTGAACAGCTGCTTGCGCGACTGGCTCCGGCAAACCGTATAATGCGGTGTCGATTTCATCTCGAACTGCACGCTGAGAAAGCTCTGTCTCGCCGTACATACTGGCGATACCGTTCAGCATCTGTTCCAGACGCGAAGAATTGATCGTCTGATCCTGCGGTTTCCCGTTCGACCATTCTCGGGCCACTTTTTCCATCAGGCTGGGCACGCCACTACTCAGATGAGAAAGTAACTCGGTTCGGTCCTCAGGAGCGGTATGTTCGACGGCAGTAATCATTTGCGATTTGAGCTGATCCGACACTAGATTCGCAGGCAGATTGCGCACGAATATCAGAAGGGGATCCGCTTGATTGTTATTGATATTGGTGCTGGGCGATTGAAAAGGGGAATCAAATGCGTCGCCAGACCCCGAATCGGAGCCAGAACTTCCTCCACTGAAAATTGATCCAAAATCAATTCCTTTAAACCCGCCAGACTCCCCGGTGTGCTCATGTCCGTCGTGAGCATGCTGTAAGTCGATGTTGTCGCTGTCGAGCTTGTGAATGTAGGGTTCCAACATTTCGGACAAACCTTCCGGCATCACTGGGTGCATGCGATCCATAATGATGGCCGCATAATAACCGGAGTGCGTTCCCATGATGAAGGTACGGCTTTCGTCGTAAATGGTAACCACGAAAAACGTGAGTACGATCGAAAACACAACCCCTTTAACAAGACCGAATAAGGCACCCAAATGGCGATCGAAGTCGTCGAACTTGGCTTTTTCCAATCCTTCTTTCAAACCTCGGGCCAGCGCGAAGGAGGCAAAGGAGAAAATGAAGTACAGAAAGAGCATGGCAACCCAACGGTCGAGCGGAGGATTCAATCCAATGTAGGGAGCCAGCAACAGGGATGCCGATTCAGCGAAGAAGAAGCAAAGCACGATCGCTGCTATCGCGGCGAGCTGCCAGACGAGCCCTTTCATCGCTCCGCGAATGATGGCGTAAATAAGAATGGCGAAAATCAACAGATCGTACCACATGGCGGACTTCCCTGTCTGAGTGGAACACTATTATCGGACCTGAAACCCTCTGATGAGGCAAACAGCCTTTGAATTGCAGCCTCAAAACAGCCACAACCGGATTTCAGGATGGTTCTAAACGCTTGAATCAAGTTATTAACAGCGACTCCATTTTTTCCGGAGACGGGTGAACCGTTCCTGGATTTGCAGCGCTGTTTTTATCTACTGGGTTGTCCGATCTGGCCCTCGATACGGAACGCTCCCCTGATTTTGAGTCGTGAAGTATAGAACAATTGGCTATTTGGGCAAAAGACCATTTTCTGCAAAACGACTCAGAATCTCGATCACATCACTGAAAAACGGTTTCAGAACAGTTTGTGACTGTCCAGAAGAATGGTGACGGGGCCGTCATTCACGAGTTCGACATCCATATGCGCCTGAAATTGGCCCGTTTCCACATCAATTCCAGTCTGCCGTGCCTGCGTCACAAATTGTTCATAAAATGATCGCCCTTTATCCGGCCCTGCCGCTGTAATGAACGACGGACGACGCCCCTTCCGGCAATCACCGAGGAGCGTGAACTGGCTCACGACTAATAAGGCGCCCCCGACTTCCTGAATATCGAGGTTCATTTTGCCATCGGCATCTTCAAACACACGGAGTCCGAGAATCTTGCGAAGTAGATAATCGATATCGGACTCGCTGTCTTCGGCCTCAACGCCCATGAGAACAAGAAACCCACGATTAATCTGGCCAGTAACCTGCCCCTCGACCGTAACGGAAGCACGGCTAACCCGCTGAACGACTGCACGCACGGTGGAACTCTTTCGTTAAAGAGGTAGGGATACATTAGGATAGAAGCTATTTAAAGAAAAGCGGCTCACGGACGCTCAAGAGCATAAGGAGCGAGATCAAGACTCGTTTCCTGATCGAGTAAAAGTTGGGACATCACGAGGGCAGTTCCCATAGAGAGCTGCAAACCATCACGAAAATGGCCGAAGGCATAATAGACATTGTCCCACTCGCTTGTTTGACCTAGAAACGGAATATTATCAGGAGACCCCGGCCTCAACCCCGCCCAGGTTCGTTCGACATCCGCACCCGAGAGCGCGGGGACTGTCTGTGCGGCGAACTCTAACAAGTTAGAGATTCCCGATACGGTGTTCGCTTTCAGGAATCCAACCTCTTCCATCGTCGCCCCAATTAAAATTCGACCATCCGGTCGCGGAACGAGATACTGCTCCCGATGTTGTAATATGCTGGTGAACGGCAAAGGTTGATGACGCAGCAGAACGATTTGACCTCGTACTGGACGAACAGGAACATTCAGCCCCAAGAGACTCCCGATCTGTTTCGACCAGGCTCCCGTGGTGAGGCAGATGCGTTCCGCCTGATATTCGGATCTCGATGTTCGAACCCCCGTAACTTTGCCTCCTACCGTTTCAAACCCCACCACTGGTTCCCCCTCGATGATTTCCACCCCGTGCCGGTGACAAAGCGCCACCAGGCCTCGCAAATGTCGGGGATTTCGTACCTGGCTCATCTCGGGAAGAAAGAGCGTATAGGGAATTTCTGGTGAAACGGCAGGGAATTGGGCTTTGCGTTCGGAGGCTGTCAGGAGGTGATATTCGGCACCTTCCTTCTGCAGTTGTAATTCGGTCTGCTGAAGTTCTGTTTCAGAATAAGCGAGTTCCAGTGCTCCGCACGGTCTAAAACCGTTATCAATACCTGTTTCGGAGCGGATTTGGGCTGACCAATCGGGCCAGAGTGGGTGACTGAGGGCCCGCAAGCGTGCCAGTGGGTCGGTTGCAATATCGAGAGACGCTGGGGGAAGCATTCCCGCCCCCGCCCAGGACGCTTCGCGGCCCACCTGGGTCTGTTCGATTAATTGTACGCGGGCGCCCTGCTCGGCGAGTTTCCAGGCGATCGACAATCCGATCACTCCGCCCCCCACGACAATCACATCACTCATGCCACACCTGAAATCAAAGTTCGAAGAACGACTGCCGATCGAAGAAACAACGATTTCCTTCGTACTCGGTTGCAGAATTCATTCTAGGGAATATGGATGGAAGCGTGAATGAGGCCGATGGATTTTACCAGATTTGAGAGAGTTCGGAGCATCCTTAAAAGCACAACTCAGCGGGCTCGATCTTGGAGTTCAATCACCAGATTTCGCTCAATTGCATCCATGTTCGGAACACCCACTTGAGTAAACGCAGCGTTAATATCGACACCCGCGCGAACCGCCGCAACGACGGCGTCAAGTTTTTTCGGTTCCATATATCGACTCAATTTCTCTACAAGGGCAAATCCATACAGATCAAGTTCCGCCGGAGTGAAGAATCCGTCGGTAAAAAGTTCTCCATTTTTCGAACGACGTTCCGCGATTTTCTTGATTGATCCGACTAAACGCGAGTTCAGACTCCGAGCCCAGACATTTTTTTGATCAATTGTGTTGTCTTCGAGAACAATTCTTTGCGACATTCCACTTCGGAACCAGTCGGGGAATTTAACTCCTCCTCGACTGAGAAATGCCTCCGTCACGAGATGTTGTAATTGAAATTGCATTCCCGGAGTTCCGCCAGTCGGCTGATCACCTGAGTCCATCAATTCCACAAAAGCCGTTGCATTCGCTGGTGTCACCTGAACGATCCCAGCCGGATAGTTTTCTAGTTCACCTTTTTTCATATAAGTGAAGAACTCACCATGCAAAAACCGATCGGCTGTTATGAAGACCGCCAGTCGCCCCTTCCATGCTGGTTTTTCTGAATCATTAAACCGGGTTTGCAGAGATGAGTATGATTGTTCCGCCCATTTTCCAGCTTGTTGCAATCTTTCTTCTGGAACGTTGCCAAGGATCAGGAAGTGATCCGTTTCCACTACTGTCGGTTCATTACCTGAACCGATCCGTTTCCAGATTTGCAAAGACTCATCAAGGCGATGCTTGCGAAATTCTTCTTCAGGCATTTTCTCAAATCGCTGCCGCGCCAGTTCGGCTTCATCAGGAAGCAGGGATGTCAGAGGTTCTGACGGTTCATCGCCGTCATACTTAATTCCTTCTTCAATCCATTTCTTCAGATCTTCGTAATTCTTACGCGTCAGTCTCGCCTCGTTATTCGGCATCCGTGGGAGTTCCAAACCACCCGTCAAACGAAAGAGACGCGAGCTATCCAAGTCTCCGGGAACGAGAACTTCACCACTCTCGCCCCCTTTCAGTAGTTTTTCAAACGTGGACATCGACAAACCACCGCGTGACTGTTGATCGTTGTGACAGTTCATACAAAGACGAGCGAAGAATGGCGCGATATCTTTTTTGAAAGAGACCGTCTCGTTACCCGTCGGACGGGCAACTTGCAGTTTTTCCATCGAGCTTTCAGTCTTCTCTTCCTCGACTTTAAATTGATCGATTTCGGCGCCTTGCAGAATCCAGTCGTTAAGAACGACTAGTTGCTCCCGATCCAGAGGATCAGCATCTTTGGGCATTCGCCGTTCGCCCGTGGCGATCAATCGCTGCATAATCAGACTATTCTTCGGGTTCTTCGGTTCGAGAATCCGGCCACCCTTGCCCCCCTTCCGCATGCCAGCGAGGGTATCCAGCTGAAGTCCGCCAGCCGCTTGGTCATCGTGGCAGGAAAAGCAGTTTTCCTGCAAAATGGGAATAATGTGACGCGAGAAAGAAACCTTGGAATTGCGGTTTTTACGTTCCGGCATTTGTCCTTTGGGCTCATTGCTGTCCGTGAGATCCGCCCGACGTTCTTCCATCAACTCCAATAGTGCCTTATAGGTTCGATCCTCAGGGGCGACCTTATATTTCGTTTTCCACGCTTCGAGCTGTTGCGTTGCCTCATCCAATAGTTGAGTCGCCTGGGCGATGTCTTTACGCTTCGCAAAGCGGGACGATTTCAATAACGCCTGACGGATGGGTCTGAGCGCAGTTTCTTTCTCACCTGCGAACAGGCTGGATGAGATTCCAATGCCGGAATAAAGACTGACCGCTAACATCACCAGCAGAATCATCAATCGAGGTCGAAAAACGTGCGTCCCGTTCATAAAAGTTCCTAGTCGAGATGTTTTCGAAGTGATTTCGCTTTTCAGCATTGAGGGTCCACATTGTGAGTCAGCAATGTGGATTTGTTCGATTCAGAGAGAGAACTCTGAGTTTCCGGCACTAATTTCGGGCATTGAGGTCTCCCCGAAAGGGGTGTCCCAATTATACTATAGCAGGAAGGAATGAAAACCCGGCGATGATTCCCCACCCCTCGTCTTTCTACACTTCATACAACCTTCCAACTTAATATCTTCTGACCTCCGTGGAGAATGCCTCTCCACGTTAACACGATCTGGCCCTGATATGCCTGCTCTTTCTACTGAACTCGCGTATAAACTGGAACAATTGCTCGACCTCCTGCGTAATTACGGTCGCGTGGCAGTTGCGTTTTCGGCGGGGGTCGACAGCACCGTCGTCGCCAAAGCAGCTCAGCTCGCCTGTGGAGATCAAGCGGTCGGCGTAACTTCGTCCTCGTTGTCGCTGGCCAGTGGAGAACTCGAAGAAGCCAAACGGTTGGCCGAGTTGATTGGTATACGACATCAAGTCATTACGACGGACGAATTTGAAAATCCTGATTACTTGAAGAACCAATCGAATCGCTGCTATTTCTGTAAAACAGAGCTGTACACTCAGCTGGTAGGGCGTCAACAGGAACTGAAGGTTGATGTCATCGTGAACGGTGCAAATCTTGACGACCAGGGGGATCATCGCCCCGGTATGCAGGCAGCAAAGGAACATGAAATTCGTAGTCCGCTGCTGGAAATCGGAATCAATAAGCAGGAAGTCCGCGAACTGGCCCATTACTGGGAACTTCCTGTCTGGGACAAACCAGCCACCCCCTGCCTTTCCAGCCGAATTGCCTACGGTGTCTCGGTCACCCCGGAACGAGTCCAAAGAGTAGATGCCGCCGAGCAATTTCTCAAAACAGAATTGAACCTGCGTGAACTACGGGTTCGTCACGAAGCAAACCAACTTGCCCGGATTGAAGTCCCGTTGGAAGCAATGACCAGACTCCTTGAACCGACGACACGCGAGCAAATCAGTCGGAAATTTCATGAGCTGGGTTTTGAATACATTACGATCGATCTCGAAGGTTTTCGATCTGGCAGCATGAATGCGATCGTTCCCTTAGAGCAGTTACAGATTGCGGCCGGCAATGCGAATTAAGTCTTTTCGGATTATACGCTTTGCTGATTAAATGCTTTGCTGATCATTCCAAAACAAAAAAAGCCTCTCGGAAACTCCTGTTTCCGAGAGGCTTTTTGATTGATCTTCCAATAATGACAGATCCGGTTTAGGCGATGCCTGGTACGGGGAAGTCCGCAGTGAACTCCTGAATTTCTGTACGAACCTGATTGATATTCTTTTCATCGTCAGCGGCATCCAGAACCTGCAGAATCCAGGCTCCGACTTTCCGCATTTCGTCTTCTTTCATGCCACGGGTTGTCAAAGCGGCAGTACCAATACGAATTCCACTTGGATCAAGCGGTTTTCGCTTGTCGTAAGGAATCATGTTTTTGTTAACGGTGATACTCGCTTTATCGAGAGCTTCTTCGGCGATTTTACCAGTCAAGCCTATGGTCGTAACATCTGCCAGCATCAGGTGGTTGTCTGTTCCACCGCTCGCGAGCTCGATGCCACCAGCAACTAATGTCTCGGCGAGTACTTTGGCGTTGTTGATGATCTGCTGTCCGTATTGTTTGAAGGAAGGCTGCATCGCTTCTTCAAAACAGATCGCTTTGCCGGCGATCATGTGCATTAATGGACCACCTTGCAAACCGGGGAAGACAGTTTTGTCGATAGCCTTGCCCAGTTCTGCATTGGTAAGCACAAAACCACTTCGCGGACCTCGCAAGGTTTTATGCGAAGTCGAAGTAACAATGTCGGCGACTTCAACCGGGTTATTGTGCAGCCCTGCTGCAACCAATCCGGCATAATGCGCCATGTCGACCATTAGTTTGGCACCGACCTCTTTGGCGATCTCGGCGAATTTAGGATGGTCGATCTCGCGAGGATAAGCAGATGCCCCCGCAATGATCAGCTTCGGTTGATGCTCTCTAGCCAGCTTGGCAACCTGATCAAAGTCGATCCGATGATCTGATTCGCGCACACCATAATGAACAGCGTTGTAGAGCTTACCGGAAAAGTTCAGCCCCATACCGTGCGTCAAATGGCCTCCATGAGAGAGATCCATCGCCAGAAAGGTGTCGCCCGGTTTCAGTAATGTCATAAAGACGGCCATGTTCGCCTGAGAACCGGCGTGAGGTTGCACGTTGGCATGTTCGGCTCCGAACAATTTGCAGGCCCGATCGCGCGCCAACGTTTCGACATCGTCAACGAACTCGCAACCTCCGTAATAACGGCGACCTGGATATCCTTCAGCGTACTTGTTCGTCAGAATCGTTCCGGCCGCTTGCATCACTGCGGCACTTGTATAGTTTTCGGAAGCGATCAATTCCAGACCCTCTTTCTGTCTGGTGGCCTCATGACTGATGGCCGCCCAGATAGCGGGGTCTTGTGACTGTAATACCGATTGGGTCGTATCCTGAGCAGACGACATGCGCCAACTTCTCCTGCAATTACGTGGTCAGAAAAAAAGGAAACCTGTTTCTGGTTTGCGTCGGTTAAGCCGGCAGAGACGAGGCTGAGCAAATCATCTCTCTAATCATTTCTCGAAGCGGCCTCTACCTGCCTGATCCTAGCGATTTTTGAGTCAGAATTGTAGCGGGGCATGCTCTCAATTCCGGGTTTTGAGAATTGCCAGCTACGCCAGCAGGCCCCCTCTTCCCAGATTGGACACTTAACCACAGATTCCTCCACACTACACGTCTCTTTTCCTACGAGGAGTGTTCGGAAAATTCCTTTCTGAGCGTAAAAATGGTAAACTACGTTATCTGGAAACTACCTGACGTGCGGGACCTCTGCGATTTTGACCGAATTGCCGGCCGCGTCTACTCTCTCAAACGATGAATCCATGTCCGAACCAGAGCATCCCAGCCCAGAGCCGCTCACTCCTGAGCATTTTAGTGACGCGGAAATTCCCCTGCCGGAATCGTCGCCACCGCTGCAGGGGGAACGCATCGCCTTCACGGGAACACTGGCGTCGATGACTCACCAGCAGGCGTTCGAGATGACGGAGCAACAGGGAGGAACGGCGACCCAACACCTGGGACGCCAGAACACGATGTTAGTTGTTGGAGAAGAGGGCTGGCCACTCGAAGAAGATGGACAACCCTCGGTCAAGATACAAGAGGCAGCAGATCTACTTCACATCGGACATCCCCTGCGAATTCTGCAGGAATCGGAATGGTTGCAACTGATCGAGCTACAGGAACCAGATCAGGAATCGCACAAACTTTATACGCCCGCCATGCTGCACAAAGCATTAGATGTCTCTGTTAATCAAATCCGGGCTTGGGAACGCCGCGGTCTCATCAAGGCGGTTAAGAAAGTCTATCGGCTTCCTTATTTTGATTTCCAGCAGGTCGCCGGTGTCCGACGTTTGTTGTTACTTCTCAACTCCGGTATTTCACCTACACAGATCGAATCGGGTCTGCGGAAGCTCGAAAGCATTTTCCCGAATGTGGATCGGCCCCTCGCCCAGCTGGAACTGCTCGTTCACGATCATCACCTGCTGTTACGAGATGGCATTGGACTACTCGAACCTGCCAGCGGGCAACGATTCTTTGAATTCAACCCCTCAGACGAGGATTCGGCTACCGAAGACGACGAATCGACCATCACCTTTCCCACAGAATCGGATCAGGACAAGTTCTCCTCCGATAATCCCGATGTTCTCTTTCAGGAATCTTGTCGGGCATTGGATTCAAACCAACTTGACCAAGCACTCTGGGGATTTCGACAGGCGATTCAGCTTGTTCCAACGAAGGCGGAATTCCATTTTCATCTGGCAGAGACGTTGTATCGCCAGAACAATTTAGCCGGTGCGATCGAACGATATCACACCACCGTGGAGCATGACCCTTATTATCTGGAAGCGTGGACCCAGTTGGGCTGTTTATACGCGGAACAAAACAGGCATCCCGAAGCGACGCGTTATTTCCAAGCCGCCTTGGCGCTGCATCCCGATTACCCCGATGCCATCTATCATCTGGCCGAAGTTCTGCAACAACTCGGGCGTCATTCGGAAGCAGCATCGCACTGGCAGACGTATCTCCATCTCGACAGCCGGGGCCCCTGGGCCGAAAATGCCCGACAGTCGTTGCAACAATGGGAAGAACAGATCAAAGGAGAATGATCGAATTCTCTGCTATTGAAGACGTTCCTAAATTTGGATTGAAGATTCATTCATAGATGGATTTATCGGTGGGCCCAGTTATCATAAAGGCACATGTCAGCAGGCTCTCGCTCTCTAGAGCGCAAGACAGTTCACGCTGGCGGCTCCGAGTTTCACTCCAGTTTAAAGCAGAATGAATCCTCGGACTCGCAATACCACCACGATTACCCTGGATAAGATTTGATAAAGGGAAGTTACTATGCGCTGGAAGGGACGACGCGGCAGCAGTAATGTGGAAGACCGTCGAGGTCAACGGACTCGAGGCCCCGTCTTTGCCGGAGGGGGCGTGTTGGGAATTGCAATCATCATCATCTATCTTTTGATGGGTGGCGATCCACAACAATTGATGCAACAGCAGGCCAACAATCCGCAGGCTCCTGGAGCGGGTGCTAATCAGATCGATCCAGAAGAAGATCGACTGGCTCAATTCGTCTCCGTCGTTTTAGCCGATACCGAAGAAGTCTGGGCCGATCTGTTCTCTCAGATGGGCAGTAATTACCGCGACCCCAAACTCGTCCTTTTCCGTGAACGCGTGCAGTCCGCTTGTGGATTTCAGCAGGCAGCCACAGGCCCCTTCTACTGCCCCGCAGACCAGCAAGTTTATATCGATCTCAGCTTTTATGAAGAGATGGAACGCCGTTTAAACGCCCCCGGTGACTTTGCACAAGCTTACGTCATCGCCCATGAAGTGGGGCATCATGTCCAGAATCTGCTGGGCATCAGCAATCGAGTCCACCGACTGCAACAGCAGGCTGGCGAAGAACAGGCGAACGAACTTTCCGTCCGATTGGAATTACAGGCCGATTTTCTCGCCGGAGTCTGGGCCCATCATGCTCAGCAGAACTGGCAGATTCTCGAAGAGGGGGATATTGAAGAAGCGCTCACAGCTGCTTCCGCCATCGGCGACGACCGGCTGCAAATGCAAGGTCGCGGGTACGTAGTCCCCGAGTCCTTCACGCACGGCACCTCCGAACAAAGAACCCGCTGGTTTCTCAAAGGCTTAAAGTCGGGCGATATCAAAGCAGGTGACACATTCGAATTGGATTATGATGAGCTCTGACATTGTTGAATTCAACACCATCTCTTAATTAATATCACCACACGTCTACTTGTGCTGCCAATCCAGCTAACTCATTTACGATACATTTCCAAGCGAAAAGTTCGCCGATGAACCAGATTTCTCAGCCTCAGGGATGCCTCGTCGCTTTACTTGATTTCGTCGGATTCAGACTTAATCGATCTGATAGTAATGAAGAAACAGCAGGAAAGAAGCTTACGTATTCGCTGAAAGACAGTTTACATACTCCGGCGGAACTCTCATTTCACCATTGCCTCGTTTCCGCAATTGGAGATGACTATTTTCTGGCAACGAAAGTACGTTGGATTGACATTTTTCAGCCCACCAACGACGAAGAGTACATCACTAAAAGGAATAAAATAGATCGTAAGCATGTCGATTTTTTATTGTGCTCTCCCCAAACTATGAAGCCACAACTTATTATTGAACTTGATGATTCCTCACATCGAACCAACAAGAAGACGATCGAACGCGATGATTTTTTGAAAGAGATATGCGAGTCGACTGGAATTGCTCTCTTACGAGTGCGAGCAGCAAAGAGCTACTCTATTTCTGAGCTTCGCAATATCATTTTAGTTCACATTAATGGCCAATCACACTCGATTGTAGAAAATTCGACTCCACAAACTACCGAAAGGACTGCAACACCTCTCTGTCCCAAATGCCAGTCCCATATGAAATTGAGGACGGCATCTCGTGGTGAGAAGAAGGGTCAAAAATTCTGGGGATGCGATAATTACCCGTCCTGTAAGGGTGTAATGCCAGCGTTATAATGGCCTTACATTATTCTCACACCACCAACGGTCCCTGCCCTAGGATTTCCTGAATCAGATTATCGTGGGGATAGGGGTGTCCTTTGTACTGGCGAAAGCCTTCGCCGTATTGGGCTTTGATCTGGGAACCTCGGGTTTCGCTCCAGCGGAGGCTGCTTTCCAGGTACTCGTCCATGCCATGCTGTTTGCGAAGCCAGGCCCGCTGGCTTTCGTGGCAGGCGAGCATTTTCTGTTTGAGTTCAAATTGACGGCTGACATCGATGATAAACTCGGGGTCGATCGGATTGTCGTAGTAGTCGACACCTCCCACTGGATCGACAAAATAAAGATACGGGATTTGACTCATCGGAAGAGCCGGACTTTCCGCCTGGGTGTCGTAATTTGGGACGGCCGCGTTGAAGCAGGCGTCGCGGACCAGACGACTGGTCATTTCGTGGTCGCTCATGTAGTCGACTGGCGGAGCGGTGATGACAATGTCAGGTTGAACTTGTCGCAGTTCTTCCGTCACGCGGCGGCGACTTTCATTATCGTGAACAATTTGCAGGTCCAGAAAATGAAGACAATCGTAACTGGCTCCCATCAAATCGGCGGCCGCCTGGGCCTCCTGCAGGCGTTTGCGGGCGATGTGTTCGGCCGACATTTCCGCACTACCGCAATCTCCCGCAGTCATGGTTCTCAGGTGGATCTCGCAGCCCGCTTCCTGAAGTCGGATCAAAGTTCCAGCGCACAAAATCTCAATATCGTCAGGATGAGCATGAATAGCCAGAATTCGAGGTGTTTTTGAGCTGTGAGACATTGAAATATGTTCTCTTTCCAGTTTTGATAGAAGAGTCAGCGGAAACAGGAAATCAGTGGGTCGTTCCGGCAAAAAGCAGGGAACATTTAAACACTATCCGAAAACTGAGTTCAGACCGGTTCTACCCGTCCCGAAGAAGGCATCTGCCCACCGGAAGACGCCGAACCAAACTGAGGGAATGACATGGTACGGGGAAGGCGGTAAGTCGCTAAGATAAATGACATTCCCGCAAAAAGAAACAGTCTCCTCTCAGAATGTCTTTCCAACCTCTTCCCTGCCCCAACGTGACACGAAGCGGTCACGGCAAGAATTAGCAATGGCCGACTGCCATCAACGATTATTCGGAAGTCGACCGGCGAACTGACAACCGTCCACCGAATCATACCGTGTGGTCAAAGAATCTTAACAAGCCAGTAGTAAGTTGCTCTCTGTGCTCGTCACAGAAACCAGAAATTCAATCAGGAACAGAAAACAGATGTCTCAATCGACGATCCCGACCTCGGATTCTTCTCAAACAGCTCCGCAACCGCGGCGGATTCATCACACCAAGATGCCCACCTTGGCGTTTGAACTATCGGAAGAAGTGGATCGTTATGTGGCTGGTCAGATTGCCACCTTGATCCGCGAAAAAAAGGGGGCCGGTCAAAACGCCGTTCTGGGTCTCGCGACCGGTTCGACCCCGATTGGTGTCTACCGCGAGCTTATTCGTCTGCACGAAGAAGAAGGTCTCGACTTTACCAACGTACTGACTTTCAACCTCGATGAATACTGGCCAATGGAACCAGATTCGATCCACAGCTATAACCGCTTCATGTGGGAAAACCTGTTCCATCACATCAACATCCCCAAAGAGAACGTTCACATTCCCGATGGAACGGTTCCCCTGGCAAAGGTCGAAGCCTGGTGTGACGATTACGAACGCAAAATTCAGGAAGCGGGTGGGCTCGATATCCAACTGCTCGGGATCGGTCGAACCGGGCACATCGGTTTCAATGAACCAGGTAGCTCTCGGAACTCAACAACTCGCCTGGTAGCCCTCGATCCTAAAACCCGTAAAGATGCCGCCGGCGAATTCTACGGTGAGGAAAATGTGCCGATGCAGGCTGTCACGATGGGTGTTAACACCATCATGAACGCCCGGCAGATCATTATGCTGGCTCTCGGAGAACACAAATCCAAGATTACTCGGATTGCCGTTGAAGACGAAGTCACTGACCAGGTTCCTTCGACCTTCCTGCAGAAACATCCGAATTCGATGTTTGTCATCGACTCCGCCGCAGCCAGCCAGCTGACCGCTGTCCGCATTCCGTGGATGGCCGGACTTGTCGAATGGACACCGCTGCTGGTTAAGAAAGCCGTCATCTGGTTGTCGCAACGGGTTAAAAAACCATTGCTGAAACTGGAAGAAGCGGACTTCATGGAGAATCACCTGATTAACCTGCTGCGAGCATGCAACAAATCGTGTGAAGAGATCGTCCATGAAGTCTTCCTCGACATGCAAAGCGGCATCTGCAATAAACCGGGTGGCGACAAACCGATCACGGCGATCTGCTTCAGCCCGCACCCGGACGATGACGTCATCTCCATGGGTGGTACGTTGATCACTCTGGCCGATCAAGGTCATGACATGCACATCGCTTACATGACCAGCGGAAATATCGCCGTCTTCGACGAAGATGCCAGCCGACACACCAAGTTTGTGAATCAATTCCTGGAACTGTTCAAACTCGATTCAGGCGAAACTGCTCAACTCTACAAAAAGCTGATGAGTGACCTCGAAGAGAAAATTGCTGGCGAACCTGACTCTCCCGAGATTCAATCTATAAAAGGGTTGATTCGTAAAACCGAAGCGGCTGCCGGAGCAATTCAGGCAGGAGTTCCGGAATCAAAACTGCACTTCCTCGACATGCCTTTCTATCAGACGGGGGATGTGAAAAAGAATCCTATTGGAGAAGCCGATGTCGAGATCGTCGCGAACCTGCTCCGTGAACTGAAACCGGATCAGATTTACGTCGCTGGCGATCTGTCCGACCCACACGGAACTCACCGTGTCTGTGCTCAGGCGATTATCAAAGCCCTCGATGTCGTTAAAGCGGAAGGCATCGAAACCGAAGTCTGGTTGTACCGAGGTGCCTGGGAAGAATACGAACCGCACGAAATCGAACGGGCTGTTCCACTTTCACCAGCCGTCGTTCATCGCAAACGAACGGCAATCTTCGCTCACGAATCACAGAAAGATCAGGCTCTCTTCCCAGGTAGCGACGCACGCGAGTTCTGGGTCCGCGCCGAAGACCGCACCACATCCACGGCACGCGTGTATGACGAACTTGGCCTCCCCGAGTTCTACGCCCTGGAAGGCTTCGTCCAATACCGCGGACAGTTGTAAAAGAGTAACTGCTAACGGAAAAACACAAGTGTGGCCCGCTAAGGTCGCTTCGATAAACCGTCTTTGATATAAAAGGTTCAGCAAATTTGCTGAACCTTTTTTTTGCGCACTTCATTTTCCCTTCGCTGGAATCACCTCTATGAAAATTACTCGTATTACGACCTACCCTGTCCGTGTTCCTTTGAAACCGGAATTCAAAATGATCTCGGCGCTCGGTCAATACGAAGTCTCTGAATACGTCATCGTCCGAGTTGAAACCGATGCCGATATCGATGGCGTGGGCGAAGCGAGTATCACCGCCTGCTGGAGTGGAGAAACGGTCTGGGGAACCGCGGCTATTATCGAGAACATGTTCGCTCCAGCATTGATCGGACACGATCCCTACGACATCGAAGGGCTCGACAAAATCATGGACCAGATCGCCTATGGTAACTGGTTCGCCAAGTGTGCGATTGAAAATGCCTGCTGGGATATTCAAGGCAAAGATCAGGGAAAGCCTGTTTACGAATTAATCGGCGGTGCCGCCCGGTCACTCAAGATTCCCTGTCGGTTCTCTATGGGTGCTTACGATCCGGAGCGGGCATTCAATCGAGCCAAGGAACTCGTTGCACTAGGATTCACCACGATCAAAGTCAAAGTCGGTACGAATCTTGAAAAAGATATCGAACGCATCAAGACAGTCCGGGAAGCAATTGGCCCTGACCTCGAAATGGTGATGGACGCCAACTGTGGATTCGATGGTCCCACGGCTATCAAAATGGCGGAGGCGGTCGACGACTGCAATGTCGCTCTCTTTGAGCAGCCAACCACTCGAGGAGATTTCAAAGCACTTGCCGATGTTCGCAAAGCAATCAAACCGGAGGTGATGGCAGACGACATCTGCTTCGATCTGGCCGACGCGCGTGAGTGTCTACGTCACGAAGCATGCGACGTTATCAGCGTGTACCCTGGCAAAAACGGCGGCCTGCGGAAATCCTTAGAAATCGTCAAACTGGCCGAAGAACATGGCGTCGCCTGCAGCATCGGTTCCAACCTGGAGTGGGATATCGCCTCGGCTCCGATGTGTCATCTGGTCGTCGGTGCCGCCAACATGAACGTCGAAAAATATCCGGGCGACATCATGGGCCCCGCTTACCACCAAGTCCGCTTGGTCGAGGACCCACTCGTGATCGACTTCCCCACCATCTCGATCACTGACAAACCCGGTATGGGCGTCACACCCGACTGGACCTTGATCGAAGAATATACGATGAAGAATCTGCTAGGCGGAGCAACAATGGGGCTGTATTGATAAGAAGCTAGCAGGTAGATTGGGAATAGGTCGTTTTTGAAAGTGACATCAAACAAACACTTTGTATCTCATTCCTATCATTGATTTTATCGAGAAGTTTTCAATGAAATTAATCGCGGACCTCATTCTCTATATGGGTATCGGCTGTATTCCCGTTGGGATCGGTGGAATTGTGTGGCTCATCGTGGCCTACTACCAGAACATTAAAGAACCTTGGCAGTACATTCTCACACCTGGCAGCATGACCGGATTTATAATGTATCAATGGGATAAAGCGAAATACCCTGTTTTTCTGATTCTGTCATCAGTCTTTTTCTTTTTCTTCTTCTGTATTACAGCCACAATTATTCATGGGCCCGTTGACCGTCCTGAGGCCAAAAAACGAAACGTTAATGTTTCGATAGAAAGCCCTTTCATGCAAGTGATTTAGTTTCGGAAAAAGCAATTCTGAAACAGTGTCATGCCGGCATTTTTAGTTTCTTAATGTTCATCTTCTTTCTGTTGATTCTTTCTGGCTAGATTTGGGGCGTCAACATCGCCTTCTAAGAGACTCTTATACGGGGACTATTCTGTCTCTTTATCCCCTTCTTCGTTCTCGTCTATGCAATTCAGCGGTAGGACATTTCGCAAAATCCCACTATCTGTTGGAGTGGTGGAATTTTTTTGTACATCGTCGGCATACTGGGAAGTTAACCGTTACTGGAACTAAGCCTGGAAACCGTTCACAATTTCTGCAGTCGCCGCCGTCTGTCTGATGATCATCGGCCCAGTAACGTTCATCCTCGACAATTCACTTACCCATATCGAAATAATGCAAGAGGATATGATGTAAGAGGATTCCTGAAGGCGGAGTAACAAGCTACACGTTGAAATGTGCTTAGCGTCCCGACGTACTATGTCTACTTCAACCGAATATCGACACTCGCACTGTGCGCGGTCAGGCCTTCTTTGGCCGCCATGTCGCGGACGTCGTTGGCGTGAAGTTTGAGGGCAGGTTCGTTGTAATAGATCACGGATGATCGTTTAAGAAAGTCGTTCGAGCAGAGACCGTTGGCAAAGCGGGCAGTCCCCCCCGTAGGCAACACATGCGAGGGGCCAGCGACATAGTCACCCAAGGCAACTGGCGTGTAGTGTCCCATGAAGATCGCACCGGCGTTCTGAATTTTGGCCAGCATCCCTTCCGGTTCCGACATCGAAATGTGCAGGTGTTCGGGGGCAAGAAGATCCGTGAGCTCGGCGGCTTCCTCTTCATCCTTGGCCAGAATCAGTGCCCCCAGTTCTTCCATACTCTGGCGAGCCAGATCACCACGCGGCAAATCGGCGAGCTGTTTAATCAGCTCCGTACGAGTTTGTTCAATGAGTGGCTCGTGCCAGGTGATGAGGACCCCGGAACCGGGTGAGTGTTCCGCCTGGGAGATCAAGTCGCTGGCGATGTACGCGGGGTTGGCCGTTTCATCAGCCAGAACAATCACTTCACTGGGTCCGGCGATGCTGTCGATGTCGACTTCACCGAAGACATGCCGTTTGGCCAGGGCGACGAACAAGTTGCCCGGTCCGACAATTTTATCAACCCGTTCAATCCCTTCGACGCCATAGGCCAGGGCCGCCACAGCCTGAGCTCCACCGACTCGGTAGACTTCTTTAATTCCCAGTTCATGGCAGGCAGCAAGCAGGTCGACATTGTATCCACCGAAATCAGTGGGAGGAACGACGACGACAATCTCTTTAACACCAGCGACCTGTGCGGGAACGGCCGTCATGAGCAGTGTGGAAGGATACGCAGCCGCACCACCCGGCACACAAATCCCGATGCGTCGGAGCGGGAGATAGCGCTGTCGCAAATCGATGCGGGCTTCCCCTTCTTCTTTGAGTAATTTGACGTCGCTGGTCAGAATCGCTTCCTGAAATTCGACAATGTTCTTACGAATGCGACGAATCGTTTCCAGATACTCGGGGGCGGCTTTAGCGTGGGCCGCTTCCATTTCCTCCGGCGTCACGACCATCGTCTCCGCCGTCACCTCTTTCGGATCCAGTTTTTGGGAATACGATAACAGGGCGGGCAATCCCTCGGAACGAATGTCGGCACAGATCCGCTCGACGACCTGCTGCGGGGTGAGAGGCTCACCGAAGAGTTCAATTGTCCGTTGGCGACCTGCCTCAGAAACGATATCCCCACGGGGGCTCAGCTTCTCACGGAGCTCAGTAAACAGTTGGCGGGCATCGTCTTCGCGGCAATTAATGGTCGTCAGGTTCAGGTCGGACATCGTCACTCGGTTTTCAATCAGGTATTGGAAATCAGATGGCAATCAGGGCTACAATTCCTCGTTTGAGAGTGTAAACAATCGCTGGAGTGTTAGCCAGTACGGGGTGTACGTTTACAGCCGGGGACTCGATGCGTTAGATTGTGCGTAAAGCCGCTCCCCAAGTCCGAAATCTGGACTTCTCCGCTCGCTTCCCTGCCCGCTTAAAGTCTCTCAGAAAGAATACGCCCGATGGCCTCTTACGCTGTTGATCTCCGCAGTGACACGAAATCACTCCCAACCTCCGCCATGAAACAGGCAATGATCGAGGCTGAACTGGGTGATGACATGACGGGCGAAGACCCCACCGTTAACAAATTGGAGGCGCATGTCGCCCAGATGTTCGGTAAAGAAGCAGCTGTGATCGCCTGTTCGGGAACTCAGTCCAATCAGATGGGCGTCTGGGCACACACGCAACGTGGCGACGAAATTATTTTGGAAGAGAAAGCCCACATTGGGAGCTGGGAAGCAGGAGCACCAGCAATTCTAAGCGGGGTCTCTACCCGGTTTATCGCGGGCGACCAGGGACGAATTGATGTCGAAGACCTGGCCGGAATGCTACGAGCCGACGACCAGCACCTGACACCCTCGCGTCTCCTCTGCATCGAAAATACCACCAACGCGGGCGGAGGCATCAGTTATTCACAGGAACATCTGAATCGCCTCGGCCAGTGGGCTCACGAACAGGGTTTGAAAGTTCACATGGACGGAGCCCGATTTTTCAACGCCGTTGTCTCGCAGGGATATTCTCCTGCCGACGCTTGCCAGCACATCGACACGATTTCGCTCTGCTTCTCCAAAGGACTCGGTTGCCCGATCGGATCGATTCTGGTTGGATCACAGTCAGACATTCAGAAAGCGCGAAGAGCCCGTAAGATTTTCGGCGGCGCCCTGCGACAAGCCGGTATGTTCGCCGCCGCGGCTCAGTATGCGTTAGATCATCAGATTGACCGATTACAGGAAGATCATGACCACGCTCGCATCTTCGCGGAGGAAGTTGCGACTGTTCCCGGAATCACCGTCGATGTCGATCAGGTCGAAACGAACCTGGTCTTCTTTGATATCGATCCCAAGTTGGGATATGCGTCGCAATTAGGCGCCCGGTTAAGTGAACTGGGAATCGGCGTGGGAGCCATGGGTTCCCATCGCCTCCGGGCCTGCTTTTACATTGGAATCAGTGCTGACGACGCCCGCGAAGCGGCTCGACAGGTGGCCGTCGCGATGAAAGAAGATCTGACAAATCTTCCCGTTGCCGCCAATGGACCGTACTCTCGAGGTTAACTGATAAGATTTATCAGCTCAAAAAATGAAGCCGCCCGTGCCTTTTCAAGCACGGACGACTTCGGGCAAAGAAGCTGCATTCGCCACCGATTGCTTCAAAGGCGATTCCCGAAACGCAATGCAATGGGCTGGCAACGTTTCGTAACTGCATTTGAAATCGGCTTCTGCCTCTTCAAGAGAACATGGAAGCAACACAACCGCTTTCCGTCCGGCGATTGGGCTACCCCTTCCTCTACGCCACTGACTCTGTCACAACTGTCCGCCAACATCCGTCCGGGCAGACTGCGATACCCTCATCTAAACTTGGATAATTACTCCGATCATTCCCCGTTCAGAATGTCATGTCGTCCATTTCGAAGAGTTCAGTAGCTATTTCCGTTGGGAGTTTTAATCATGCAAAAGAGAGGCCAGAAAAGCGGTATTCGGAAATTTGTCCGAAATTGATGCCAGCACAGCATCTGCAGCGAGGCGATTACAAAACGACATGCGACGACGGCTGCTCTCTGCGGTCGTCCAGCCTGCACCATGGTTTGTCAGCGGTCAGAAAATAGTGCCGCAGGTAACAGTTATCCGTGCAAACCAAGATCTTCATAGATCGCAGCGTTGATCGCCCGCGCGCGGCGCTGGTGCTTCGGTTCGCCCGCCATCCCATTGGCGATAGCAACGATTACCAGGCCGTTGTCCGGATCGGCGAATCCGATGGACGATTGGGAACCACCATGCCCAAAAGCGTGGTCACCGGCATACGGACCGAATCCGTAAGGAACCTTGTCTGCCCCATATCGGTTCGAATTGATAATCACCCCCAGGCCAAAATCGACGAGGAATTGCAGTGTCTCGTCGAATAGGTTCTCCCTCACTCGACGAGTCATCAGTTCCACCGTAGTAGACTTCAGGACGTTGATGTCGTCGGGCCCTTTGCCCCCATGGAGTAACATTTCGTAAAACCGCCCCAACTCGCGAGCGGGGCCTCGACAGTTGCTACCGGGGCTGGGAGCGGTACAACGTCCGCCCTCGTGCCAGTCGAGCGTTTTTAATTCGTTCCGCTCACGTTGGTACATCATGCTGATCCGGTCACCGTAACCGTCGAACACTTCTTGTGGCATGCCATTCCAGCTGTCTTCCATCCCACAGGGTAGGAATACCTGCTGTCCGATGTAGTCGCTGAAGTTTCTTCCCGTGATGCGCTGGATAATCTCTCCGAGCAGAAACCAGGTCAGTGACGGTTGATAAGCGGCTCGTTTCCCGGGTGGCCATTCTTCTAGTAAAGGCGCGTCACAAATCCGCTCAATAATGGTTTCCCAGTTGACCTGGGGCCAACCATGAGCGATCTGTTTAATTCCCACAGTGTGCGTCAGCAGGTGCCGGATGGTGATCTCAGCACGCTCTTCGCCAGCGAACTCGGGGATGTGCTGCTGGACGGGATCATCGAGGCCAAGTCTCCCCGATTCCCAGAGTTGGAGTATGGCCACGGCCGTGACCGGTTTCCCGGCAGACAGCCAGAGCGTGATGCTATCCGAAGTCATCGGGATTCCGGGGCGAGCTTCTCCAAAACCTGCATCCGCAACGATCTCTCCATATTGAGAAACATACAGTTGGAATCCCCGCTGCAGCCCCTGCTCTGTCGTCTCTTCAATAATCCGAACGGTTTCAGGTAACGAGGATGCAGTCATGATTTAGGCAGACCTGAAACGAGATAAAATTGAAGGGTGTGACGGCGATAAATTCCAGACAAAAAAAGAAGACACTACCAGGAATCCCAGCAGTGTCTTCTTCGTTGACTTCGTTGATTACTTCTTCGACTTCTTCGCTTTTTCGATCGCTTTGAGCATGGAAGTTCCCATGTCGGCGGTCGTAGCAGCGACGACGACACCGGCGTCTTCCAGAGCGGCCATTTTTTCGGCGGCAGTTCCACTTCCACCGGAGATGATTGCGCCAGCATGGCCCATTCGTTTGCCCGGAGGAGCGGTCTGACCGGCGATGAACCCGGCGACTGGTTTCGTCACATGCTTTTTGATGTATTCGGCAGCCTGAATTTCCAGGTTACCACCGATTTCACCAATCATCATGATCGCTTCGGTGCCGGGATCATTTTCAAACAGTTCCAGCAGGTCGATGAAGGTTGTTCCGATGATCGGGTCTCCACCAATACCGATGGCGGTAGATTGACCAAGGCCGACGTTACCCAGTTGCCAAGCTGCTTCGTAAGTAAGCGTACCTGATTTGCTGATCACGCCGACAGTACCCGGTTTGTGAATATAGCCGGGCATAATACCGATTTTGGCAATTCCCGGTGTAATCACACCCGGACAGTTCGGGCCGATCAGCCGGCAATCTTTTTTCTCCAGGTAGTTACTCGCTTTCACCATGTCCAGAACGGGAACCCCTTCTGTGATGGCGATGATGAGTTTAATCCCGGCATCGGCCGCTTCCATGATGGCGTCGGCACAGAAAGGAGGGGGAACAAAGATCAGAGCCGTGTTCGCTCCCGCTTTTTCTACGGATTCGCTGACCGTATTGAAAACGGGGAAACCATCGACTTCCGTTCCACCCTTGCCCGGCGTGACACCACCAACAATCGGCGTTCCATAATCACGACATTGCTGTGCGTGAAAAAGTCCGGCTTTACCGGTGATACCCTGAACGACCACGCGAGTATCTTTATCGACAAGAATGCTCATTGCTTCGATTTATCCGCTGTGTTGTGAGTTATCGTCCCACGTCGCCGGAATGGGTTTCTTTCAAATCCAATTCCGGTAGAGACGCTGAAACAGGCTCGAAGTGAAGGGGTGATTCAGGCAGAAAGAGTTCCTACCACTTTTTCTGCCGCATCAGTCAGGTCGACGGCAGTAATAATGTTTTTCCCGCTGCTTTCGAGCATTTCGCGAGCTTTTTCCACATTGGTTCCTTCCAGTCGCACCACAAGTGGGACGGAAAAACCGATATTGTCATACGCCGAGAGAAGTGCTTCCACGATAGTATCGCACTTCATAATGCCGCCAAAGATATTGACGAGCACGGCTTTCACATTGGCATCCGCAAGGATGATTCGGAAAGCCTCGGTCACTTGATCAACGTTTGCTCCGCCCCCTACATCCAGGAAGTTGGCTGGCTCGCCGCCGTGGAACTGAATCAGGTCCATGGTACTCATCGCGAGTCCAGCCCCGTTGACGAGACAACCAATGTTCCCATCGAGTTTGACATAACTCAGACCCGCTTCATCCGCTTCGATTTCAGCCGGTTCCTCTTCGGAGAGGTCACGCAGTTCTTCGAAGTTTTTGTGACGAAACAGAGCATTGTCATCAAACGTCACTTTGGCGTCGAGTGCGACCAGCTCTCCATCACCTGTTACGACCAGGGGGTTGATTTCCGCCATGCTGCAGTCGTTGTCGAGGAAGAAACGGCAGAGCTTGGGCAAAAACTTTTGAGCACTGCGAATGGCAGGACCTTCGAGCCCCAGTTCAAAGGCGAGTTTGGTCGCCTGGAAAGTATGCAGCCCGTAACCGGCATCGATGGGGGCTTTCAGGATTTTCTCGGGAGAATGTTCGGCGACCTCTTCGATCTCCATTCCCCCTTCTGTAGAAAGCATTAATGCGGCTCCGCCCATTTCGCGGTCGACGACGACGCCCAGGTACAGTTCGCGAGCGATATTCAGGCCTTCTTCAACGAAGAGCGTGCTCACCGTTTTGCCTTCTTCACCCGTCTGAATGGTCACCAGAGTGTTGCCCAGCATGCGTGCGGCGTTTTCTTTGGCTTCTTCCGCCGATTTCACCAGGACAACCCCGGCTTGTTCCGGTTCTTCTTTGAAGCGACCTTTACCCCGTCCGCCGGCATGGATTTGCGACTTGACGACCGCCAGGCTTCCTCCCAGCTTCGTGAAGGCTTCGGCGGCCTCTTCGGGAGTTTTGGCGACAATCCCGCGAGGAACGGCGACACCCGCCTTCGCCAGTAGTTCCTTCGCCTGATATTCGTGAATTTTCATCGATTTTCCTGTCCTGGTCTGCTTGCCAGACAACCCACACTCAGCCATTTTCACAGCATGATTGCGGACTGGTTATCAGAATGACCGTACGGCCACAGGGCTACCTACCTGCCGGCTCGGTCGACATCATAGCTGGATCAATTGATCGAATCCAGCAAAGGCAAGCGGTCAATTCGACGGGGATCCAAGTTTATCGGTACGGGCTTCCACTCAGGTGAAAACGATCAGGGCCCAAGTTGAACCATTCTGTCTCCGGGACGATTTTCACGCTGCCGTTGCGAGCTGGCAACCTGGGCCGGTAGAGTAGATTTTCCTGACTTCCTCACCGCGACCACACTCCGCGATCAAGATGAATACAGAACGATATCTGGAATCGAAACAGCGTTCGACTCAGATTTCCAAACACGTATTCCAAACCACAATAGATGAAAGGCAAATCTCATGCTTAAAGGCGTCCCGAATCTGATTACCCCTGAATTGATGGATGTCCTGATGAAAATGGGACATGGGGACGAACTGGTCATTGCCGATGGAAACTTCCCTGCGGACTCTCACGCTCAGCGGATCGTCCGGGCGGACGGTCATGGAGTTCCAGCGGTGCTGGATGCCGTTCTGAAGTTTCTGCCTCTCGATACCTTCGTCGCTCAACCGGCCGGCGTGATGCAACCTGTCGACGAAAATACGCCCGAACCTACGATCTGGAAAGACTTCCGCCGGGTCATCGAGACCAACGAAGGCGAAAAGAAAGAACTGGAACTGATCGAACGCTTCGCCTTCTACGATCGTGCGAAAGCGGCCTACGCCGTCATCGCCACGAGCGAGACAGCACTCTACGCAAACATCATCATTAAAAAAGGCGTGGTCGTCGAATAGCGGCTAATCAATGGCGTGCTACCGGCTTAACTTCTCTATCCATTGATGACCAGTACGCGAAAGATCAATTTACTAACTAATAGCGCGCCAGCCATCATTCCGTTCATTATCAGTGCGCGAAAGATCAGGCTCTTAATCATGAGCGCGCCAATGATCAATGTGATTACCATTAGCGCATTAAAAATCCGCGCGCGAACCATCAAGTGGTTAATCATTCGCGCGCGGAGGATTTGAATTCTTTATCGGATGATGGTTTGTTCGCGGTCGGGGCCGACGGAGACGATTTCAACTGGCACTTCCATAATCGCTTCGACCGCGTCGATGTAATTCCGAGTCGCTTCGGGGAGATCGTCGTAATTTCGGATGCCGGTGATGTCTGTTTTCCAACCAGGCATAGTGCGGTAGATCGGTTTCGCGGCGGCGAGGTCTTCGATCTGGCTGGGGAAATCAGTCGTGCGAACTCCATTGATATCGTAGGCTTCGCAGATTTTCACTTCGTCCATTACGTCCAGAACGTCGAGCAACGCAATGGTGAGACAATCAACACCGCTAACACGGGCTCCGTAGCCGGTTGCGACGGCATCGAACCAGCCACAACGACGAGGACGACCTGTGACCGTTCCGTACTCGTTGCCCGTTTTTCGAATAAGTTCGCCGGTTTCATCGTGCAGTTCTGTCGGGAACGGCCCTCCTCCGACGCGGGTCGTGTACGCTTTCACGACCCCAATCATCCGGCTTATGACGCGTTCTGGAACACCACTTCCATTATGAACGCCACATCCGGAGCTGTTTGAAGAGGTGACATACGGGAACGTACCATGATCGATATCGAGCAGGCTTCCCTGGGCTCCTTCAAACAGTAGTTTCTGACCCGCCTTAATGGCTTTGTGCAGAAGTGCGGTTGTGTCACAAACGTACGGTTTCAGTTTTTCGACGTAAACATTGTATTCATTGAAAATGTCATCCACGCTCAGATCAGGGCCGTCGTATCCCATCGCTTTGAGGATACGGTTTTTCTGCGGGACGATCTCTTCGAGCCGTTTACGAAAGACTTCCGGGCGAATCATATCTCCCAGACGAATGGCATGTGTCCGGCCCGCTTTATCGCGATAGCAGGTTCCGATTCCCCGCATCGTGGTTCCAATCGCCTCGGAACTTCGCATTTGTTCGAGTGCGGCTTCTTCCAGTTTGTGGTATGGGAAGATGATATGGGCTCGGTCGCTGATGCGGAATTTTTCGGGATCAATCGGTCCTTTGCGATCGATGATCGATTGCATTTCGACAAGCAGATCGGCCGGATTAATCACGACGCCGGTGGCGATCACCGACATTTTGTCGGGATGCAGAATTCCAGCCGGAAGCATCGAAAGTTTGTAGGTTTCGCCATCGAAGACGACGGTATGGCCAGCATTGTTCCCGCCCAGATATCGCACGACGATGTCGTGTTGATCTGTCAGCAGATCGACAATTTTGCCTTTGGCTTCGTCACCCCATTGCAGACCGATAATTGATGTTGCAGACACCGCACTCACTTCCGAAAGCTGATATGAATTTCGAACATATAGGGGCCAGGAACGCCATCGCTTCAACCACTTTCAAGCATCGGAAGCAGAGCGAAAACCAGGAAAATTCCGCATAAATTGGGACAATCCTGAACTAAGCCATAGACACAAAAAAACGGCTGCACGAAAACGCACACCCGTGAGACGATGTTATCCTCATGTACCCGGAATAGAAAGCAACCGGGGTCTCGGCAAATCAAGATTTCGTGAATTCGACACTCTGTTTTGTAATTTGGGGCAGCATGGTGGGGAAAAAGAGGTATTTGTTGAAAACCCTTCTCTTTCCACCAATGAGAGAATCTCCATCAGGTGCAATCGCCGAATAATAAGGGAAACCCCTTTGATTAAGGTTCAGCCAAGGAAGAGATTTCTTAAATTCCGAAGTGTATTGGGGTAAACGAACTGTCACTTTGGCTGAATATTGTCGTAAGATTTATGTAGAACAGTTGTCTAACCTGATTATTCTTTTCTTAATCGTGATCAGGACAACCTCTTTTGAGTCTGAATTGTACTTTCAATTACATGTTCTCTGGGACATGTTACGGCTGGGCAAACAGGTGCAATTATGAATGAAATACACCGGAATCGAATTCTACTCGTCGACGATGATGAGCAGGTACTGGAACCGTTGCAAATAGCGTTGACGAATCGTGGTTACGAAGTCTTGGTCGCACGGGATGGAGAGCAGGCTTTAATCTCTTCTGAGCGAGATGACCCGGATTTGATCGTACTCGACGTCGTCATGCCTAAGCGAAGCGGTTTCCTGGTTCTCGACCGCATTCGCAAAAGCAAGTTTCGCAGTCCCAAGATTATTATCGTGACCGCCTCGTGCGAACAACGATATCGGGAATTCGCGGAATCGCGCGGAATCGATGACTTCATTACGAAGCCTTACGATTTCGACCTGCTGCTGACGCGTATCGACGAACTGATGAGCAAAGAGCATGCTGCTCATTAGACTGCGTTCATTCAACTGAGATTCGACGAGAGATTTTTATCCGTCGCTATTGGATCAGCCTCACGCAGATCATCTTTTCTGGGTGGAATGGCAGGTGAACACTCAGCCTCCACCCACTGCCGGGAGAAAGTGCACTTCACTTTCCTGCTTAACCGACTGGTGCAGACCTCGATTGGACATACTGCCATCTACTGCAACTGCCAGTCCCGGCTTTAAAGCCCCGTCCAGACAGAGCACCTCCCGTACGCCCGGATATTGGGCGTCCAGATTGCTGACCAACTTCTCCACGGTGCTCCCCTCTACCTCAATTTGCTTCTGTCCGTCCACCAACCGACGAACATGGGGCGGAATAAACACGCGAGGCATAAAGCATCTCCGCAAAGGACGCCGGCATTATAGGAGACCGGGCGGCCCCTGATTCTTTTCCAGACAGGATTATTTCTTCAGGATCTCATGAAGCACGTGTGGAGGCGACATGGGTAGATGTTGCATGCGAATACCAATAGCCTGATTTATCGCATTGGCAATTGCAGCGGGTGGTGGAGCGATGGGGACTTCACCAACGCCTCGCACACCGTACGGATGTCCGGGGTTGGGCACTTCTACCAACAAAGCATCAATCATGGGCAAGTCGTAGCAAGTCGGAACCCGGTAATCTAGGTAGCTGGCATTTCGCATGACACCAGCATCATCGTAGAAATATTCTTCGTTGAGAGCCCAACCGATTCCCTGGACAACACCACCCTGCACTTGTCCTTCGACATAAGCGGGGTGAATAGCTGTTCCGACATCCTGTGCGGCAGTGTATTTGAGGATTGTCACCTTTCCGGTGTCCGGATCGACTTCGACGTCGACCGCGTGAGTCCCGAAGGCACCACCAGGTTCGTTGTGATTGGACACTCCGCGACCAACGACCGGTTCACTGACTTTCGAAATCTGTTCGGCTAGTTCAACAAAGCCGTACCATTTATCTCCAGGACCTTTTACGCCACCATCCTCATAAGTGACCTCGGAAGGATCGACTTCCCAGAACTCGGCGGCGCGCGTACAGAATTGACGACGAATATCCAGCGCCGCTTCATAAGCGGCCCAGCCAGTCGCGTAAGTGACTCGGCTTCCCCCGGTGACATCGGTGTAACCGACGCTGTCGGTATCGACGACGGCGGGAATGACATCTTCCATCGCGATGCCCAATGTCTCGGCGAACTGCATGGCAATAGATGCCCGGCTTCCGCCAATATCAGTCGAACCTTCCACCAGAGCGACTTTTCCATCACCGTTGACGGTCGCCGTCACTGCTGATTTCAAACCGGCATTCATCCAATAACCGGAAGCAATACCTCGGCCTCGATTTGGGCCTTCCAGTGGTGTTTTCCAATGTTCCGTTTGCTGAATTGCTTCGATTGTCTCCACCAGACCGATTCGCGGATATTGCACACCATCGATACGGCGTGTTCCCTCGACGGCGGCGTTATTCAAACGAAATTCCGCCGGGTCCATTCCTAGTTTTTCGCAGATTTCGTCGACAACAGTTTCTGTCGCGTATGCAACCTGGGTAGAACCCGGGGCACGGTAGGCGGCTGAACGAGGTTTGTTCACACAAACGTCGTATCCGATGATGCGTCCGTCCGGAATTTCGTAGCAGGAAAAGACGCACATACAACCTGCGGCGATGGGGGAACCGGGGTAGGCTCCCGCTTCGAAAGCGATTTCGGCTTCCGCAGCGATCAGTTTACCATTTTCATCCGCACCCATTTTGACTCGCATCCAGGAGCCCGGAGTGGGACCGGTTGCTTCAAAGACAGAAGCACGGTCCATCACCATTTGCACTGGTCGTCCCGATTTGCGAGACAGCACGACAGCGATCGGGTCGAGATAAACCGTAATTTTTCCACCAAAGCCACCACCGATTTCGGTTGGTATGACTTTCACGTAGGAAACAGGCATTCCCAGTAATTCAGCCACTTGATGCCGAACAGAGAAGGTTCCCTGAGTACAGGTGTAGAGGGTCACTTTGCCATCTGCTGACCAGACAGCGGTCGAAGCATGCGGTTCGACGTATCCCTGGTGAACAGTAGAAGTGGTGAATTCGCGTTCGACGACCACTTTCGCTTTGGCAAAAGCGGCTTCGGGATCGCCCTCTTCGAAGAAGAATTTCTTGGCGATGTTAGAAGGTTTATCGGAAGGAACCGAATCGGGGCTCATGTCTTCCAGACGAAGATTGTCCAGCAGAATAGGAGCATCGTCCTGCATTGCTTTACGGACATCAATCACGTGCGGAAGTACTTCATACTCGACCTGGATCAACGCGAGTGCTTCTTCTGCGATATGAATCGACTCTGCTGCGACTGCCGCTACAGCATGCCCTTTATACAACACCTTTTCATCAGCCAGTACATTACTGCTTAAGTGTTTGAGATTGATGGCACCTTCGCCCAGGTCCGCAATTTTATCGGTCGCATCCGGGAAGTCTTTATGAGTGGTGACTGCGAAAACACCTTCCAGTTGTTCCGCGCGGCTGGTATCAATCGATTTGACCAGTGCATGGGCGTGCGGGCTTCGCAGAACCGCTCCATGAATCATACCACTCAGCCGGATATCGGCTCCATATTTGGCGCGGCCGGTCACCTTGTCGACGCCGTCCGGTCGAATGGGCCGCGTACCGATCACTTTGTATTTACTGTTGGAGGACACACCCGTTTTTTTGTGTTCTGCGGTCGCCATATCCAGCGTCTCCTGATTATTTATTAAGTCACGGTGAACGGAAACGTTCGTCGCTAATAATTGAATGTGGTATCGAACGGATTCTAGAGCGACTTAGTTAGTGGCTGCATCGCCAGTCATTTTCGCAGCCGACTGTACGGCCCGTACGATTTTGTCGTAACCCGTACATCGACAGAGGTTCCCTGCAAGTGCAAAGCGAATTTCCTCTTCGGTCGGGTCCGGATTTTGGATCAACAGTGCCTTGGCCGACATGATCAAACCGGGAGTACAAATCCCGCATTGGAGCGCGGCTTCCTGCAGGAATGCCTGCTGAAGTGGATGCAGTCCTTCGGGGGTTGCCACGCCCTCGATGGTTTCGACATCAACTCCTTCGACTTCCATAGCCAGAACGAGGCAGCTATCGACCGCTTTTCCTTCGACGAGCACGGTACACGCACCACAGTTGCCGTTTGAGCAACCTTCCTTGGTCCCGATCATATCGAGCGACTCCCGCAATACTTCCAGCAACGTCTGTCGCGGTTCGCAGAGAAACTCAACCGGACGTCCGTTGATTCTGGTGGAGACAACACGTTTCGTGGCCATATCCGAAATAACCTTTTTATGAACAGGAGAAGATGCGAATGTGATGTGTTTTATATGGATTTAAATCTGAAGGTAACGAGCGTCGACTCTACTTCTGCTGACGGGCGCGTTCGATTGAAACTTGCAAAGCACGTTTCGTCAGCACGCCGGTCACATGTTTACGGAACTCGATGGTGCCTCGCATGTCATCAATGGGAGTTGCAATAGCCTGCGCGGCTTCCGCAGCTTTGTTGATCGATTCTTCGTTCACCGGCAAACCTGCCAGAAGCTCGCCCGCTTTTTCAGCAAACAAGGGAGTAGGAGCCACTGCTCCCACACCGATTCGAGCGGAGAGAAATTTCTCCCCTGACTCATCCAACGTGACTGAAGCTCCGACACCCACGACTGCGATGTCCATTTCGTTTCGCGGAATGAATCGCAGGTAATGAGACCCGCTATTCGCCGGTCGAGCAGGCATTACCAGTTCAGTAAGGATTTCGCCCGATTCCAGTACATTCTTACTCGGAGCGGTACAGAAATCGGCGACAGCAACTTTTCGAGTACCATTCGGTCCGGAAATCACACAGATGGCATTGAGCGCGATAAGGGCCGGAATGCTGTCTGCCGCTGGACCCGAGTTGCATAAATTGCCACCCACGGATGCCCGGTTCTGTACTTGAATACCACCAATGATATTGCAGCTGTCAGTCAGGGCTGAGTAGTCCCGGCAGATTTCTTCGTCACCATAAATTCGGGCACAGCTGACGGAAGCGCCCAGTCTCAAGCCGTCGGCGGATAATTCCAGTACGTTCAACTCGGGAATCTTTTTCAGGTCGACTACCAGATCAGGTTTCAAGCGACCAGTCCGTATGTGGTCGATCAGGTCGGTACCACCCGCCAAAGCTCTGACGGAACCATTACCTGCGGCGATCTGCTGAATCGCCGACTCCAGAGTCACAGGAGCCTCGTATTCAAAATTTCTCATTGCTGACGATATCCGGAAGGGTTTAATAACAAATGAAATGATCGAGAAAAGAGCGTGTTGATTTTAATGATTCATCGACCAGCCGGCAAACTGAAGCAGACCGCACTTCTATAAATAAAGCCTACTGAAGTGTCTGATAGCCACCGGGAATTCCGAGAACCATTAATCATCAAGCGACAACCGTTCGTTTGCAACACCTCTAAGCGCAACCGCGGTGATACACCCTGAATTAAATTAAGGAAACATCCTCTTCAGTGTAGCGACTCAGGCGGGGGGAACGCTACTTCGAGAAGTGGGATTTGAGGTTCCAATACAAGCTTGCAAAAAAGAATTTACCCAAATTCGTCTCGGTAGCATATTGGCGTAAAGAGTCGCTCTAGCAAAGTTCGACAGAACCGAACTTTTCTTCTCTAGTCTGAGTGGATTATCTGAACAGGCTGATCATGACATCACATTTAGGATGCTGGCAGGATCAGTTGCTGGCAGGATCAGTTGCCGGCTTGCCCTCTTCCGGATCAGGCTTTTCTGCTCCACCTTTTCCAGCATCAGCGTCTGTGTCGGCAAAACCGATTTGATAGCGGTGGCTGTCTGTGGTTAATTCTGCGACCTGCTTTTCAGGAAAGACACGGAAACTCACCAGATTATTACCAATTTCAATCGCAAGATCGGTCTTCAACAATTGTTTTCCCTGCTGGCGATCAAGCACTTCCAGAACGACATCCTGGAAATTGGATTCGTCATCAAGCTCTTGGCCGGAAGCGAAAACGAGCCAAGGCGACCGGTAGACGGAACCAACGATCAACTGCTGCTCTTTCAGTTGGCTAGACCAGTTCAGCTTGCCCGACTGACGATCGAAACAGTACAAACCTCCATCAACTGGCAATGCCTTCAACATTTCCCTGATTGGAATGTGAGCATAATCGGCATAACGCCCCCCATTCCGACTTCCTACTAGGTAAACCTGTTCTTCATCAATCAACACAAAATAATTCCGAGCCGACTCTAGCTGCTCCTTCGTCAGGGACTGATAGCGGAAGACCGTCGCGAGATTGAGATCGATCTCCGACAGCACGCCCTCTTCATCCAGCGCCAAGAGCAATCCTGAGGGAAGAAAGCTGACCTTAGACTCCGCATTGATCTCTTGAGTCCAAAAGACTTCTTTCGTCTGCAGGTCCACCGCCTTAATCACATGCAGCCGGATCCTCTGACCTCGATCTTCCCCGTTCGCAGGTGGGTCCGTTCGTGTTTCGTAGTCGACAGTGACAAAGTAATGATCGTTGCAGTACAGAGCATTCTCGATCAATTCTTTATCAATCTCGAGCAACCGACCATCCCGTGTCGAAAGTGCATCACAATGGACCCGGCCTGTATCCGGATCGGTTCTTCGGACGAATACTACATCCCGGTTCCCAGTGACGTTCGTTTCTCGTGGAAGATCTGTCAGGGACCAGAGGCGTTTCCCGGTCATCACATCAAGCACGTCCAACCGATGACGCCCATAGACGCCAATCACTTCGGAATTCACAAAGGCGATCATTCCGAATTCATTTTTACGTTCACTCAGCAGATACTCGCTCAGAGCATGCTTGCCACCTTGCAGTGGAGAATCGACTCGGAACTCGCGCATATGTTGATACAAGTCATCGCTGTTGTTAATTGAAAGTCGTTGAGTCCACAACACACTCTGGTCGACGGGCGAAATAACAGAAATCATCTCCCCATGCTGGATTACAAAAAGATGCTCCACGGAGGTCATGACACAATCTTCTCCGTAGCCACTCAACCTTTCCCCCCGCAAGGGGACTGACCAATATGTTTCTCCAGTTGTAGTGTGCACGAAAGAGACTCGTTGCTTTTGAGTCACGCGAGGATGGTACAGACGGAACCAGGGAAGCTGAGCCTGCTCCTCCAGTCGCCCTGCCAATAGGGTGTTTTCATAAGAACTGTGACCCACCCCAAGCCGACGCAAAGTCAATGAACGATGTCCATCGGTGGCAGTATCTCCCATTGCCCAAGATGTTTTTAAAGCCCCCCGACCTGTAATAGAAGTAAGCGGATTCAACTCTTCAGTTAGAACGTCCGCATCGAGAACTTCAGATCTGTCGGTTCCAGCGGGCAGTTGTTCATAGTAAATGGCATCCGTTTCCAGCCCTCGATCCTTCATCAACTGGACCAGATTGGTTCGATATTGATTTATCTGTTCGAGATCGACTCCCTGCCCTTTCTGTTGTGGACGTGTCAACTTATTACGCCAGATGCGTTCGGCCACTTGCCATTGATCAGTCGACGAAAGCTGCTGAGCCAGATTTTCTTGAATCGCTTCGATTGGCTCATAAAAATGGAACAGACGACTGTACAACTGGAGCAATTTCACATCCTGAGGGTCAGCTTCGGCCAGTAATGGCTCGATCTGCTCCGCCAGCCCAGCCGTCACTCCAGAATTAGCAGCTGCATTCCAAATCTGCTGCAGTTCGGAGGCCAACCAGACATCGACGCGAGCTTTTCGTCCGAATCGGCCATCTCCTTCAAGATAGATGTCGGGATGCTTGCGAACAAAGCTGATCAACTCGACGCCTCGGGAGAACGCCTTGGAGGTGTCTTCCGCGAGCAAATCATTTGCAATGCGCAACTGCTGAGAAAGGAGATGATCTTGAGCTTCCGTTGCCTGCTCTTCCAATAAATTAAGACCCCACTCTAAATCTTCCGTTCGAGAGATCTTCTCACTGCGGAAAACCCGGCGAAGGACTTCCTGGAATTCCGGTTTCAGTTCAGCACCAATCTGCGAAAGATCGATTCCTCTGAGTTTCTGCAATGCCTTCAGATAATCGTGATCCATCAAGGAGATTTCGGCTTCCTTTAAGAGCGCAAATGGATCCTGAGCGTTTTTGGATTTTCGTTTCTCGATTTGTTGCGCAACGAATTCACGTTGTTCGAAATTCTGTAACCCCTTCCAGCTATAAGACAGCAGCTTACCTTGATAGAGCGACAAGTTTCCAAGTGGGCCTTTTCCCTGCTGGCCATGACTAGCCAGATTGAATGTTTCCTCCAACATGCCATCATCGAGACGTAATTTGAGTAACTGACCAGAATCAAACGGAAGGTAATAGCTCGATTCATTCATGACACCGAAACCAGCTGGCTTACCCATCGACTCGGTATAAGCATGCTTCCAGACGCGTCGGCCCTGCTTCAAATCGTACGCCGCCATTTGGGTGTTTTCGACAACGAGCACCAACTCACCCCAGACCCCTGCGACAAACAGCGCGTCTTGACGACGAGGGTCTCTGCCCTGGTGCTGCGATCCCCAGAGTTGTTCTCCTGTCTGCAAATCGTAACAGTTCAGCGATTCCCCTTCGGGCGGTGCGTAGACCACACTGTTCTGACTGATGAAGGGAGGCGTTACCTTCCAATCACCGAGCTGCTCGGAGACATCGTAATTGCGTCGCCAGCTTCGGGCTGACTCTTCATCCAGATCGCCACGATGATAACGGTTAGCCCAGAGGACCGAATGCGTCATAGCATCGACGCCCACCAGCCAACCAGCAGCAGTAGGACAGACAATCACTCCGTCGGCAACCGCAACCTGGCCTCCCATATACCGCCGCATCACATCGATTGAAATATCGGTATCGGAAAACGCAATCAACTGCTTCCATAACAAAGCCCCTGTTTGCGGAGCCAGAGCGAGCAGCTGAATTTCATTCTGCTTCTCCGCTATCACCAGAAGTTCGTTCCGATAAACAACGGGGGTAGAGTGAAAGAAATAACCCGCCATCTGATTATCGAATTCGTCATCGTGATCTGCCCCGCCGATCGCCCAATGCTTTCTTCCCGAGCGAAGATCGTAAGCGGCTAGCTTGTTCGTATTCCAATCGCGGTGAAAAGGATCTATGAAGTTTCCATTCCGGATCCCTCCCCAGTCATTTTCCGGGCCACCTATGGAAGCAACATCTTCCAGAGTATAAACCCGCTGTTTATCACAGCTGACCATTCCGTAAGTCGCGTTTTTAAAAATCAATCGCACCAGGGGATTGTATGTTGCCGGCAATCCCGTATCGAACTGATTCATCATTCGTCGCACGCCGCGGGCGTTAATGCCGTTCACTCGGATTTGAACTCTGCCGTTCACTCGAATCGCCTGAGGATTCACTTTAAGTTCGTTATCCCCCACCATGCCGACGATTTCTTCTGGGGAATACTCTTCCTGGGTTTCCCATTCCAGATGCCCGGTTTCCGCATCGATAACAACTAACCCTCTGAGAGTTTTGAACGCAGCGAAACCATCCATAAAAACGGGAAAGTTCGGGATCACCAATGATTCCTGATCATCAACCAGCGTTTCGACAAGAGCTTCGATCTGCTCCTGCAACAACTGATCGTTGGTCCGCTCCACCTCCCAACGAGGTGTCAAAATTGGGTCGCCCCCTGCGGCGATTCCGTTTCTACCGGCGCTCCCGAAGGGAACAGCCCACTCTTCCAGTGAAGTCTGAGACGCAGTATTGAGGACGATTTTCTGATCCCACATTTCCAGCATACTGCGGAGTTCGTCAGACTCGTTCGGGTAAGCTTGTGTAATTTCAGACAGCAACTGTTCTGCTTCTCGCTCTTTCTGCGCTGCCGAGAACGCGAGTAACAGCCGAGATTGCCAGTGAAAACTTTGAGTTATTCTTGCATCCTGTTCGCGTAGCAAATTGAACCAATAGGCTGCCAATCCGTATCGGCCATGATCCAGATGATATGCCCCCAGCCAGTTTGCCCCTTTTTGCCCCCCTTCGGTCAGCAGGTACCGCGAAGCGATCTCATAGATCTTATGAAAATCATTGTCTTTCAACGCCTGTTGATACTCTTTCTGACTTAGCAGATCGTACTGCTTAATATAGGTCTGACGATACTCCTCAGGGAGATCGTTCAATTTTTCCTGTGCCAGTAAACGGAGTGAGATCAACTTACCATCGGGCGAGTACATCAGGTCTTCGTCAGTTCGCGTCAAAATATGATGGAGGAGCTCATACCCCTGCTGAAATTCGCCAGCCGCAATATTCTTTTCAGTGCGGCGCCACAAGTTTGCGATTTCATTTTTCACCGGAGCGTGAGGGTCGCGAGTGATATCGAACTGACCACTTACAGCATCTTCGGGGATTTCTTCTAAATCTTCGTTATCACCGAACGGCCCGAGTAGATTCTGGAGACCCTGCCTGGCTTTTTTCAGAAGGTTCTGAATGCCTGGCTGGGCTTGTTCAGGCTGTTCGTTTCCGTCCTGAGCAGATAACTCCGCGCCTGCACACAGTACCAAAACACTGGAAAGCAATAACGAAAAAACCGATCGAAGAAGGGAATCCGGAGCCAGAAATTCATCCAGGTTACGATTTCTATCCATAATCAATTCATCTCTCCGGAAACCTCCGTCGGTGCGACAGTAGTTTCATTCTTGTATGACTTCCCAACCGTGCCAGCTCCGCCTTCCCAGTTTCTGTTAAGACGTGGCGAGCGCGCCATGGTTCCTATTATAACGGTCATCCCGTCAGATTTCCCGCTTTTCCCACTCAGATTTTCCACGCACAATTCTCAATCCAACTTTACCCTCTGTTAATGACTAGAGAAGAACAGAATTGAGTCGAATAAGACAAAAACAAAGGTTCTCGGGTTAAAACGAGCAGCGAGAGCCTAAAACAGGGAAATCAGCAGCAATAATGCCCTGTTGGTGGAGAAAAAAGCATAACCCGTTACTTGCAGTGTCGGACGGCACTTATTATCTTGTGTCGTTTTCCGGCTTTGCGGATGGTATAGCGTCCGTACGGATACCGGATCACTGTATTGCAAGGTCCGCTGAACGATACAGTCTCCCTTCTTATAGCTGATTCCAGTCGAGTTTGCTCGGCTGAAGATTTCCCATAAGATATTTCCCACGAACACGTTACATCATTTTACGATCAGTTGCCCACACTCTGGAGACTGATCGGAGATTCAGTCATGACCAGTGCAATCAATCTCGACGTTGAAAAACGGTCCGAAATCGGCAGCCGTGCCAGCCGCAAACTGCGGGCTCAAAATCTTGTTCCCGGAATTGTTTTCGGTCATAAACAGGATTCTGTCCCTGTTACGGTAAAGCGGGAAGACATCGACTCCATTCTGCAATCACACGATAAAGTCGTCGATTTGCAGCTGGACGGGAAAACGGAAACAGCCGTCATTACCCAATTGCATTGGGACACCTTCGGAGTCAACATTAACCATGTCGACTTCCAGCGTGTCGACCCGAATGAACGTGTTCAGGTGGAAATCAACATTGTTCTCAAAGGCTTGGCTCACGGGGTGACCGAGGGTGGTTCTCTGGAACAGATGCATCGTCGTTTGTCCATTGAGTGCCCTGCGATCTCTATTCCGCACGAACTCGTTGTCCGCATTTCAGACATGAATATCGGAGACGAGCTGACTGTCGGCGACTTGAAATTGCCTGAAAACGTCACCTTGCTGGAAGACGCGTCCATCATGGTTGCTCACGTGATCAAACCGACCGTCGAGGATCTCACTGAAGAAGAGGACGAAGACGCCCCCACCGAGCCAGAACTGGCGGGCAAAAGTTCTGACAAAGATGAAGAGTAATCTTTGCCAGTTGTTATCGGCCTCGCTTACTTTCCTGACATCAGGGGCTTTACAATAGCCTTGAACGAGCCAAATTCACCAACTCTCCTGAAATACTGACTGATCCGGAGAGTTGGCTTAAACAAGCTCCCTCATTGCCCCTTCTGTTTGGAACAAATTACGATACACCTGAAGACAACAGACTCATGAACCTGATCATCGGCCTGGGAAATCCCGGAAAGAAGTATGAGTCTACTCGTCACAATATAGGCTTCGATGTCATCAACGAGCTTGCTCGTCGAGGTGACGCTGACCGAGTTCAGTTGAAATTCGACTCTGAACTGACTGAATGCCAAATCAACAGCCAAAAGGTTCTACTCGCTAAACCACTTACCTATATGAACTTAAGTGGTAAGGCAATCCGACAGATTGTTGATTTTTATAAACTGAATATTAGTGATCTGCTCGTCATTTGTGACGATCTAAATCTGGATACGGGCCGCCTGCGACTTCGTGGCAAAGGTTCATCCGGTGGTCAAAAGGGACTACAGAACACGATTGACCAACTGGGAGGTCGCAGCGACTTCGCTCGATTACGGATCGGAATCGGCCGCCCGGATGGAAAACTTTCTGTGACCGACTATGTGCTGAAGAAGTTCAGTCAGAGGGAACAGGAAGACATCCAACATGCAATTCAGGTTGCGGCAGACGCCGCGGAACACTGGATGCAAGGGGATCTTGTGGGCACGATGAATAAATTCAATTCGCCGACAGAGACCAAACGAACCACTAAAAAAAGTACAGACGAAGAATCAAGTTGATTTTTTATCCTACAATGAACATTCCGAGTCAGCCTTAAAAGAGCTTCCGCGACTACGATGATCGCGAATACTCCAAGTTGATTCGAGTTGGCACATCTTGCAATTTCACGCAAATGTTGTACAACTGATTATTCAACATCGAACCACACGTCATCACCTAAATTTGTTTGAACAAGGGAGCCCGGAGTTGGCTGAATATCTTTACGAAGGCATGTTCCTGCTGGACAGCGCCCAGTTTGCCGCAGACCACGAGGGAACAGTACAACAGGTCCTGAGCATTCTTGAAAATGCCGGAGCTCAAATTGACGCACACCGTCCCTGGCAGGACGGGCGTCTCGCCTATGAAATCGACGGCCACAAAAAAGGCCTGCATTACCTCGTCTTATTCCGCATGGACGGTTCTAAAATGGCCGGAGTCACTCGGCAATGCCGTTTGTCCGACGCCGTTATTCGCCAGCTCATGCTGAAACACCCTCGCGTCCTTTACGATGCAATTTTCGAAACCCTTAGTGGTCACGAAATTCAGGGCAGCGAAGATGAGTCTTCCGACGAAGACAGCGAAAAAGCTGAATCTAGCGAAAAAACCGAGACGAAAGATTCGGAAGAAGAAGTTAAAACAGAAGCCGAAGTCGCTTCCTGATCGACTCTTCTCAAAAGCTTCTCTGTGGGCGACACTTCGTTAACACGATTGCTTAGTCACGACAAGGAGGAATTGTTTCAATCGAGCCGATCGATTACCGAACGGCCACTTTGGTACAACCTCCCTGCTGACTCAGCCAATCACTCCCTCTTCAATAGTTGAATTAACTGCCTTGGAAGAACAGTAACATGGCCAGCTTTAACAAAGTGATTCTGATGGGCAATTTGACGCGCGATCCCCAAGTGCGTTACACCCCCTCGGGCACAGCCGTCACTGATCTTGGCCTGGCAGTCAACCGGACCTGGTTCGATAAGCAGTCCAACTCCAAGAAAGAGGAAGTCACCTTCATCGACGTCACCTTATGGGGACGTCAGGCGGAAGTAGCAGGCGAATACCTGGGTAAAGGCCGTTCTGTTCTGATCGAAGGTCGATTGAACCTCGATCAATGGGATGATAAAGAGTCTGGTCAGAAACGATCCAAACTCAAGGTTGTTTGCGAAAACATGACCATGGTCGGTGCCAATAGTGGTGGCGGAGGAGGTGGTGGTACCGGTGGAGGCGGCGGTGGTCGTTCAAGCGGTGGTGGAGGCGGCAATCAGTACGGTGGTGGATTCGATTCCGGCCCGGACGAACCCTCTTCCGGCGGTTCGGAAGCCTTCTACGACTCACCAGGTGGCGACGATGACGTCCCCTTCTAAAATATCCCTTCGGGGACGCGATTTACCGGAATAACCTTTAATACAACGTGATTTAACCTGCCAGCGATTCAACTGATCCCGTTGAACCTGACACATTCGCAATCAAGAGAGTTAGAAACATGGCCCCTGCTGCCTTATCAAAACGAAATATTGAACTGCTGCTCGCCGAAGACGTTCCTAACCTGGGTAGCCAGGGGGATATCGTAGGTGTAAAACCTGGATTCGCTCGTAACTTCCTGCTTCCACAGGGATTGGCGACTGTCGCTACTGATCACAACAAGAAAATGGTCGAACAACACCGTATTCGCTTGGATGAGCTGGAAGCAGATCGCCTGAAATCGATCAAAGAGCTCGCCAACAACGTCAACAAATACAGCGTCACGTTGGAAGCGAATGCCAACCATGAAGGCCACCTGTATGGCTCGATTACCGCTCCAGAGATCAGCAAAGCTCTCAAAACGGCCAACTATGAAGTCGAACCAGAACACATCAAACTGGATGGTCCGCTCAAAGAACTGGGTATGTACACCGTAAAGCTCGAGTTCCACGAAAAAATCAAAACCGAAGTCAAAGTTTGGGTTGTTCCTGCTGTTAGCAAATAACAAGCAGCAACTTGAATCAGGCATTGTGTCTCGCCTGAGGCACAATTTCCTGACATTCGAACGTCGAACTGGAACCGGCCTTTTACGGCCGGTTTTTTATTTGGTACTTTCAAATAGTTCGGCTGATTTGAAACTCAAAGATTTCTATCCCTCGAGGATCCCCTCCCCTATTCTGATGGATTAGCACGGAAGTTCCATGCCACCAAGTTCCGACTTCAATGACTCCACCCGCAACCTTCCGCCCCAGAGCCTTGAGGCAGAATTAGGGGTTTTAGGTGGCATCCTACTCGTCAACGAGAAAATTGACGACGTCATCGAACTGCTATCCCCCAGCTTGTTTTACAACGAGTCGAACCAGAAGATCTACGCCGCAATCCAGCACATGTACGACACCGGTATCCGCGGGATCGACCTGGTGACATTGGCCCACGAACTGGATCGACGGAGCGAGCTTGAAGAGATAGGTGGTGCTCCGTACCTCACTCGAATTGTGGAAGCGGTTCCGCACGCGGCACACGTCGAATATTACGCCAAAATCGTCAGGGACAAGGCGATTCGCCGTCGTCTTATCTATGCCTGCACCGACATCCTGAAAGACTGTTACGAATCGCCCGACAGTACGGACGAAATGCTGCAGAACGCGGAACGCAACATCTTCCAGATTCTCGAACAACAGGAAGATGCCGGTAGCATTGAAATGCGAGAGATTCTGCTCTCCGCCTGGGACCGTATCAACGAACGATCGATGCGGGATGGTGCAAGTGGACTGGCCACTGGTTTCGTGGACATGGACGCCAAGACGAATGGTTTCCAACCTTCGGAGCTAATCATCCTTGCCGCTCGACCTTCAATGGGTAAAACCGCGCTCGTTTGTAACTGGGCAGAGGGAGTTGCACGCGAGAACAATAAAGGCGTGCTCCTGTTCAGCCTCGAACAGTCACGATTGGAACTGGCAGAACGTTTTCTCTGCATCCAGGCCAAGATCAACGGTCATAAATTGAGGGCGGGAGACATTGACGAAGTCGAGCGTCACCAACTTGTGGAAGCATCTCAGGTATTGAGTGAACTTCCGCTTTATATCGACGACAAAGCGGGCCGAACCGTGGGTGAAGTGGGCGCCATCGCACGTCGAATTAAACGCAAGGACGGCTTGGGACTTATCATCATCGACTATTTGCAATTGCTGGAGCCAGAGGACAAAGGAGCTCCCCGTGAACAACAGATTGCCCAGATGTCACGTCGATTGAAATTCATTGCTAAAGACCTTGAAGTCCCGGTAATCGCACTCAGCCAGCTCAACCGTGGACTCGAACTTCGTGAAGACAAACGTCCGAAATTGGCGGACTTGCGAGAATCGGGAGCGATTGAACAGGACGCGGACATCGTCTGCTTCCTCCATCGCCCGGCCGCATACGACCCGGAAGACAGACCAGGCGAAGCAGAGGTAATTATCGCCAAAAACAGGTCCGGGCCGACCGGGATTGTCCCACTAGCTTGGCGTGCAGAATACATGCGATTTGAGAATTACACGAATGTAAACGAACCCGAGGGTGGATTCGGACTCTAATATCTTAGCAATTCAAACAGGAAATTCGCCATTTAAGAAGCCCTAACGAGAAATTGAATGACCTGTCTGCTAACGGCTCATTCACCTTTATGATTGTTGCGGAACCCCTTAATTAAGAACATGTTAGAATGAGAGTGCGAGTGAAGGTATGGTCTTAAAGTGAGGTCCTATTTTCTACCCGAATAGAAAATCTGCTCTGATTCCTCTTTTCTATGAGGATAACTCACGATACTATTCTTACCACATCTCCCACCTGTATATCGTGGGTTCGATGTAGTTGCGTCTGCTCGCTGAACGCTTTCTCTCACAACAACTTCAGAGTCTTCTGTCCGGAATTGTGTGTAATTTCAGGATGCTGGAATGCTCAAAATTGGTTCTGAAGCCTGTTGATCACAGCCCTTGTCAGATTCAAGCTCCGTGATGGAGCTCCTGCGAGTGTCGGGCTGAAATCGCTGATTTCAACTGTTTCGCGAAGATTCAGTTCGGAAAGATTCCTGTATTGGATTTCCCCGTAGGGGGGGATGCCAGAAAGTCTCTTTCGCTATTTCTGATTCTTTGTAACAATCCCGGACGATTAGCGACCTGACTGAACCAGCAGAATGAACTCCGTTCCTGCATCCCCAACGGGAATGAGTGAACACACCATTCTTTTGCTGAAATAATCAATAAGCAATAGAACTGAATGTGACGACCTGTTTCCATTCAGCTCTCGCCCTATAAAATACATAACAAACTACTATTCCCGCATTTCACACGTTGATGAAATGCGATCTTCAGTTACCTCATTTGGTCATTAATTTCACGGTCATGACAAAGCTCCAGAAATATCGCAATATTGGTATCTCGGCCCATATCGATTCGGGTAAAACCACCCTTACAGAGCGAATTCTGTTCTACTCAGGTCGAATCCACAACATGAAAGAGGTTCGCGGTGGCGACGGTGGTGCCACTATGGACTCCATGGACCTGGAGCGGGAAAAAGGGATTACGATCGCTTCTGCCGCAACAACGGTTTGGTGGAAAGACTATCAGGTCAACGTGATCGACACGCCGGGCCACGTCGACTTTACCGTCGAAGTGGAACGTAGTCTTCGCGTGCTCGACGGTGCCGTACTGGTGCTGTGTGCGGTTGGTGGTGTGCAGAGTCAGTCTTTGACTGTCGACCGCCAAATGAAACGATATCAGGTTCCCCGTATTGCGTTCATCAACAAAATGGACCGTACTGGTGCTGATCCTGACAACGTGATCAACCAGATTCGCGAGAAACTGAAAGTCACTCCGCTTCCCATGCAGATTCCGATGGGAGCAGAAGTTGATTTCCAGGGCGTGATCGACCTCGTCGAGATGCGAGCCGCATTCTTTGATGGCGAAAAAGGGGAAATCGTTCGTTACGAAGAGATTCCTGATGAATACAAAGAAAAAGCGGACGAAGCTCGTCACCATCTGCTGGAAGAGCTTTCTCTGTTCAGCGATGATCTGATGGAAAAACTGCTCGAAGAAGCGGAAATCAGCGTAGAAGAAATCCGCAAAGTTGTTCGAATGGCTACACTGAACCAGAGCATCACTCCTGTGTTCATGGGCACCGCGTTCAAAAACAAAGGTGTTCAGGAATTACTGGATGCTGTGGTGAACTATCTGCCAAGCCCGCTTGACCGCGATATTTCCGCGATCGATAACGGTGCGAAAGTCGAAGATGGTGAAAGTCAGCCACGTGTCACTTTGACACCGGACAAAGACTTGCCTCTTGTCACCATGGCCTTCAAAACCGTCATGGAGCAATTCGGCCAGTTGACTTACTTCCGTGTTTATCAGGGTGAAGTCAAAAAAGGTGATTCCTACATCAACGCTCGTACGGGGCAGAAAACCCGATTCGGTCGCTTGGTACGGATGCACGCGGACAGCCGTGAAGATGTCGACTACGCTGGCCCTGGAGATATTCTTTCTGTGGTTGGTGTTGACTGTGCTTCCGGGGATACGTTCACCAGTGGTGACGTTAATTACTCTCTGGAAAACATCTTCGTTGCAGAACCGGTGATCCGGCTCTCTATTGAACCAGCTCAGCGGGATGGTGCAGACCGTCTGGCGAAAGCTCTGGAACGTTTCCGTCGCGAAGACCCGACGTTCCACGTCATGTCTGACGAAGAAACGGGACAGACCATTATCGCCGGTATGGGACAGCTTCACCTGGAAGTATACACCGAACGAATCAAACGCGAATACAAGTGCGAATGTATCGTCGGTGAACCTCGTGTGGCTTACCGTGAATGTCCGACGAAAACTGTCGAATTCAACTTCAAACATAAAAAGCAAACGGGTGGTTCCGGTCAATTCGCTCACGTGGTTGGTAAACTTGAACCAATGACGGAAGATGAAGTTTCGGAAGCACCTTACGAGTTCGTGAACAGTATTAGTCAGGGTCGTATTCCTAAAGAATACATTCAACCTGTTAATGCTGGTTTTCAACGAGCTCTGGTAAAAGGCCCGTTGGCCGAGTGTGAAGTTGTGGGCGTTCGTGCCTACCTCGAAGACGGAAGTTATCACGATGTTGACTCTTCGGAGAAAGCTTTCGAAACTTGTGGTTTTAACTGCATGCGAGAGTCGTTGCTGAAAGCCAAAATGGCACTTCAGGAACCAATCATGCAGCTTGAAATTGAAGTTCCGGAAGAGTTCCAGGGACCGGCTACCGGCCACCTGGCAACCAAACGAGGCGTCATCACAAATACGGAAGTCAAACAGGGAACTTCGATCATTCTGGCTGAAGTACCATTGGCAACCATGTTCGATTACGCGAACGAACTTCGTTCCATGACTCAAGGTAAGGGTTCCTTCTCAATGGAATTTGCGAAATACAAGCAAGTTCCTACGAACTTGCAGCCTGAAATCATCGAACGTCGACGAAAAGAAAAAGAAGAACGCTTGGCGATGGCCTAATTCAGATTGGGCTGCCGTCCACGCAGTTTCTGCTTGATATAAAACGGAACCGTGATTCGATCTCATATCGAATCACGGTTTTTTTATTGGCTACCGCCTGCTATTTTGAACGAGGATTCCATCGCGTCCTCTTACTCGAAACCGAACTTCGGATTCCCCTGCCCCGTCTCCGCCAACAATAAAAGATGCCCACCATGAACACCCATAACGTCACCCCTGACTTGATGAAAGTGGCCATCGCCTCTGCGCGCGAAGCGGGCGGAATTCTCCAGGACTGGGTCAGTCACTTTTCCGTTAGTGAAAAAGGTCCTCAGGACTTGGTCACGGACGCCGATCTGGCGAGCCAGAAGGCGATTCAGAAGTACCTGCAGTCACGGTTCCCCGATCACCATTACCTCGGTGAGGAAGGACTCAGTCAAACGGAGGGCAAATCTCCATTCCGATGGATCATCGACCCCCTCGACGGAACCTCAAATTACGTACATCAATTTCCGTTTTACGCGGTTTCCATTGGGTTGGAATATGAAGGAAAACCCTACTTGGGAGTCATCTATGACCCAAATCGAGATGAAATGTTTACCGGAATAGTAGGTGAGGGCGCCTATTGCAACGACGTGGAGATGAAGTTGTCTCAGGCGACTCCTTTATCCGAATCACTGGTTGTGGCAAGCCTGCCCCGCTGTGCCGATCGAACCGATCCCGCTGTCGCTCGCTTTTTAAATATCCTGCCGCTCGCCCAGCACGTACAACGCACTGGCTCCGCTGCTTTAAACCTCGCTTATGTGGCTGCCAATCGACTCGATGGGTTCTGGTCGACGAGTCTCAAGCCCTGGGATCAATCGGCCGGTGTTGCGATTCTGCTGGCCGCTGGTGGGGTGGTCACGAAAATGGACAGCTCTCCCTTCGATGTCGACTGCCCTGACCTGCTGGCATGCAGTAACCCGACTTTGCAGTCGGAACTTAGTGAACAGCTATGCTTGGTTCCATAAATTCGACGTGGATCTTCACTGACGGCTCCTTGAGAGTCGTATCCAGCGAAGCGATATCGAGGTCACGAACTATTGGCAAGCCCGAATCGCGAATTTCAACCAAAGTTCAAGGACCATCAACTCAGGCCTCGATGTCGATGCTTTTAACAGAACTGCTGAAGTAGAATTCAGCAGGACATATAGGTTTTCGCCTGAAGACCATGGGAGCAACAAGGCTATTGCTAGTTGAATTCCCCACTTACAAACCGATTAATCGGTACAGTTGGAGAATTCTTCTGAAAGGGTCCAATTTAGCCAAATGTCCTTTATTGTTTGAGCAGTTTCAACGTAAATTAGTATGAGAGGAGCGTCATCCTATTCTTAAAAGCTTGAGATCGATGACCACTCTTACACTTCTTACTTCAATCGGAAGCGATTGTCTCCCACTGGGGAGATAGATATCTAAAAAGGACAGGGACTCAAGTTACCGCTCACAATGATCGTTGAATAACGTTCAGTTGTTGCACGATTCGAGTCTTGATCCAATGAGATCAGAGCACGGGGAACTGCTCGATATCGCCTTCAAGATTGATCTGATTAACGTACCTATCTGCATTCGAGGTTCGCTTGTGCGAGTTTTGACGATACTGCTGGGAATCGCGCTGCTCTGGAGCTACGACAGTGACATTGCGCGCGGACAGGAGTCATCCGCTCCCAAAACTGAAGCAAGTCCGATGGCCGCTGCCGAGCCGAAAAGTGACGCCAGTGAGGCGAGCAACGTCCCTCCCGCAAATACGAATAAGCCCGCTCCAGAGCAAAGTTTTCTGGTCGATGAGAACCAAAAAAAGTTACCGCTTCCAGCCGACATCACCAAAAGCATGAAACAATGGCTGGAGTGGCGTAAAAAGAACGAGACGACTGATCCGGTTCTGAATCAAACCGTCACCGAAATCCCCGACTTCAGCATTACCAGCATCATGGTCGAGGGGGAAATTCTCGAAGAGTTTGCCGAATTGGAGCTCACCTATAAAGTACAAGTCAATTCCGATGAAGGCGCCCAGATCATACCTCTGGGTGCCAAAGAGGGGACTCTCACCGACTTTAAGAGTACTGGTCCAGGCTACGCGCAACATCATCGAACAGATCCCAAAACTGGTTACTACTGGCTCATCGAAGGTAAAGGAACCTATGAGCTCAAACTCGACATGGTTGTAAAGAACCGGTTGAATTCGTCTTCGCAGATGCTTTTTCTTTCACTTCCCTCTGAGGCAACCATTCGCAAGGCATCACTGTTACTCCCTACTCTCGACTTGGAAATCTCGCTACCAGATACCACATTCCAGCAACGGGAATTGGAGACAGGGAAAACGGAGGTAGTGTTCCCCATTTTGAGCGATGCCATCAATCTGACGTGGAAATTTATACCGTTAGTCAAAGACAAACCGGTTGTCCTGCGATCCAGTACGAAAATCGAGCTGAGATTCTTAAGTGATCATCTCGAGAAATCAGTCCAGATGATGGTCGAGCAGACTGTTCAGCCTGACGAACGAGGAAGCTTCAAAACGTTGCGCATTCGATTGCCGCAGAACTTTGAAGTGGAAGAGGTTAGCGGCGAAGGTTATTTGAATCGTGAGGTTGAGGAAAACAATGAGATGACCGTCTTCCTGAAGGAACCGGCAACGGGCCAGGTCACGCTTAATTACGTCCTCACATTGAGACCACTTGAAAGCGATGAATTGATACTTGATGGTGCTTTTCAACTATTGAGTACTAGCCGTTCTACAAGTGACGAACAGACTTCGACTCAGATTCTGGAACAGCCTGGCACGATCACTATCCAGAAAGGGGAAAGCTTCCTCATTCGTAATATTCCGCAGGAGCGAAGTCTGATTCGTGATCTGAGTGCGGATAGCCTGGATTCACAAAAAAAGATCTCGCAGGCTTATAGTTTTTATTCGCAACCTTTTCACATGAAGCTCAAAGTCGAGAAAATTCCTCCTCTCAGTTCGCTCGATGCCCATTACGTCGTCTCGTTGAACCCGGATTTAGCAGAATCGGGTAAACTCAAGGTAGCTTTAAAAGCTAATTTGGCACTTAAGGTGTTGCGAGGTGAACTGAGCGAACTCACATTTGATTGGAACGAATTCTCAGACGAAGGATGGTCGACACCGTCGTTTAACGACCCAATCAATCAGTTAACGTATATTGAGAATATCGAATACGATGAAGAGTCTGGCCAGCTGCGTATTCGGTTTCTGGATCCTATTTCTGGTGAGAAGGAAATCAGCTTTCTCACTGAAAAGACAATCGACCTGAAAAAGCCCGAACTGGATTTCACATTGCCTCGTTTGGATGAAGAAATCCAACGACTCAGCGCCCCCGCCGTCACTTCGATTATTTCCTCACCCAACTTGGAAACACAGATAACTCCCAACGGCAAGACAAAGATTTCACCGCTCACTGCTAAAGAGCGGGAACTTTATTCTGTCGCGGCTTCAATCAAGGAACCTGAGAAGAATATTTCTCAGTGGTCGATTACGACTCCCAAAGATCAAAAGTTACATCTGAACGTGATCACTCGCAAACAGGAAGTAATTGCCAATACCCAACTAGAGCTACTAGAACATCAGAACAACTACCTCACCGTGAGACAGGTCATCTCGTTGGATGTTAAATATGATCCACTCAAACTGGTGCGTTTGTATATTCCGTCCGAACTGAGCGACAGCGAGTTGGAAGTGCGGGGCGCAGACAACAATATAATTAAACCTGAAAAAACAACTTCAATGGGAAGTGCATCAGAATTGCTGGTCACTCATAGTCAGGGCTTAGGTAAATTCCAGGTCTCGATCCAGTATCGCGTCGAACGATCAAGAGTCGATGAACAGGGCGGAAGACATTTTTTCCAGATCCCTTATTTCACATTGGAAGCAACGCCATTCAGCGCGGTGACTTTAACCAAGACTCAGCAACGCCAATACGACGTCGAACTCAACCCCGATAATTGGCAGCCTATCGTCGGTGACAATGAAAACACCTGGCAATTGAATACTCCTGATCGTGACAACCGCGATGTGACGGTTCAACTTATCCCCAGCAAAGTACTCACTGTGCAGGACTTTCAAGTTCCACTTGCTCTTTACAAAATCGATCTACGTTCTCAAAAAGAATTGTTGATCGAGGCCCGTTATCTGATTGAAGGTTCTCCGGAACAGATTCTGATTACGATGCCTTTAGGCTTTCAAAGTCTCACCATTGACTGGGATGGAGTGAATGTCGTCAAGTCTACCGAGCAATTGAAACGAGAGTGGCTAATCGACATTCCTTCAAATGAAATTGAAGGACGACACCAACTGGTTATGAGTTATCGTTTGAACCAGTCAAACAGCTCTAACTGGTTGCGCAGCTATCAGGTTAAATTCCCCCGTTTTTCATCGGAGATTTGGACTCCTCAAGCCATTACTGAAATTACCAGTTCACATTCCCAGCACTTACTAATTCCGCCAGAAAAATGGGCCCCCCTGTTTTCGTGGCAGCGTGAGGGACTTTTCTGGTATCGGCGCTCGGATGTAGAAAAGAATGAGAACGAGTTATACCAAGCTTTAAGTGGAAACGACGGGATCAACTATCGATACCATTATGATTTCGCGCGAACTGATGCAGGAGACTCTATTTCATTTCAAACGATCTCCCTGTCGATGCTGGTATTTTCAGGCGCTGGTATAGCTCTCTTATGCGGATTTCTTTTCCGTAGGATTTCTTACTTGCACAACAGCTTCGCATTCTGTGTGCTGCTATTCGCAATTGCTCTTGCGGGTCTCTGGTACTGGCCAATTATCCAAGTATTAATCCAACCTGCAATTATTGGGATCCTGTTCGCTCTTATCGCTGTTGCGATTGAAGAACTCTTACGCCGTCGTCATGCAACAGACTACTACGAACTGAACTCATCACGCGATTTCGTTGTTACTCCTTCCTGGCAATCGGGCATGCGATCTCAACAGATCGGATCAGAAGATTCGACTGCGCTTCGTCATCCATCTGGGCATCAAATTCCAGTGAGCACATCGGAGAAGGAGGATTCACCATGAGGAAGCGTATATTGCATTCCCTACTGACCTCTGAGAATCCTCTCTCGCTCTGTAGCGATTTCCCACAAATCACAAAAGTCCTCATGACGATCTGGTTTCTGCTGACTATCAATGCCTCCATTAGCAATGGTCAGGAGCAAGCTACGTCTACAGTTGCCGATCATCAACTGGAGTTCATCCGCGTTCCTGAAAACTTCTCTCCCCCGGATGGTTATACGCTAATCAAAAAAAAAGAGTTTGAGAAACTCTGGAATGAGAGTTCTATAGCTCTGGCCGCAAGGCCGTTGATGCTCAAGTCCGAATTCCGCATTCGGTTTAGTTCAAATGAACTGACTCCCACCAATTCCAGTCATCGCTCGTTTGTTGATGGTTTCTTTACTGGTGAAGTCTCAGCGGGGAAAGACAATAACCGGTTCCTGAACCTGTCCCCTCTCAACATTCTCATCAGCGAGCTTTCCTGGAAATCATCGCCTACGATTTGGGGAACACTGAGTGAGAATCAAATCGGATTAATGGTTCCTTCGTCTGGATCAATTGAAGGTCAATGGTCAATCACGAACCGAAGTGTATTCGAAAACCATCTGTATCAAGTTCAGTTACCTCCCTCCGCCGTCACCCGTTTGAGAATCAGTCTTCCAGAAAACATCAGTCTCGAACTGGAAGAAGGTGTCGTCCTTACGGAAGAGTCGTCTTATCCTTCACACCGGGATTGGATCTTGTCTCTGAAAGGATCAGTCGCGACATTCAAACTAACCTATGCGGACGATGATCAACCCGGCACGACTCCTCTCCAGGATAGTGCCGGCGGGACTAGTCTACCTGCGAATGCTTTTCAAGATTCTCAGTTGCTGCTTTCGGAAGAATCCCATCGATACAAGATTAAACAGGAAAGCCTGTCGATCAGTAGTGAAATCTCGTTCAAAGTACGCAAGAATCAGGTCGACAAAGTCGAACTGCAACTCTCTCCTGGATTGGAAATCACCTCACTTCGATACGGTGATATCGAAAATCTTTTCTGGGAAGAAGTATCCGAAGATGTCGAAGGGACGATTGTTCAGATACTGTTTCCGGACAAGATCCAAGGTGATCAGCATCGAATTAAGCTGGAACTGATCAGTAGCTTGCCTGCAAACCCTGGAGATGGAGGGGCAACGTTTGCATTACCTAAAGTTAAACTATTGAACAATCTGATTCTCAATAGTAACTGGGAAGTCGATATTACAAGACCGCTGGAACTACGCGATCACCATCCCGATAACCTGCAACTCGAATATATAAATGAAGGCCAGTTAACTACGTTGAAATTTCAACAATTGGCTCAAGACTGCGAGTTGGAAATTGAAGTCGGTTTTCCGGAAGTTGCAGTTGATCTTGCTCAGGTATGTTTCATCACTCGAGAAAGTACGGAATGGAACCTGACGACTGAAATCGCTTTAACCTGCACCCGCGGAATGATATTTAACCATGAATTCCGAATTCCACTCGGATGGGACATCATTGATGTTCGACAGCGTGGCCGTGGTACCCCGGATTCTAACAGTGCGTTCCAATGGTCAGTCACGGGGCCGAATCGAGAGCAATCTTTATTACACTTGAATTTCGCCGAAGGCATCGCTTCCAGTGAGACTGAAGCCGTTTTGATTGAAGCACGTTCTCAGATCCCCAAAACCCACACTGACCTGATTTTCCCATTCTTTCATTCGGACGAAGGGCAACTGGGCTCGTTGCTCGCTTTTTTGCCGAACTCGCTTATTGATCCCTCGGAAGATATCAATTCGAATCAATACATCAAAGAGATTCTGCGCGACGACCTTCCGTTCAACGTTCTAGATTTTGACATTGTAAACTCAGATCGTTCCACCGATGACAATATCGGTGTCCTGCAATTTTTAAATACCCGCGAGATTCCTTCCTTAAGAATCAACACACCCGAACAGAGTTTCAAGGTCACCGTCGAGACCAGCTATGTTGTCAATGAATCACAAGTTGATGAACGGATCAAGATTCTGATCGACCCGGAAGGTACCCGGATAAACAAAGTTTACCTCTTTAAACAGAGCGAATCGACATCATTAGAAATACAGGCGCCCTCGCTCAAGAATGTTTCGACATTACCACAGCCACTTTCAAAGTTCTCATACTGGAAATTGCCCGTTCAAGGAGAACTATGGGAAGCAACTTTAGAGTCAGGACAGTCTGAACCGTTTCGGTTGTTTATATTCAACAGCATCAATAAGAATCAATTCCTTAAAGGAAAGATTCCTCTACTAACCGTTCCCGGCGCAATGGAGTTCCATGCTTCATTTTCTGTCCAGAATAACTCTTCAGTGCCCATCAGACTGGATTCCCAAAGCCAGTCTGACCTTCTAACGCTCCCTCCTCTCCCGAAGAATGCTAAGCCGACCGATAAAGGACCGGCTTCGGAACTCATCGAATATAATTCACAGTTGTCTGATGATTTCGCGATTTCGAGCCTTAACCGGTCACCGGATGAAGATTATTTGCCTGCTTGCAGCCTGAAGTTGTTCACCACGATCGGGGTCAGTAGAGATCCAATTCAGCAATATGAAGCAATCTATGAAATTCCCCATACATCCAGTAAAGAGACCGTAACGTTAGAATGGCTTGACGAAATCGAAATAATTTCCAGTCATCTTGGCGACAAGAAACTGAACCTGGAGAGTGGCGTCAAACTTCCTCTGGAACAATTCTCAGAGGGTGGCTCGTTACGGATCCGTTATCGACTGTCCACTCAGGATTCAGAGTTCTATACACGGAACTTCCGAACTTCTTTCCCACGAATCTCACTGCCTGTAAAAGATTTCCGTTGGTTCATCAACACCCCTTCTCGGGAATATGTAACCACGGTTTATTCTAACGACGATCTTATTTACGAATCCACAAATGCACAGTTCCCCTATTACTTGTGGGGTCCTATCGGTCGAATTACCCCGGTCCGAAACAATCGACCAACTGTCGTCTATACGACACCGGCAGACGAACAGCTAACCCACCAGAATCATTCTTTCTATTTACGGCACATGTACATTCCTGAAAATATCTCCTTTCGAGTTATGAATTCAACAAATTATCATTTACTCGGTTCGTTGATCTTCTTTCTTTCTTGTCTGTTGACGTGCATTTTGAACTACAAATTAAAAAGCCACACGCTTGTCTGTGGTTGTCTTACAGGTATAACGATGGCGGCCTTGATGTTATCGACTGGTTGGATACAGCTTCCGTTAGGTGCTTTACTTTCAGGGACTATTCTCGGATGGGTCCTGTCTGCATGCATTCGTTTTATGTACCTGCGTCATCTCGCACGGAAAGAGATTCCTGAAATTCCGATCGGGAGTACAAAAGCTTACCCGGTCACCCCGATCTTGCTTTTCTGCGTGGTCTTCTTCAACTGCTGTTCTAATGGGTTCGCCCAGCAGCAACTTCGTTCTCAACGAGTGTCCCAAGAGTTCGCCAGCGAAAAAGAAACCATCTACATTTACCCTTATAATAAACGTCGTGACGACGATGTTTATTATTACGTTCCCTATACGTTGGATTATGAACTTCGCAATCGACCGCCAGTTCCCGACGTAAATTCGCACACATGGATTCTATCAGCGGATTATCATGTTGACGTTAAGTCAGCCGGAGGAGTAAGTGTTGTAGCAAATTATGTGCTCACCGTTCCCGAGACGGAGTCAACATATGATTTCATATTACCACTCGACTCGAAAGTGGCTGTCGATTATTGCCATATCAACCAAGTAGCTTTCGATAATTTAATTCCCATTCATGCGGGATTTAAATGTTCAGTCGACCGACGAAAACTACCAACCGCTGCGGAACGTCCTACATCAGAGAGCATCGATCTCAGCTCCAATTCGTCTGCCGCTCGTTTCCGCAAACTATTCCTGCAAATCAAGTTTTATCCGCGTTCGCTATCAGCAATTAAAGATTCCCGGGAATTCACATTCGCAATTCCAGCGGTTACCAACAGTAATTTAACGGTACAATCCGATCTTCAGGACGAGTTTCTATTCTTAAATGGAAGCGAGTTAAAGCCAGACACCTCCGATATTAAGTCCTACTCCATCAAACTCGGAAGCGTCAACACCATGAATTTTCGGTGGGCTAATGAATGGACACCGGAAAGTGATTACTTCCTCTGCGAGCGACAAACATGCCAGGCGAGTCTCTTTCCGACACGTGTAGAATTGACGTATCGCATTCAATACCTTTGGAATTCAGCTCTTCGTTTCGATGCGGGCAGCAGTTACCCGCTCACGTGGAAAGTTCCCGAAAACCTGATTATGCAGGAAATCCGAATCAACAATGAAGTCGTCGATGACAATTCTATTTTCGTTGATAAACAGGCTTCTCATTTCATTAATTATCAGCTTGATATTACACCTCGAGATAACATGTTTCCCGTGACTGTTGAGGCTCGTTTTGTAATGTCGGTCGTAGCCCCCCAGGCAGAGACTCCAGTCCGCATGACCATTTCCGCTCTCGATTCTCAAACGAACGGAAATACACTGGAAAACTTTTACATTGGCATCATCCCGCGTTCCAATATTGATTTAACCATGACGAACCCAAGTCAGTTTATGGACATCACGGAGTCGAACGATCAAGTTCGAACATTGTTTCCTCCACAACTGCAGGCGAAGCCCGGGCGAATTATCAAGTTGATAAAAGGTAAAGCTCTCGACTTTCAAATCCAGCGCAAGAACGCTTTATCACGCATAACTTCCGAAGAAGATTTCATCGATCTTTCGAGTCGATATTCTGTAAATGCAGAGATTAATCACGTTATCTGGACCTTTAACGGACGAGTTACTCCATTACCGAACCAAGAGGTATTCTTCCATGAAATAAAGATACCAGAACAAGTCAAAATCTCTACCGTTCGAATTAGTAATTTATCTACGGACCAGGACAATCCTGACGACTTGATGGGCCACTGGATCCGTGACAAAGAGGACGTGAGAATTTATTTGAACCAACCGGTTAGTTCCGAGTATCAGATTTTCATCTCCGGGGAGTATCCCTATATCCAGGGAGAACCTTATACTCTGCCTCTCGTCAAATTCAACAAGCTAATCGAGCGTTCGAACAGTGAGTTGCAGATAACGGTACCAAACACTTTAGAAGTCGATATCGAACCTCAAATGGTGGGGCATCGTACTGAATCGCAAAACCGTTCTAACATTATTCTTAACTTCAACAAAACAAATCCCCCGGCGCTCACGTTGCGACAAATTGAAGAACTAAAGCCTATTAAATCTCTTACGTCTATTCAGCCATCGCTAGATAAAAGAGGCGAATACGACATTAAGATTGATCTCTTTATTCCAGCGCGTACGGCGAGTAAGTCGTTGCGGATCCTCCTACCTGCAGAATTCGCCGGGCTACTGAATGAGAAGACGTTTACAAATGACGGAATTGTCTTTTCCATTCTAAACGAAACGAAGGATGGGCAGTTCATCGTAGAAGCTAGCTTGCCGGAGCAAGTTCCCTATGATCTTCTCTCTTCACTCCGATTGAATTTTCCAATCCCGATAAATCAGACATGGTCAATCAATTCCATTTCGATTGCTAGTAACCACCCTGTCGATTATTATCTTGCCATCGACAACACGACATTGCTGATTAATAAGCTGAATGGCCTGACAGAAGTTCCAGAAAGCTTAATCGAAGAGGATCCATTCCTACTCCAAAAAACAGACCCATTACTGATGTTATACCGCTTAACTGAAGGACTGGAGAAAGTGGAGTTTTCGAAAAACATAAAAAAACAGCCGACTATGGCGCAGTTCTTTCTACAGCATATTCATTGCGAATTACTCGAAGATCAAAACATTCTGGGCGAAACGACAATTATGGGACGATGCCCTGAGTCTCAGAACTTTCCCATCTATTGGGCGCCCGATTTTCAATTAAGAGGAATCACTCTGAATCAACAAGCCATTGCAGACTATCAGATCGAAGGTAACGGTTTATTGATTCCAGCGCCCAAGGGATATAACTTGGTCAAGATTTCCTGGAAAGCTCCGCTAAAACAGAGTTGGTCTGGCTACCTCCAAACACTACAATCCCTTCCTGCTCTGCAATCGGTCAATGCCCCAGAAACGCTATTCAGCCTTTCTTCACAGAACGATTATGTGTCCGTTCGGGGAGACAGAGCTGAAGGTCTGTCCGACAATCTACACGAACTTCTCGTGGTTAAAGATCTGTTAAAAGTCTATCCGAACTTAGAGAATGATGGATTGCGAACAGAGATGTTGAGTGAAATCTCGGGGTATTATGCTGCCCTACTCCAAGCGGGAATGGATAAGAAAAATCCAACGGAATTCAAGAAGCTGGAAATAGAGTTTCAACCAATTCGTGGAACACAAAAGCTTCCTGAAGTAATGATGCCTCCCGACCACTCCGATGCTCATTTGATACTGAAGAAAAGCCTGCTTAAACATGAGCTAAGCATTTTTTCTTTCAGTTATACAATCCCTGTGCGAATAGGTTTGCTCCTATTCGTTTCCGGAGTTTTTGCTCTCACCTATCGATATCTGGCTCGTAAAACCTGGTGGGCTTCTTCCCTAGCCCGATATGGCCTTCCATTCAGTCTCGCTCTCGTCGGACTAATCTGGTGGCAATTCTGGGTAATGCCGTTGGTCGGACTGTTAATCGTTATGGCCGCGACCGTCTTTATATTTTATCAATTCAACCGCGGTAAAATCGTCGACAGTTCCTATGGCGTTCCATTTGAAACACAGGAATAGCGGAACTTGTTCTCTGACGATATTCAGAAGAGAACATGTAAACTAAATGAATAATTTCCAGCCGATTGTCAGTAGACCGACGGTTAGGCAGTACCAGCCAAAATAGTGCAACTTACCGCGGGCAATAATCTTCAATAACCATTTCAAGGCGAAGAGCCCCACCAGAAAGGACACGAGCGCGCCTACTGCTAAAGGCATGAGGGAGACCGAACTTTTCGCTCCTTCTGAAAAGTAGTCTTTCAGCATCAGCAATGTCGCTCCACTAATCGCGGGAATGGCTATCAAGAAAGAGAACCGTGCAGCTTCCTCGCGAGAAATCCCCAGGAACAGGGCACTGGTGATCGTTGATCCTGATCGTGATATTCCCGGCAGAAGTGCAAATGCCTGAAACAATCCGATGATCGCTGCCTTCCAAATGGGCACCTCAATATCGGCAGGCGGCTCCGGATCCGATTTGCCTTGAAAGCGGGCTGACAGAAAGAGCAGCGCCGCCGTTACCAAAAGACAAACTCCCGCCACCATGGGAGTGGCCATCGCTTCCATCATATCTTTAATGGGAGTCAACGCGATGAGAACCAGTGGAGCCGTGGCGATCAGAATCGGCGACCAGGAGTTTGGTTGAAAGATCATCTTGAGGAGGATTTTTCGATAAACGATTACGATCGAAAGCAAGGTTCCTGCGTGCAGCGCGACATTCATCTGCAAGCTGGCTTCCGGGTCGAACTCCTCTCCCGTAAACGCTTTAATGATGTCCGCACAAATCACGAGGTGCCCGGATGAACTGATTGGCAGGAATTCAGCGATTCCCTGAATGACTCCCAACACAATTGCTTCCAGCAGATTCCCTGCCGACATATGCGATACTTTCTGTTTATCATAACCCGGGAGAAAACACGCATTCCGAGGAGCACCCCACTAATTCGCGCGTTTTAAACCTGACTCAATTCGTTTTTCTGCGGATAATCAACGCTCTGAGGACGCCTTACCCGTCAGCAACCATACTCAAATCCGATCCAGAGAATCAATCCAAACACATAACCGTTCTATTAAGTCCTCGGGAAAAGTCGTCGTTGAATCTGATTCCGATTTATACAGAATTGCTTCGTGTTTCATGTTCTGCAATTGCTCAACGACTTGTTCTAACTGTTTCTGCTGCTGAAAATCGCTTGCAGCTCCCAGAAAGAAACTGAGGTCCAATCCGGGTTCGGGTTCAGGGGGACGAGAGAGTATCAACGAATTAGATAGAGCCAGTCCAGCAACCTGTTCCGGTTGACGCAACACAAACTGAGTGGCAAAGCGGCTGCTGTCTCCCGTGCTGAAAACAACAGTTCGCCAGGGGTCAATAAAATAACGCTCGCGGACAGTCTCGATTAGTTCCTCAATGAATTCGAATTCTTCGTTACTCCAGCCTTCTTCTTCTGCCGCGAGGGGGGCGAGTAATATAATTCCCCGCTTATCACACTCCGCGCGAAATGCTTTCATCATCGGTGCTTCCATCGATTGACCGGCAGGATGTATCCAGACGAGTAGCGAATAAGGAAAATCTGGATTGTAGTCTTCGGGAACATAAGCCCAGAAACGATGTTTGAGTTCTTCCAGTTCTTCAGAAAGCCGCCCCGTCTTCGGGAACCCCTCGGGTAACGCGTTCGGATCAAGTGCGGGCACCAGAGCCGGTTCCAATTCGTCAGGGAGGGAAACTTTGTTTTTCGAGGCCAGCTTCAGCTTCAGTGACTGCTCTTCGCCATTCTGTAATACCACTACATCAACTTCATCATCGACGATATTAGACCCGATAAGCTCCTCCATCTGTGCGGAGCGTTCGATAGTTTCTTCATTAAATTTAATCAAACGATCTCCTGGCTTGATCCCCGCCTGATCTGCAGGACTGTCAGGGTAGACGTACCGAACTGCGATTCCTGGCTCAGCCGATCCTAACGATTTTCTCTCGGCCAGAATGCCGATGAACCCCGATTCATAAGGTAGTAATTCATCAACCAGAGTCGCTTCGACTGTTCTCGTTTCCTCTTTATTCTTGATACCGACTTGTAGCGTCTCGCCCGCGTAGCGCGTTCCCATTGCAAACTTAAAGTCGTTCTGAGTTTCGATGGGCAGATCGTTGATTTTGACGATCACATCTCCCTCCCCAATCCCAGCGTCTTCGGCTGGAGAACCGAAACGAACCTGCTCGACAGCTGCAGGGCCACCCATCGTTTCTCCTTTTTCAACCACCACACCAAGGAGTCCTCGCTTCAGCTCTTTGCCTGTTTTCATTTCATCCAGATGTTGTTGAATCGTGGGGAAAGAAACAGCGAAACCGATTCCCGAATCGTACCAGTCTGTACCTGCCTGTACGGTGTTATCATCCGGCGAAAGTGGAACCAGTATCCCCATGACACGGCCCTGGATATCAACCAGCGGACCACCATAGTTAACGGGGGAAATCTTGGCGTCGGTTTGAGCGACGGCTTTGCCCCAGACGCGGTTGAGTGCGCTGACGACGCCCACAGAGAGATTAGGAACCTCGGCGGAATACGTCTTCCCTAAAGCCAATGCCCATTGACCAACTTTAATCTCCTCCGCATCAACCGCAGGAGGGACGATTAATCCGCCCGTTTCAATTTTCAGTAAAGTTACTTTGAGGATTTCGTCTTGCGAGACGGTTTCTGCAGGAAATCGACGCCCATCAAATAGCTGAACGATAATTGAGCTCGGTTTTGAAAGAAAATGATAAGAACTCGTGATGATGTACCCATCAGGAGATACAACGACTCCTGTCGACGCTGCAGTGGAGGTGAGTTGTGATTGAACGACTTCCCTGCCGCCGACGGTTTCAATCCGAACCAGGGAAGGCGATACAGTCGCGACTGCTTCCTGAAAAGCTTGTTCTTCAAGTTTGATAAGCGACGGCTTGGATTCATTCTGCGCGGCATCCACCAAGGATGAGAAGGCGAGCAGTGAACCAACGATTAGGAAAAACAAAGTGAACCTACTCGTCGAGAGTCGAATTCGCGTACAGTGCAATTTGGAATCAGATCGCAGCATTTGTGTTCCGAGTTTCATCATTAAACTTTTAAACGGTCCTTAAACCCTCTGGTGAGTAATACATGCCCTTGTGTTACTGTCTCTAACACAGCCACAACAACACAGCCACAACCGAGTTTCAGGATGGGTTTTAATCTTCCCGAACCGGGACCGAGAATTCCAATGTCAGAATTTGATCACCCCGTCTGAGAATAATTTTAACGTCGTCAAATTCTTCCAGTCGGGCCATGACCTGCATTACATCCTCGATCGAGGGAACAATTTGGTCATTGATAAACAGAATGAGGTCGTCAGGTTGGATCCCGACTTCCGCAGCAGGCGTTTCACTGAGTACTCGATCCACATAGGCGGGTGTTCGAGCGACGACATCGGGAACGAGAATGAATCCCAGATCGCGAGTTTTAATTCGAGACTTAGGATCAACAGGTTCGTTGAGTGGATCCCCTTCTCGACCGTCATAGTTGCCCGCTTTCATCGCCGTGGCCGCTTTGGCAATCCCTTCAATGGGCATGGCGTAATGAACCCAGGTATTGGTTTCGCTGTTACGGAGTTCTTTTCCAATCATGGCGATGACCTGACCTTGATAGTCTGTCAGGACACCACCTGCTGCTCCCGAATTGTTCGTTGGTGCATCGACGATATAGACCGGCCCTGCAAAGGGGACTTCGTAAGAACCGCGACGTGCCTCCAGTTCCGTGCGAGAAGCGATAACACCGTGCATCACGGAAACCGGCTCGTTGCCCGTAGCTACTTTGAACATGTTACTAAAGGCGAGCACCCGTGTTCCTACATTGGCCGTGGTGATTTCTTCCAGATTAATGTGCGGAAGGTCATTAAAATCACCATCGAGTTTAAGCAAGGCGAGATCACGATGTGGATCGAAGTCGACTATTTGAGCCGTTAATCTCTGGCCATCTGCCAGAACAACGCGAACACGGTCTGTATCAAGTACGTGGGACCAGACGGTGACAAAATGTCCGTCTGACGAAATTAGAAATCCAGTGCCGTAACTTTCCAGACTACTGATTCCTCCTGCCCCAAAAATCTTGACCATGCAGGGGAGAATTTTATTGATCACGGGCGAAAGCCGATTTTCAGCCCGCGCCGACTGCGAAGCCGTGAAGGGAAGTATTACCCCCAATGTCAGTATTAGTGTTAGTGCGAGAGTCAGTGTCATCAGCAGATGGAAACGGAATTGTTGTTTCATTTCTGTTCCTCCACTTTGGCATCTTTGTTTTCCGAAGCTGCGGCTGGTTGGTTAACTTTGATTTCTTCCGTGTTCAGTGTCACCAGAGAAGTTCCTGAATAGGAGACTCGAATTTGCTCTGGGAAAAAGACCTGTTCATATTGCTGATAACTTCCGAACCTCAGCTCACAAGCTTCAATATCTTCCACACGCCGGGAATCGAGTCCCACAAGTTGCCCCGTTTCCTGATTGAATAACCAGCGGGATTCCATGTTCTCCCAAGTGGTGACCAATACGTCGACCAGCGGCCCCTCACCATCGAGGGGTTCGCTTCCCCAGTGGTAGTTGTCTGTAAACCCAGATGGTCCGTTCGTGAGCCAGACGCGAAGTTGATGCAGAGCGATCAATAGACCGCCGCTTGCTTCAGGTTCATCGATTCCCGCTTCACCCTGAAGTGGCTGCAAATAGATTCCTCTTCCGATGCGGAAACCAATCGCCGTTGGTGCCAGAACAAGTTCGTACTTGGCTCCTTTCGCTTCCGTACCCGTAACCACCCAAACCGATTTGTTTTGAGCAGCTTCCGTCATCTCAAGATTCTGCACCGTCGACCGGTAAGCCTGGAGCACTCGTTCCTGTTGAACGCGATTAAAATAGTAATTCGCGTATCCCGGTTTAGCTTCGTAAAGATGCTGATACTCTTCAGGACCTGTCGGTTGTTTTTCTACTTCTCCCATCGCGGGATGCATGCTCTTTTTCGGTTTGACAATTTCTGCCAGTTCTTGTTCGGAATGTAACGCCGGCAACCGCACCAGTATATTTTGAGTTTCTCCTTCCTGACGAAATGCCAACTTCACAGGCCACCCTTCCGGGAATATCCCGAGGATATTTTTGAACTGGTTGACGGAAGTCAGTGTTCTTCCTGCAATGGAAATGATCTCATCACGCGATTGCAAACCACGTCGATATACTGATTCTGTTTCGAGAATTTGGTCGACGTACAACGTACCATCTTCGTCCGAGACCAAAGTCGCCCCTAAAGTCGCGTGGTCGACAACTCGACCCGATTTGAGATGGTCGAGGAACATTTTGATTTGATTAATGGAGATCGCGTAGCCAGCACCGGTATTCACACGGCCTCGTTTTTCAAAGGAGGCCCGACCATTAATACCGATGACCTCACCTCGGTCATTAAAGAGTGGCCCACCCGAGTTCCCCGGGTTAATTGCGGCGTCGACTTGAATGCAATCCGTGTATTCCAAAAAGGTTCCTGCTGGATATTGATACCGATGCGTGCCGGATACAATTCCTAAACTTACCGAAGGACGATAATCTGCCGCCAGTAGAAAAGGGTTCCCGACGGTGTAAACTTCATCGCCGACCTGCACTTGATCGCTGTTCCCCAGCGGTGCATACGGAAAGTCCTCACGGCCGAGTAGTTTAATTAAGGCGACGTCGCCCGTCGGGTCGAGGCCCACCAGCACAGTGTCGTATAGCTTGCCATCATCCAGACCACATTTCATGAATGTGCCAGTTGCTTCGGTCACGTGGAAGTTGCTCAAGGCGTATCCGTCTGGCGAAATGAGAACACCGGAACCACCGCCGCCCCCTTTCGAGCCGAACACGCAAACGGTCGCTTTTGATATGGTTGCAACCGTTTCTATTCGCGCCTGCTCGGTCTCGATTACCTGCGGATCCACTGCCCAGGCTGAAGTTATGGTGATCGTACTGAAAATAGAGACGCAACCGAGCGTCAGCACAAGGCGTACGAACAGGTTTTGTTTTCCTTTATTACTCACTCGCGAAATCCTTTCGAACATTCGCCGTTCGATTTCAGGGAGATTCATTCTTATTTCAGGATTCGGGCATTTCCGAGAACCAGGTGGTCGCTGATGTCGAGATCATCGGCATAGTCGACAATGATTTTCAATGTGAGGGTATCGCTCAGGTCGATATCAATCTCACGAGGTTTATCCACGGGAGAGATAATCTCTTCAAACTTGGATTCGTCATCAGCAAGTATAGTCAGTTTGACTTTACCGACCCCTTTGGAGCGTATCTCTGCCGCGATCGCTTCATCGATTCCCACCGTCGCTTGAAAGCGGCTATATTTCCGGGCAAGTCGGTATTCGAGTTCCGTTCTGGAGTGAATCCATAACCCTTTGTCGAACTCTTCCTTGCCAATACGCAGTGGATCACCATCGACGTTCACATCGCGTTGATAGGTCCAAGTGAAATCTCCCCAGAAGGGTTTGTACTTCAAATCAGCCGGTTCGAGATCAGAGAGATAAACGATCTTTCCATGACTGAAGTCCAGTTTGGTTAGATGGCTTGTCTGGAAAACCAGACTTCCCCCTTGAACCAGGTCACCCTTCCAGGTATCTCCGGACAACTTCAGACTTTTGAGACCGACACTCCGTTTATTCACAAAAGTTGCTGAACAGAGACCATCGGGAATTTCTTCTTTTCGAGTCGCAAAAATGACACCGAATAATTTCTCCAGTGGAACTTCGACTTCCCGTTTATCCAGAAGCAATTGCAGTTTTCCCTCTTTGATCTCACCGACGACTGCTCGAATTCGGTCGAGCAAATCTCCTTTGCGTATGATGACCACATCTGCCGCATACTCTTTGGTCAGTAAATCTCGCCAGCTTCCCGCGACAACGTCGTCGAGAGGTTGAAAGAGAAGACTTCCTACGGAACTGGTAGGCAAACTCGCACGCTGGTAAAGTTCAGACTCAATTTTCAATGTTCGCGGATTCATCTCCAGAGTGGCCGCCGACAACCGAGAGCCATCTCGTAACGTCAGCTGAAATGGTTCCGCAGCGACACTCTCCGGCTCAGGAAACGAAATGGAAATGAGTTCAGACAGAGATACTTCCGCCGGTTCTCCCTCTCGTAATACCTTCACAGACTCTGGACTGATTGACTTGATCTCGACCGATGATTTTTCACCGCTCAACAAATGGAGATCCGCTGCAGAGAGAACGGAGAGCCCACTCGCGAAGAGGATAATTAAAGTCGATGTCAGTAATCTTTTCATACAACTACTCTCCGGCCGGCCGGGTGGCCAGCTTTCTGAAATAGCGTTCAATGGCTTGTTGGTAATGGGCGGGATAATTGCGGTCGATCAGACTGCGGGCACGGGCTTCCGCTTTGGGAGGAAGGTCCCCCCAGCTTCCCTGTTTTTTGAACTTCTTAGGATCCACTTCGCCCGGGGCCGTAGACCCTTTAATAATACTATCCTGAAGCGGTTGGATGGACCCCTGGTTCTGTTGGCCCCCCTGCCCCTGACCCGCACCCGCCTGCTGTTGTTGTTGCTGTTGTTTTTCGAGGTCTTCAATCATTTTGTCGAGCGAGTCCAGAATGTCCTTCTGTACTTTCTGTACCCGTCGCCCCGCGCGACCCAGCTCGAGACGACGCTCTGAATCTCCCATCTTGTGAGCAATCTCTCCAATGGATTCTTCTTCGAGGGACTCCAGTTCAATCTTCATTAACTCACCCACACGCGAGTAACGGGTAGGGATCTTTTCTGTCTGATCTAGTAATTCAGTCAATGACTCGAGTGCCGCTTCTCGCTTAAGGAGTTGTTGGGCACAGATCGATTTATAAAAGAAGTAACTTCCAGGATCGATGAGTTGTTCTGGTTTCAAAATGGCAAAGAGCTCCCAGGCCTCGTCGTATTCCATCGAACGAGTCAACGTCGAGGCAACATAGAGACTCACCTGAGAGAGCATGAAATGCTCGTCCGGTTTCTCGCTGGTGGAAGCTGCTGTTAGTTTCTCCAGTAATGCCTCGTACGATTCCATGTGGTTGTAAATCGAACCTACCGGAATTTTGCGCCATTCCTCAATTTCTGGGTTAACTAACAGACCAGATTCCAGCACTGTTTCTGTCAGGTGCTCGGGCGAAGCGGTTGACCAGAGTTGTTCGAACGCGGGCTTCCACTCTTCGTGTTCTGAGTGCGAGATCATCCAGTTGAGTGTTTGCGTTCGAACATCTTCCAGAGAGCTGTTGGTATAGATTGTCTCTGCATCAGCAAGAAGTAGATCGCCAGTCCCCATCACGGACAGAGTGACTAGACAGATGGCGCAACATCTCATCAGAATTCGATGAATGCTCTCGATTTGATCTCTGTTCACCCTCATTTCAGGTCTCCTACTGATTCTTTTCGGTGGCAATGTCGTATGTCGCCGCGCGGACTCGATCCTGTCGATCCGCCAGTTCGTCGAGTTGATCAACCAACTCCTGCTCTTCCACCTGCTCTCCAGTGATCAACGTACCGATCTGTGTTGTGCGGCGATTAATGCGATATTGAAGCGTGCGAAGCATTTTAAGTTCGGCGATTTTTTCGACCAAGCCTGGTTCGGGCGGTTGGCCGCCCCCTTGCTGCTGTCCCTGTTGTTGCTGTTCCGATTGTTTTTCCATTTCCTGCTGCAAGGTCGCAATAATTTCTTCGAGTGCCGTGGCGATGTCCTGCTCAACGGCCCGGGTAAAGTCTCCCACGTCTTCTTTCTGCAATCGTTTAACGACCAGTTGAATATCTTCGAGAAGTTGTTCGACCGCCTCCGGAAAAGCGACCGAGGATCCTTCTTCTCTCAAAAGGCTGAGTGCTTTTGCCGCTTCAAGTTCAACTGACTGTTCCTGCTGGGCCAGTTCCCGGACCTGTCCAAAATGACGGCTGGTCCATTGATCGGCAGGTGTTTGTGAAACCGTTTCCGTCCCGTCATTAACTGTTATCTGAATCGCCAGCATTTTTCGGAAGCGTGCTTCGAGAGATGCCAGAACGAGTTCCCGTTCTTCTTCCCGCAGCTGTCGCAGAATCTCTTCGAGCTTCTCTTTGGCTGCCAGCAGTTTTTCGAGTGCCTGACGTTGTTCTTCGGTCGCGTTCTCGCGTTGGTCTTTTTTCAACTCTTCAATCGCCTCGTCGAGGTCCTTCTGAGCCTCTTCGATCTCCTGACGTCCGGGCGTCTGATTCTGTTGTTGCTGCTCGTTCTGCTGCTGACCTTGTTGCTGCTGACCTTGTTGCTGCTGACCTTGTTGCTGCTGACCTTGTTGCTGCTGACCTTGTTGTTGCTGACCTTGTTGTTGCTGACCCTGTTGCGGATCACCTTGTTGCGGATCACCTTGTCTCGGATCACCTTGTCTCGGATCGCCTTGTTTCGGATCGCCTTGTTTCGGATCGCCCTGCTGACCATTTGGTTGTTGCGAATCAGATGGGGGAGATTCCTGATTTTCGGAGTCCTCGTTTTCGCCTTCAGAAGATTCTTTTGATTCTTCTTCGTCCCCGTTACGTTGCTGGTCCTGCTTTTTAATCTTGTCAGCTAACTTCTTATTCTGCTCGGCTATCTCGGCCTGTTTTTCACTGAGCCGTTCCATATCACCACCACGTTCAGTAGCGATACGCAAGTTTTTTTCCTTCGCCGCAATTTGTTTCAGATCTTTCAGAATCTCCTGAATCCGTTCCTGTTCGCTTTCAATCTCAGAAAGGCGATCCTGACTTTGCAGTAATTGGAACAGGGCTTCCAATACCTGGACGGCTTCCTCCTGACGGTCGAATGCTTCCCCCAGCTGTTGCTGTTCGAGCAACTGGGAGATCTGTTCCATCTGGTCGCTGATACGGTTTTGTTTACTCTGACCGATGGCACGCATTAGGAGCTCCGCCCGCTCCGGATCGGTTTTCCACATATACTGCGCCATCTGTTCGAGCATTTTTTCAAGACGTTGATAACGCACGGCGAGCAACTTCTGTCGCTCATTCAGTGGATCAGTTGGTGTGGCCTCATTCTGCGCAAGTGCAAAACTACCCGATAGCAGCGTAGCAAACACCAACGACAGGGCGACGATCTGCACGAAGCCTCTCCGTATGGCTAGATGCCTCTCTGGTCGAGCCGAATTCCAAGTTGAACAAAGCATATGCGAACTCCTGTCTGAGACCCTGTTTTGACTCCCATTAGGGAGAAGGTCTCGATGTTCCATTCTATGTTTCCGATGGACGTCTGGCTGCGTCAATTATTCGATTCCGAGCGACTTCAGCGAATCAATCAGGTTTTCCTTCTGTTGTTTTTCAGTTTCTTCTGAAAGATTCTTCTGCGTATCAATGATTTCCTTTAAATCCTGCAGTGCCTCGTGAAATTCGAGCAAATCTCGCATTTCTTCCAGAACGCCCCGCATTTCTGCCAGAATGCGGGCGGTGGTTCGGGTCACTTCCGTCAGTTCCGAGCGACCGGACCGACTTTCTTCGATGGCCAGTTTGAACAGACCAAGTTCGGCATCCAACTTGGGGAAACTCACTTCGTGAACCCGCCGCAGTGGGTCGGTAATGAGTTCCTGAATTCGTTCAATCATCTGGGCGGTGTCGACACCGTTATTTACTGACTCTTCCAGCAGGCTTTGGAACGACTCTTCCACAGCCCGGGTCTCGCTCCGGTTCTTTCGAATCTGAAATAACCCGCGTTGACCGGCCACAGCTAGTGACCGCTGGAATTGAACCTGCTGTTCGGCGGCACCACTATTAGCGAGCGATTCTTCTAGTTCATCGACTTGTTGTCGGGCGGCGTCAAAATCTCGCTCTGCTTTCTCCATCTCTTCGATGATTCGTTCGAATCGTCGGCGAAGGTTCAATTCCTTATTGTAGAGTAACGACAGTAGTTCGTCCGTATCGACGATATTGAAAACATACTGTTGGCTACGTGATTCGTGGGGTCCGTTGATCGTGTCTCCATCCTCGGCATACACAGTTAATGTCAAACGTTGGCCGATACTCAGATCAAGAGGAAGAACCTCGAACAGTTCGTAGTCTTCGGACTCGCTTCTTTCCAGTATATATTCTACTGGGCTATCGTTGGGTCGACTGCGGAAAGGACGCGGTTGCCATTTTTCTTCTTCTTCCACACGGTATTCAAACCGGGCTTTAACGACACCATAATCGTCGCGAATCAGCCCCTGTACTGGTATGACCGCTTTACGAGTAATTGAATTACTGATCCCCTGCAGTTCCGTCTCGATGAGTGGGGCTTCGTCCTCTATGCCTGTGATATTTAACCGAATGGGCTGATCGGAAATGACTCCATCGACGTCTTCCAGAACAATGCGGATTAGCGCACTCGGTCCGAACCTGGCCGGGATGTTGGGTTCATCGCCATTCTCGACTGTCTTCGAGAGTACGAAAGGGAAGGACAACAGGCGTGAGTCTGGGAAGATGCCCGCTTCAGGTGGTAAATTAAGTGACTGGGCGGGTTGCGGTTCACCTTCTTCACGTAAAGGCGTCCAAGTGGTCTGTTCGGGATCAAGGTTGACTTCAAAATGGTCGGTTCGAATCGATGCTCGAACGAGTGATTTGTTTGATTTACAGTTCAACAGAAACTTCGTTTCATGCGGAATGGAGATCTGACTTCCCTGTACTTTTAGCATTTCCAGTTGAGGTTGCCCATCGCGACCAATGGGAGCCAACCGGGTGTACTCGGGGTAATCACACTCGAGAGCTATCTCTTCGATCTGAGGAGGTTCCACCAGTCGTACGTGATACGATTCCGGGCTGCGGTAGTCGCCTCCCTGTACGTCAAATTCCAGATCATGTAGCAGCTTGGTGAAGGTATACTGAAACTCGCGATCTCCCGTGCGGTTGAGCACGATGTAACTGCTTTCATCGTGAGAGGTCAGGTCCAGCCGAACACGTTCGGGAATAACCCATGGCTCGCCATCCGGATTAATTCCTTCCGGCACGGTCACCAGCACAACCAGATCTCGTCCGCGAGCGTGTTTGTATTCGCGATTGCTGTCGAATTCCCGGACTTGATCACTCGGTTGAGCGACCACTTGAACTTCAAGTTGCGTATTCCGTTCCCAGTAACTTGGGGCGAGGTCGACGTAAGCGTTTTTCCAGCGAGCGGCCGCTTCTTGATTCATTACCAGGAATACGAGAACTGATAGCGTCACTGCCACTGCGGTGATGATACCACGCTGTATTGGGCGTCGTTCAAAGACATCGGTGATCGGTAACTGTTTGATCTGCTGCCCCACTTCGCGAACTGTCCGGCCGAGCATCTGCCGCGTCAATTCCGGAAGCGAGGACTGATCGTCTTGTAGAAATTCGACAGTGGTAATCAGACGATCGTTCAGTTGGGGAAATCGACGTTCCAGCACCAGGGCCAGCGACCGCGATTGCATCTGACGGAATAGGGGCCAGATCGACCAGAGTAAGAAGACCGGCAGTCCAACGAAACTCGCCCCCAACAGAAACTTTCGAAAACCAACGGACAACTCCAGGTTAGTTGCCATGAAGTAAAGTTGGTCGACCAGAAGGGAAAGCCAGAAGAGTCCGCCTAAAAGAATCACCAAGCGGGAGACCGAAATCGCGGTGATGTAATTGCGTATGCGTTGCCGCAATTGCGCAAGAACCCCCCAGACAGTCTCCCGGAGTTCGTCCGGTGTCGTGCGAGTTGTCTCTGGTTCGGCGGACATAGGTTGATCACTCACGTTAATTCAGTTCACGTTCAGTCGAGGTATTTTGACTGGTTTGATTTTCAGTGTATATTCTTTAGTTAAAATCGGACCCGTTGAGATCAGGCCAGCTTATAAATCTTACGAATCAGCCATTCGACTCCGAGGAAACCGACAAGCAGGAATAAAACCCAGCGGCGGTCCCACAACGTTAACAGGCTTTCGTCCACAAGAAACTCTTCTCCCCGGTTAGGGAACTGAGCGACCAGGTCGGAATTTGCCTGATTGAGAGTCAAATAGGTTCCTCCCGTATCACGAGCGAGATCGGAGAGAAGAGCAACTTTCTGGCGCGGATCATCGGATTCGAGATTGGGCAGTCGGACGTCAATTTTCTCCACCAGAGGTTCGTTTGAATCTGGAATTTCGACTTGTAGTTGATGAGTTCCAGGAAGGCTGGCCCGGTATTCGCCAACAAATTGCCCTGGTAGTTCGGGGTGTGGTTTGAGTGGGACCGTGAAGGTTTTTGAATTATGGTCGAGTACCAGAACATCTAATGGAACAGACGCAGCCTGGTAAGGTTCCAATTGAGGGGTCAGCAACTTGACCCGTAGACGAACCGTCTGACCAAGCAGATATTGTGATCGTTCCAGTAGTATCGTTCCCCGAGGATTTCCCCGGCGGGCGCGACCCTGTTGAACCTCTCGGATGGTTTTCGTCCAGAATCGATCGAGGTACTCGTAGTCGACTGATCGCAAACGCCAAAGCTCGGCGCTTCCAATATACAACACGTATCCCGAACCGAAAAACTGGGACGCCATGAAGACGGGTTGACCGTCCGAAGTTTGGCTTCGAGGATCGGAATGGCGGGCGTAGATGGTTGCCCCCGCTTTGACGCCGTTCGTCGGATAAGTTCGGTAGATACCGGGGAACTCGGACCAGTCCGCCTCGGCTCCTTTACCATCTTCGTTGAGTTGTAAAAATCCAGCCGACTGACCATCTTCGGTCAATGCCAGTTGCCAGGCTTGCTGGGCCCGATTGCCGATTCCGATACCACTCAATTGAGTTCCCAGAATGACGGGGGCAAGTTCTTTAATCAAACCGAGGTCCGATTCATCCCGTGCAAGAATCGGAGTGTTCACATCTCCCGCGATCAGGATCAATCCTCCCGCTTGTTCGGCCACCCATTTATGCAGCAGTTCCAACTGGGCCTGCGTAAATTGTTTCCAGTCGGCATCGAAGGCAACAATCGCGTCGTACTCAATTAAGTCGACCGCCGAGTTTGGAAATGATGTTAATAGTTCATTCGACTCCTGACTGACCATTCCCGCTGTCGTTGGATCGATGCTTTGCAGCCAGACATCGGTGGTCATTCCCGGATGGCGAAAAAGCATATTACGAACAAACCGATAGTCACGCATCGGACCGCTGGCGATCAACAGGACTTTCGTTTTCTTATCTTCAACCGTAACTGATCGACGCAAAATATTATCGTCTTCGGTAATCTCCGACCGTTCGGCAGATACAGATCCACGAATCAAGTATTCGAAGGCACCGACCACGGTCGGGTTCTGTTCGAATTGAACTTCTACGGGAAGGCCGTCTTCCAACAGCTGAACTTCTTTAGTTTCAATGAGTGCTGGTTCTTCGTCGATTTGACTTTCCGGTCGCATCAATAGTTCCAACTTGGCTGTCTTTCCCGCCAAGCCGAAGCTCTGCAGAAAGACAGTCAGTTCGAAGGGGTCTTTAATGTGAACCTGCGATGGTGCCTGCACTTTGGTCAGTTGCAGATTGAGCGGTTGGGCCGTACCGCCCACACCCACAGAAACGATTCGAGAGTTCGTCGCTCGCGACATTTCATTGGCGGTGTCGACAGAAATACCCGCATTCGCTCCTCCGTCAGAGAAGACGGCTACGCCGGAAAACGTCTTGCCTCCTGCATCACGCATCAGATTGACTAAGGATTCTCCGAGACGGGTTTCGACTCCTTGTGGTTGCAGGATTTCCTCCCAATTGAGAGGTGCTGCCGCTTGCACCTGGTTCTCAGTTCCGCTTGCTGCTCCGGGAACTTCTGTAGATGAATTGTCGCCCGCCTCCGTCGAATTTGTCCCCCCTGTTCCGGGGGCTTGACCTCGACGATCAAAGCTGGGGAAAACTTGGTGAGGACCATGCAATTCTGTGTCGAACGTATACAGACTGACCTCGTGCTCTGCCTGTAGCTCTTTCAAAATATTCGAATCACCCAACAGTTGTTCGACAACTTCCGCTCGGCTGGATTGAGTGGAATCGTCGGAGGTATCGTTTTCAGAAAGATCTTCTTCAGGAAACCGCATGGACAAAGATGTATCGACCAGTAACGCAACTCGCGAAGGGCGGAAGGCCATTTTCTGCGTTCGTTCCTGCGGATTCAGGGCGATGACGATCAGCCCGGCAATCAGCAGTAATCTCAACGTTCCCATCGCCAGACAAACCCAGCGAGGTAAGCTACGAGTATCACGCCAGGTGAGGAAGAGCGAGAGAGCGATGATCAGCAGGATTCCCCCACCGTAAATGGCCCACTCTCCGGGACCACTCGGCCAGTTGAATTCGAGCGCACTCCAGTCATCGCTGGATACCGGCTCGTTCATGGTTTGGGAAAATAACCAGTTCATCGTGTCTGTTTAACCGCTTGAGGGTGATAACTCATGTGATAGGCCATCCACTGTTCCAACAGCAGAAAGATAAGTAAGGCAATTAATAAAAACTTCCTGATGTCCTGACCTGCTTCTTCTTCCTTCAGTCCCTGCAATTCGCCCGGTTCATGAATACGGATATTGTCGTATTCTCCGCTGGCCGAGAAGAGCTTGGCAGTCTCCATGATGTCGAGACGGCTCTCCTTTTCAGGGACGTTGTACGCCAACCAACGTTCTTCTTTTGTCTGGTTTTGGGTCAACAATTCGACTTGATAAACACCGGGCGAAGCCGTCTCTTTGAATTGAGCGGATAACAGTAGATCGCTACCAGTTGCGGTCCCCTCTGCATCTCCATTCTCACTTCCAGAACGAGCGACCGCCTGCAGTCGGGTACGTCGCTTGCCAGTCTCTTCGGGAACGAGAATGTCGATCTGCTCCATGTAGTCGACGGCGGGTAAATCCAGATCGATCGGTTCGCCGACTTCTCGTGAAGCGAACTCGGACTGTTGCCGGGCGATGTATTTCTGTAGTTCCAATTGAAAAATGACGTAACTCGGGTTTAATGCCCAGTTGTTCCATTCGGGGCCGGCCGTGGAAAGGAATGTGACGATCTTTCCGCTTTCGGCTGAAAGCTGATGTTCCAACGCGAAGGGAGCCCCATTTCGCAATCGGGCAATGACCTGTACTCCTTCAGTCGATTCTGCGTCCTGAGCATCCCAACCGAGCAATACTGGGAAATAAGTCTCGACCCGAACCATGTCGACGAACGGATTATCTTGACCTTCCATCACTTTGAAGATGGGGTGTGGATCGAACTGCAAGTCGGCAATATTCTGTTCGTCGAACTGATCGAAATCGAGTTCGACCAGATTTTCGCTCGTCGGTTCCAGCGGAACAGGGAACAGGATCGGTTCGCCGTTCGAAAGATTGTTACTAGATAGTTTATCATTGTAAAAAACGGGATTCACAGACTGCCCCAGGAACCAGGCCAGCCCGCCCCCCTGCTCTACATATTTTCGCAGAGCTGCAACGGCATCGAGCGAGAGTTCCCCCACGTCAAGCAGGTAAATACAGGAGAACCGGTCGAGCGTTTCCAGACGGAGGAACTCGGGGGTTTCGAGACGAACATCAATCCCCGTGAGGTTAGAATCGGCGGCCAGAGAATCGGCGACGTACTCCGCTCCCATTTGGCTGGGAGAACCATCAATGATCAGGACCGACACCCGCTGTGAGAGATCCAAAGCCAGATACCGGCGGTTGTCGGCAGAGAGAATGTCTTCTTCGAGGCGGACTTCGAGTTGATGTTTTCCCGCTTCCGGCAAGGTGACGTCAAATTCTTTGACTTGAGCCTCTCCGGCGTTAATCTGTTCGAGTTCCAGACTCATCGGGAGTTTTTCACCATCAGCAAAAACCGTTAATCGGACATTTCGAGCGACCGTTTCGCCAAAGTTTTGTACGGTCGTTTTCAACCGGACAGGGACTCCTGCAGCAGCAATGTGAACGTCACCTTCAAAACCGGTCAGGGCAAGATTGTCCTGACGGGAATTGGTGGTGCGGATCAGATTAATCGAGACATCGGCACTGTTCAGTTTTTCAAACTGTTCGGCAAGTGGTTGAGGCGTTGCCCAGTCCGCCTCGCGGAAGTCGGATATGAAATGCAGATGCTGCTGCATTCCTTTTTCCTGCTGGAACAATTCCCAGGCAGCTTCCAGACTGGCGCGCAAATCGGGCGAACCGTAGCCACTTTTGAGATTTTCGAGACGGGTTTCCAACTCATTCAGGAAAGCGTCATTTAACGTCTGTTTATAAAAAATCGGTTGCTGTGGGTTCGAAAGCCTCAGCAGGCTCAGTTGTATTGTATTGGGGCGTTTCCCCCCTTCGGCTGCTAATTCGCGAACAACCTCTAGGCCTGCCTGAAAGGCATCTTCTTCCTGCAGTTGTTCGCGCATCGAACCACTATCGTCCAGTAAGACGACGTGGTGTGATTGAGCCCCCTGAAACAGGGCCATCTCCGATGGGTCAATCACTAACCGGGCAATAAGAGCAATCAGTAAACAGACGACGATGATACGGAGCAAAAGCAGCAGGAGTTGTTCGAGTAGAAGGCGACGGCGATTTTTTTTCTGGCTCTGCAGCAGGAATTCCATCGCCGCGAATCGGACGCGACGATACCGCATCCGATTGATCAAATGAATGATAATCGGAATCGCCAGCAGCAACGCTCCCCAAGGGAGAACGAAGGAGGGATTAAAAAAATGTTGTGCCAACCAGCTCATCATAAAGCCTGGTTACTCCATCTCCAGTTAAATTGCCGAGCATGCCGTCCATGCATTTCCGGATTTGATATTGTTCAAGTTCGCACCGAGCGACCGAGGCCGAGGCGGTGATTCAAATAGTAGGACAAGGCGGCATCGAGATGTTCGCTTGTCCGGATCGTCTGATAGTCGATCATGTTTTTTGCGCAGTAGGTTCTCAGACCGTCCACGAAAGACTGCATCGCTTCGAGATAACCTTCCCGCAGCGCGCGAGGGTCACAGACAAGCTCGCCTGTTTCTTCCATGCCTTCAAACTGGGTCGTTCCCTGATAGTCAAAGTCGAGTTCCTGATCATCCAAAACATGAAACAGCATGACGTCGTGACCGCGAGTTCGCAGCATTTGCAGACCACGGAAGAGTTCTTGTTGATCTACAAAGAAATCTGAAATAACGACAACAAATCCTTTCCTCGCTCGGAATTCAGTGACACGTCCGAGGATGTCCGCAATGTTCGTTTTCTTTTCGGGCGACTGCTCCGCGAGAGAAGCCAGAATGGCGTGCAACTGATTCCGTTGACTGCTGGGGGGTAGCTGCTTTTTGACGCCATCTGCAAAAGTCACCAGTCCGACCGAATCCTGTTGGCGCAGCAACAGATAGCTGAGTGCCGCCGCGATGGTGCAACCGTAGTCGAATTTGGACATTGAGCCTGACTGGAAAGACATCGATTCACTGAGGTCTACCACCAACGTGGTACGCAGGTTGGTATCTTCCTCGTACAGCTTCGTATAGTACTTGTCTGTTTTGGACCAGGCTTTCCAGTCAATACGTCGAATATCATCGCCCGGCACGTATTCCCGGTGCTGGACGAATTCGATCGACTGGCCGAAATAGGGGCTGCGGTGCAAACCGGAAAGGAAACCTTCCACGATATGCCGTGCCCGTACTTCCAACTGGGAAATCCGCGAGATTTCCTCAGGCCGCAAAAATTTTCTGTAATCTCGGGTCACTTGTCAGCTCACCTTCCTTGGAGGGTGTTTCCGCCACCAGACGTTCGACAACTTTGTCGGGGGTGATGCCTTCGCTCTCGGCACTGAACGAAGTAACGATACGATGCCGCAGAACAGGCGGGGCAAGGGCGGCGATGTCATCGGTAGAAACATAGGTTCGACCATTTAACAATGCACGAGCCTTTCCACCGAGGAGCAGATACTGCACCGCTCGGGGTCCAGCCCCCCAGCTAAGCCACTCATTGATGAAATCGGGCGTACCGGGTTGATTGATGCGCGTTTGTCGTACGATCGCGAGGGCATAATCGACGATATGGTCGGTCACAGGTACCTGTCTGACCACATTTTGCAGATCGATAATCTCCTTGGCCGACAAAACCGGTTTAATATCATCGACGCTGACGCCGGTTGTCTGTTTGGCAATCAGTCTCTCTTCGGCAAACGACGGATAGTCAACGAACACCTTGAACATGAACCGGTCCTGCTGCGCTTCTGGAAGCGGGTAGGTTCCTTCCTGCTCGATAGGGTTCTGAGTCGCCAGTACAAAGAATGGCTCGTTCAGTTTATGGCGGGTTTGACCGACGGTCACCTGACGTTCCTGCATCGCCTCCAGCATGGCCGCCTGAGTCTTAGGAGGTGTCCGGTTGATCTCGTCCGCAAGCACGACATTGTGGAAGAGTGGTCCGTTGATGAACCGAAATTCCCGGACTCCGGTCTCCCGGTTTTCCTGCAGAACTTCCGTTCCGGTGATGTCCGCTGGCATCAGGTCGGGGGTAAACTGGATTCGGCTGAAGTCCATCGAGAGACAACGAGCGAGCGTGCTGATCATCAATGTCTTGGCTAGACCAGGGACCCCTTCCAGAAGGCAGTGCCCACGGCTGAACATGGCGATCAGCAACTGATCAACGACGTCCTGTTGTCCGACAATCACTTGAGCCATCTGCTCTTTCACGTCGTGATAAGCGCGGCTCAATTTATCAATCGAGTCTTGATCTGCACCCATCTTATCATGTTCTGCCATAAATCAATTCTTCCCTGCTTTGGAACTTATTTCATCAGAGCGGGCAGCCTGTTCATTAAACCGAAGTACTTCCTTAATCGGTACTTAACAATTCAAACCGCGAACAATCGTCTCTTCATTTAACCCGGCTGGCGGGATAATGTTCTTGTTAAACCACGTCGGGTGAGCTCGAATCGGGTTTGAATTTATCGGAAGCCCGATTCGAATGCCAATTCTGGAAACACTCGACTGCGAATGCGACATGCCAAGTTTAACCAGTTTAACCACATTGTAGAAACCGACGACAGGGGAATCGATAGGAAACCGGCCCCTCTGGCTTCGATTTAACTTTTTTACAGTTAAGGACTTCGTACAAAAAAAGGCCTCTATCTGTTTGACAAAGTCGACACTTGGAAGAACTCAATGCCGGGCTGAATCTCGTTTTCTATTTGATGCACGAAAGCGGTTAACTGTTCCGACAAAGTTTCAGCCACTTCCAGATACTGCCGCGCCATATTGATCCTGTTCGCTCCATCGTCCGGCAGGACGTACAATTTCCACGATTCTTCATCAGAAGTGTTAATCGTGGTGCTCCATTGGGCGAGGAAAAGATAATGCCGGGTCGCCAGACCGAACTCTTCCCCTGCTCCCGAAAAACAAACAAAATCGCGAACATTGTGTTGGGGGTCCTCAATCACGTCCTGCAAAGCAGTTCCCATGGCGGCGAACTCTTCTAAAGCGACCTCCTTGCGATCCGCTGGAACCAACCACTCAATCAGGGTGACGGGCAAGTCCTGACTGGAGACGAGTGCCGGGCGTCGACGGGCATCATCACAAGCAGGAGTGCCTATGACCATAGGTACACTAACATGGCGAGTCGATAGGGTCGGAGTCGCTTCCCCCGTCGCTGCCGTGATGACCAATCGCCATTCTTCATTATCAGTTTCTGGATTACCTGTTTCTGATTGGTCTAATAGGGCATCCCAGAGTTTGCCCAAGTGGGCATCGATTTCCAGGATGCGGGCAGCTCCAAAAATTTGTTCCAAATCCTGTTGCTGATCTGGTTCCAATTGCTCGAACAATTCCGGCTGGGACATAATCACCAGCCATTCTGTCAGCATTTCGTCTGTTGGTTCGAGTCCCTCTTCCTCTGCGAATTGTTCGATGAACCGGATATCAGGAATCTCGTTTGAAACTTCTCCCAAGCCCTTCAGCCAGATGAGTTGGGACGTTCCCGACTTCGACTGCTCAATGGACTGAATCCCCTGTTCGATCAGTTCATCAAGCGTGCCGTTCTCGCCTTCTCCTGTTGATTTCCAATCGCCATTTTGATCCAGCGGCACAGAATGCTCTTCCACGTCCCCTTCAACCAATAGGGTGAGATCGACTCCCTGTTGTTTTAGAATTTGCGCGAGACTAACCGAAGATTTCGTGTCTCCATTCAAATTCCGAAAGCCGCCATCCCACCAGGCGTGCGAACTGTTTTCAAGATTCACTGATTCGGCATAACAGCGGTCGAAAATAGTGGAGTGGAGAGCGAGTCGATCAAAATTGGGAGTCGGTAACCATTGGTTTCCATACGTTCCCAACCACGACATTGAGAGTTGATCAAAACTGAGGACGACGATTTTCATGCAACAACGATGGCGAGTAAGAAACGGGGGAAATGGAATTCTGAAGATGTTAAAACTGTTTATTCCCTGGGTAGAAGTTATCTCTATGGGGGAGCCAACCGTTTATAATAGATCATCAACAAAACGAATCGATGCAGTATTAGCTAATGAAATGATCGTAGAATGAAACTTCAGAATAAGCCAGTCCGTTGCGGCCTCTTCTTATTACTGATCATACTTGCCACTGACGCACCTCGGATTCAGGCGGAAGAAAGCGTTCCAATACAAGAGCTGAAATCTCATCCGCTGAGCAGCCCGCATCAACGATCCGGGACGATGCTGCAAGTCTTGCTACCGAGCGATTTCGACCAGGCACGGACTTATAGGACGCTATATTTTCTTCCCGTCGAAGCAGGAACTGGAACTCGCTGGGGGACTAGCACAAAGGAGGCAATCAAACATGGCTTGGCTAATCGGTTCAACGTGATCTGCCTCTTCTCAACGTTCTCCGATCTCCCCTGGTACGCCAACCATCCGCTTGATACGAAGCTCCAGCAGGAAACGTATTTTCTGAAAACAGTGATTCCTTTTGTGGAGGAGCATTATCCTGTTTCAACGAAATCTGATGATCGATACCTGATCGGCTTCAGTAAATCAGGCTGGGGAGCGTGGTCATTACTATTACGGCATCCAGATCTTTTTCATAAAGCACTCGCCTGGGACGCCCCCTTGATGCTGGATCGCTCCGGACCGTATGGCAGTGGACCGATCTTTGGAGATCAGGAGAACTTCGAGAATTATCACCTGGCTCGACTGCTTAAGGAAAAACAGACGCAGTTTCAGAATGAACCCCGACTGTACCACTGGGGTTACGATGCGTTTCGAGAGCAGCACGAGGAGATGAACGCCCTGCTCCGGCAACTTGAGATCAAGTCGATATACCGAGATGGCCCCCAGCGGAAACATCACTGGGAAAGTGGTTGGCTGGCCGATGCCGTCGAATTGCTGCTGAAAGAAGATTAACTCCATTGATACGGTTTTTGTTTACGAAAACCATTCAGTTTGAGAGTACCGTCATTAAAGATTTCCAATGTGGAATAACTGTTGTTCTCGGCACCCGAACCTTCAATCATCGCCGCCAGTACACAGTAATGAATGCCGTTTAGTTCCACATGTTCGTTCTTGTGGCTGTGCCCTTGGAAGACCGCCTGTACTTTACCAGATTCTTCCAGTACTTTCCGAACAGCGGGACTGTTATTCGCGCCGTAGTGATTGTCGACATCAAGTCGTTGATGAGTAAATACGACTGTCGGTTTATCGGTGGCTGCGAGGTCAGCTTCCAGCCATTCCAGTTCGGCAGCCGGAATAAAAGGAGACGTCCAGTCGTAGTTTTTTCGTCCGTAGGGAACTCCATCGGGACGGAAACAGGCATCCAGAATAATGAAATGTCTGTCTTTATTATCAAACGAGTAATACGATTTTTCTTTACCGACTTCACCCAGGAATTCTTCTTTGGTCAATGTGTACACACAATGATTGCCCAGCACGTAGTGCCGTTCATCAGCGACTTGCGATAATTTAGCGTTGATCGTTTTCAGGTAACCGAGTTCAACATCGACGGCGTCGGCTGCGTCGACAATGTCGCCCAGTTCGACCAGAAAGTCCGGCTTCAGCTCTTTATACTTCGCCGCCGCTTCATCGAACTTATCAAGCGACTCCCGGTAGTGTCGCGAGCCCGCAGCCTCTTTGTCGGCGTAGTGCATATCGGTCACCAGCGCAATCCGATGAGTCCGTTCGCTGACGGTCGGACTTACTGCTCCGAAGAGCAAATCCGACTTGCTAATCATCTGGCTACCCAACAGAAAAAGAGAGCCATTTTTCAAAAAAGAGCGTCGATTGTGATTCATGATGATTAGGTCTTTATCTGAGTTGAATAAATTGAAAGACTCGGTTGGCAGTATTGAGTTGAGAGTATCCGGAGAAACAATGAAGTTCGAATGAACAATCAGTCCATATTCATAGCCGGCTGTTTCCCGAAATATTTGTCTGCATAGTCGAGGAAAACGAGCCAGTCTCCACGAGTCATCGAGTGATTTCCGGAACGAATATAGTAGCCAAGGCGACCGTTGCTCAATCGTCCGAGTTCGGGTTGCTGTTGATCGAGCAATCCTTCCACCTGATACAGATCGTATACAGGAGCGGCCAGTTGAAGCATCCGGAATTGCCCGTCGGGGTCGGCCCATTTGTCTTCGACTGCGTTACTGACCAATACGGGACGCGGAGCCATTAAGGTGATGAGTTCATGCTGATCGAAAGGAAGGCGATTGACATCATCACTGAAGAGCGGGAACGTATTATTAAACCAATGCGGGAACGCCCGGTTAATAATCGCCACCGATTCCCCTACTGACTCCCGGTTGGGTGCAGTGCCCCCACAACCTGCCTGATGTGGAATCGAAAGCGCGATGCGATCATCGAATGCAGCAGCCAGCAAGGCCGTTTTCCCCAGACGTGAATGACCGATGATCGCGATTTGTTCTTTTCTTACCTGAGGATGGGTAACTAGGTAATCCACAGCTCGATGCGCGCCCCACGCCCAGGCAGCAAGCGTGCCCCAGTCGTGAGGGTCGGGAGAGGTTTGTCCCTCTTTGAAAAAGTAAGGATGAACTCCATTAGAAAAGTCATCGACGTCAGGGGCCAGATCGGCACTATGAAAGGCGGCGAAACCGTAACCTCGATTAATGATCGTATCGATACCCCAATCATTGAACTGAGACCCTCGCGATCCTTCCACGGCCTGATGATCGACACCACCACAACTATCGTAAACCCAGTTATTCGTAAGTGAAATCTCTTTATTAGGCAACAGTGTGTGATTACCGCAGAAATTCATTCCCAGAAAGAGTGGAACAGGCTTATCGCTATTTGTCGGTAAAATGACCAGCAAGTTCAAAGGAGGTAGAGTCTCGCCACCTTTATCAACAGCATAATTAATGATAACTTCGAATCCACGGGCCTTCCCTTCCAGCAGGGAGAATTCCGGTTGAACCTCGAAGTTAATTTCAGCCGGGGCTGCGGGCATGTATCCGTACATGTATTGTTGAAATAGTTCTTTCAGTTCCGGTTTTCGATTCTCTTCCCATTCTTTGATCGTCGTCACTGAAGTGCCATCGAACATTTCGAGAGCAGGTGGAAACTCGGTACGTTCGGGAAGGTCCGCGACATCGGGCCATTCTGCAGCAGAGAGAGCGCAAACAGAAAATGTGATACCTAAACAGAAAATAAATCGGGGCAGCATGGATCAACCAATGGAAGAATTCGGGAGAAAGAGAGGCTAGTGATAGCGTACTATCGTGCTAACTTAAGATATCCATAATCGGTTTCCCGTGATCCGAAAGCAACCTTTGTCTTCCCGGAATATCGAGACGTTGCGGATCGAGTCCCATTAAGTGCATCAATGTCGCGTGAATATCAGTCACGTAGTGGGGAGAATCGACAACGTGGAAACCGAGGTCATCGGTTGCCCCATGAATATGCCCCTGCTTGATCCCTGCTCCGGCGAACCAGACAGTGAAACCATGCGGATGATGATCACGACCATCAGGAGCTTTGTACCCGTCGCGGACTTCTACACCGGGGGTGCGACCGAATTCGGTGCAGAAAACAACGACCGTGTCCTCCCACATGCCCCGGCGTTTCAAGTCTTTCAGCAAGCCGGCAACTGGCTTATCGACTCGTTCACAGGAGCGTCCGTGAAGTTCCTGTAATTTGAGATGAGAGTCCCATTCACCATAGTCACTTAAATAAACAAGTGAGAAACGAACCCCCCGTTCGGCCAGTCTTCGAGCGGCTAACAGCCTCCGGCCATAGACGGAAGTTGTTTCGTTGTCGATTCCATATAGAGCCTGTGTCTCTGCCGTTTCTTCTGCCAGATTTAACGTCTCGGGTACAGCGGATTGCATGCGGAAGGCAAGTTCATACGACTTGATTCGCGCACGGGCTTGTTCATCATCCGGGTACTCTGTCGCGGTAAGTTGGTTCAGTTCGTTTACGAACGCGAATTGGTTCTGTTGCTCCCGCTCCAGCATGGACAGATCGCGGCGACCATAGGGCAACGGATTTTTGGGATCGAGATTGAGAATCACTCCGCCATACTTGGGGCCAAGATAATTCGCGTCGAAGTCTTCTTTTATCCGACTGTCTTTAAAGTTGCCGAGACAGACGAACTCGGGCAGATTTTCATTGAGGGAACCGAGACCGTAGTTGATCCACGAACCGACCACGGGCTGTTTGGGATCAAGTTTATGCCGACCATGATGCATTTGAAATTCAGCGGCGTGATCATTGTCGGTAGTATACATCGAACGGACGAAAGAAATATCGTCGACACAGGTCGAAAGATGTGGCCACCAGTCGGTCACTCCAATCCCCAGCTCTCCCCGTTTTTTAAACCCAACTTGCATCGGCAGAATCGTCGCGTGTTCCCGTTTCACCTTAACGACGGATCTGGCTCGTTCCTGATAGAGGGGATCTTCAAAGGGATTCGGATAAGGAGTCTGATCGAATGTTTTACCAGCGTATTTATTGAGCATCGGTTTGGGATCGAACGTCTCCATCTGGCTGTACCCACCAGAAAGAAAAACCCAGATCACATTCTTTGCGCGAGGAGCGAAATGCGGACCGATATCAGGTTGGTCCGATTTTGTCGTCGCTGCAGAGGCCGCATTCTCCTTAGCCATGAGCGATCCCAGCGCGAGGCCAGTCGCACCGAAACCCATATCGGCGAGAAAAGTACGTCGTTTAACTCGACCGCAGAAAGAATTGTGTTTGGAGCGGGGCATAATCGTTCCCGTTTTGGATGAATCGTATTGTGAATAAACGACCGGTCAGGCGAATTATCGAACGGTGATGAAGTCGGTGTGATTGAACAGAGCATGGATCAGGTTTTCCCGGGCACGGGCAGCTGGTTCTGTCGCTGGAAGTGTTTCCGCCGCAGCCGGTTCCTCGTCTTCTGTCGGTGGAACGATCAACGGCTCTTCCGTCGTTGTGAAAAGTTCCCGCTGCTGTCTGAGAAACTTGATCGATGCGAACCGTTCTGCTTCGGTGGCGGGTCGCGATAGAATTCGTTCAAAGGCCTGATCGACAAATTCATTGTCCACGTCCTCCCCTGCTGAGCCAGAATCAATCTCGCCCCACAACCGACGGGCAAGTTGCCGTCCTTTCTGCATGGCGAGTTCACTATTAGACAGAGCGAGGGCCTGTTGCGGCAGCACGGTTGATTTGCGGATGTAGCAGTCAGCGGGATCGGCAACGTCGAACATTTCCAGGAATTGCATTTTCCCCTCTCCATGATGAGAGAGATAAATACTGCGACGATTCGTAAACAGCCCTTCTTCGTGTTCAATCTCCTGACCGAAGAACTCGGTGTCCAGTTCTCCTGCTACTTTCAGCAAACTGTCCCGAATCACTTCTGCTTCAATGCGGTGTCCCGGATAATGCCAGAGGAACTGATTGTCGCGATCAATTTCTTTGTTTCCGCTGAGGTCCGCACTGGCGCGAGAGGATTGTTGATATGTCTGACTGGTGACAATCAAACGATGTAGATGTTTGAAACTCCAGCCATTCTGTTGTAGTTCCGAGGCGAGCCAGTTCAATAGTTCGGGATGAGTAGGTGCGGCCCCATTGCGTCCGAAGTTCTCGGTTGTGGAAACGAGTGGCTGTCCGAAATGCCTTCCCCAAAGATGGTTCGCAGCGACGCGGGCCGTGAGTGGGTTTTCATTCGCCGTGATCCATTCCGCCAGCGCCGCCCGTTTACCGGTGCTGATTTTGGGAAATTGCCGGCTTAACGGTTCGTATTCGGCAGTTCCATCTTTTAAAGCCTTCTCAGCGGCCGTCAATGATTGTTGCGCCGTAGCAACCGCTTGTTCGGCGGTTTTAATCTGAGTGTCACGATCCTGTTGATCTAGTGGAAGCAGTTTCGCCATATGGACAGCATTCGCAGCCGCATTGGTTTTGGCGATGGCTTGTTTGTGATTGGCCGTGCGTCGAAGGTCGGCGGCGGTTGCCATCAATTGATTCAGCTCCCCTTCGGGCACATCGCTCTTTTGATACCGGGCCTGTTCTGATTTTACAACGGCTTGGTAAGCTACTAACTCAGCGGTCGCGCCTTCATACCTGGTTTTGAGTTCAGCCAACTGAAGTTTGGGCGTTTGCACTTTTTGGGTCAACTCTGTGAATTGCTGACGCTGGGCCAGCTGTTCCGGAGTTAACTCGCCCAATAGCACGACTTCGGAATGCCCGTCCCCAGTACTGAATCGAGAGACTAACCAGTTCTGGGCACCGGCGGGATCGTTACCGGGCAGGTACTGTGGGTATTCAAAGTCCAGATTGAGCGAGGGTTCCGTATTCCCCGTCTGGCTGAAGACGATGTCATCAAACTCAGCAATTGTATTTGAATGGGCGTCGATAAAGATTCCGCAATTCACTGAGTTTGCAGGTCGCCAACCATGAATAGAAATGGGAGTTTGAGTCACCAGAGGTTCCGACGTTTTCAGATCGGTAAGGGTAAGCAACGCCTGGTCCTCATCGGGATCGAAAGCAAGCTCCGCCTGAAAGTGCCGAGGACTTTCCAACTGATCGTACTGGGCGAGGACCTGCTCTACCGTCCCCTTGCCTGGCACATACGCTTTCACTTTTCCTTCTGTAAAGGCGAGATACAAGCTGGTCCGGCCCGCGGCGAGATCGTCCGAGAGTTGGAAACTCGCGAGACCATCTTTGATTAAGCGAATTCGAAACTGGAGTGTCGTCTGGTCATCAAACTGGACGGCTTGACCGAGTCCATGTTGCAGCGTGCGTCGCCCAGTTTCCGTCGCTAATTGAATTGCCTGCAAATTGGAGGCGGAAGCGAGCGAATTATCGTCAGTGGAGGGTTGCTGAAGCTTCAGTTCGTTTAACATCTCTTCCCTGGTTTGGATTTGTTCCAGGAGCGAAGCTTCTTCGGTTTTATAGTAGTGATAGGCAAGCTTGACTGCAGAATCTCGCTGGGTGGTTTCCTCATCGATGACAAATTGTTGTAACCCGGGATACCAGGCTTCGACAGGCAACTCGACTTGAGTAATCTCGAGTTTATCCCCCTTCAGAAAGGCAGGACCGGCGGCCTCGATTCCCGGTTTGTCAGGGACGATATTCGTCTCCACACCTCCGGTATAAAACTGGGTTTCTTTTTCCGGATAACGATCATAAACCTGCACCTGACCGTCTCGAATGGGAGGATTTAATTTACTCAGGACATAATCGGGAAATGGTCCGGGATCGGCAACGTTTGGAACTCGATTGTGTCGTAGATCAAGCGGTTCAAAGAACGAACGCATCGCAAAGTATTCATTCTGTGCTATGGGGTCGTATTTATGGTCATGACATTCACAGCAATTGAAGGTCAACCCGAGGAACGCTTTGCCGGTGTGCTCGACGCTATCCTTTAACCACGTATGATAATTCCAGCGATAGTAGTTCCGAACGATGAAACCGGTGGCGACCTGTTTCTCTCGATCTCCCGGATAGAGTTGATCCGCCGCGAGCATTTCGCGAATCATCTGGTCGTAACCTTTGTCCGCATTCAGTGATTGGATAATCCAATCGCGCCATCTCCAGATTGTAGAATAGCTGTTGGTCATGTCGTTGGCACCCCGACGTCCGTACCAGTCACTGTAACGCCAGACATCCATCCAATGCCGTCCCCAGCGTTCGCCGTAATGCGGACTGTCGAGCAAAGTGTCAACGACTTCGTTGTACGCTTCGGGACGGTCGTCCGCCAGAAATGCATGCAGTTCCTCGCGCGAGGGAGGCAATCCGACCAGGTCGAGATAAACCCGTCTTAACAAAGTCGCTTTGTCGGTTTTTGTTGCCGGAGATAATCCGAGTGATTCGTGTTTTGCAGCAATGAAATAATCAACAGGCGATTCGATCCATTCTGTGTTTTTCACTTCAGGAAGAGCTGGCTGTTCGATTAATTGAAAGGCCCAGTGATCCTGTGGATCCATTTCGGGTTGGTCAGTTTCGGGAATGGGCGCCCCCGCTTCGATCCAGCTTTTCACGTGGGCGATTTCTTCCTCGCTGAGCGGATCTCCCTCGGGAGGCATCAGGAAACCGGCTTCGCCCGTGATTGCCTGGTAGAGCCAGCTTTCTTCGAGGTTTCCCGGAACGACGGCGGCACCAATGTCCCCCCCCTTGAAAAGATGGACGCCCGAATCGACTCGCAGTGAGGACTCCTGCTTCAACACACCGTGACAAGCAAAGCAACGTTCTTTCAGCAGCGGTTTGATATGGTGCTCATAAAGGGCGTTATCAACAGTGTCTTCGGCGGCACGAAGATCGGGTGCGAATGGAACCATCGCAATCCACAGAACAGAAAGACAGAGAATTTCTCTTCTAGATTTAAACCCGCTACTGGCCATTCTGGCCTCCCGCAAGAGCGTCAAAAAACCACACCAAACACATAACCATCCGTTTATATATCTTATCCTAAACGGTGGCTGGCGATTAAGCAATCTTTCTCCCTCAGGGATTCGGGCGGTGCTGGAGATACTCTCCCGCTTTTCCCGACACCTGAGCCGCGAAATATCCATGATCAAGAAAGGACCGTTCAATCCAGAAGGAAAAGAATTCACTTTGAACCATCAGATCGTCATCACCGTCGCCGTTCCAGTCGGTAGCAGCCACTCGCGGTCCCCAGAACAGATAAGGCAAACCTTCGACCGCTTGTGCCTCACTTAACGCAGGGTCTCCCGCTTGTGTTTGATTGAGGTAGACAATCACCGGCTCCGTCGCCGTTCCACCTAATAATAGGTCGGGAAAGCTGTCCTTGTTCCAGTCAAAGCAGCAGATTTGATTTATCCTGGTTTTCAGAGTGGTGAGTAACTGGCCGGGGCCAAAAGTCCGTGCGGCTGCTTCCGCATTTTCTGAGGGGGCCTGTCCCGGGAACAACCACAGTTGAGCGAATGTTTCCGCAATCAGAAGATCGTCGATTCCATCCTGATTGAAATCAGACAGCGCGAAGACAATCCGGGAACCTTGCAGAATCGTGAAGTCGGTTGCTTCCTCGACCGAGTCAACGACAGGCGGACCGACTTTGAGTGATTCGCCCGTGGCCAGTTCAACAAGTTGCCCCGGTTCAAACTCCAGGGGATCGCCTGTGCCGCTATGGAGATGAACGTAAATATTTCCCTGTTGCGTTCCCCACAGAATGTCGTTGTGACCATCGTTGTTCCAGTCGTAGAGTTGAGTGTATAGATACCCATCTCCATAACCCGGTCCCGGATGAGAAATCGGCTTTCCATTTACCCGTGGTGCACCGATCAGTTTTTTCTCCGGCGAGCGAGCAGATCCTTCGCGTTTCCACAGATAAGTCCCGATCAATACCTCTCCCGATTCGGATCCGGTATTGGAACTGGCGAAACCGGTCGCGTCCCAATCACTGTCAAAACCCCAGGGAGCGGTTAACCTCTCGCCCGGCATATCCCAGCGGGGTTCACCCGCTTTACCGATGTTGGGAATGATGTGAACTTCACCCGAATTATCGCTGACTAATAAATCGGGCATTGGATCGCTGTTTGCGTAAAAGAGCACAGGTCGAGTAATCACCCCTCGCGGAAACGAGTCGGTTTTCGGAAAGGGCAAGCGTTCAAACAATAAAGGTTCTTTGCCCGCATGTTGATAGAAACGAAGATAGTCCGCCACACCGGGCGGAGCGGGGGCTTCGATTCCGCTCCAGTACCAGCCACCTGTGAGCAAGTCGAATTGACCATCGGCATTCGCGTCCCACATCCAGGGGGCCGCAGCCCAAACGGTATCAATCGGTCCTTTGTCAGTGCCAAGTTCTCCGGCATATTTCAGCTTCGGAGTTCCGTCGGCGTTCCGCCCCACTCCTTGATACTGAAAAATCCGCCCCGTGGTATAACCACCGGTGACAATCTCCGGGAGACCATCGCCATCCAAGTCTCCCACCCAGGGTTGGTTGTAATAGTCATGTTTGAAAATATTCGCTCCATCTTCCGCCACTGGCGTCTCTGGAACACGAAGCCGATCTTCTTCGTTTTGCACAAAACCACGGTACTGGAAATCATGCTTCTTTTGAGAGCCAACATTCTGCCACCAGAGAATGACGTTACCACTCGATCCGACGAGGAGATCGAGCAAACCATCGTTGTTCCAATCGTAAACGAAAGGAGCCGCATACCAACCAGTATCAATAGGCCCTGTCTCGTCCGTCAGAATCTGGCAACCTTGAAAGTGAGGACGCTCACGTGTTCCTCTGTTGGGGTACCAGATTAGATCCCCTTTCTCTGTTCCCGAGATGAGATCTTCCAGACCATCGGCATTTAAGTCGGCAACGGTCGCCGGAAAATGGGCAAAACCACCTAAGGCTTCTTCTGTTTCGCGTCGCAGTGGATCGGCATCGCCTATCCAGGGTGCGGGAGAAACAGATTTCATGTCCTGTTCCTGTTTGATATCAAAATAGAGGGCATAGGCCGCAGGTTTATTTTGCTCTGCGACATGCGACCAGATGAGCCGGCCCTGCTCTGCCGACATCTCCCGGTTGAACAGTCGAGCTTTGCGAGGGCGTTGGAATTGTCGAGTGCGTCCATCTTCCGTTTCGGAAGGACGGCCCACTCGGCTGGTGTATCCGTCACTGAACTCGTCATCTTCAAATCGACAGGGTTGATCCCAAGGTGTTTTCGCCGCTGCATACTCACTCCCTTTGATCGGCTCTCCTGTTTGAGGATCGAATCGATGCAACTGCAGCGTACTCAGATCAACTGTCCCATTGACATCCTGATCAATCAACCAAGTTTTGAAATCAACTGGACAGGCAACGACTCGTTCATCCTGTTTGCGGTCTGTCAAATTGGAATCGGCAGGAACCTCCAGCAGCAGACGGTAAGCCCCGCGGCCCGTCCATTTTGGTTCGACAGGTTCTGCGGCAGTGGAAATGCGTGAAGCACCAGCGAGAAACAGCAAACCGAGTAATAATGGAATCAGAGGCGTTTGGATCGAATGAGATCTCATGAAAGGAACCTGCTTAAAGAATATTGTTTATTCAGATGGCGTCTTCACGGGCTTCGGATCGAGTTCACTCCAGGACTGGATGCCAATGATCGGTTTGGCGAATTCAAAGTGAGTCTGCCAGTCTTTGTCATCGGCGTGTTGGAACAGATCGTAGCTCATCCGTTTAGTCCCTGGCGAGCTGATCGTACCGGGCTTAAACGCACGTAGCCCCAACCTCAACCCGCCTTCATGAGCATGATCGACATGCCGATGCAGGATGAAGGCATCGATCTCTTCAAACTGACGCGTGCGATAAAAAGCGTAAGCATAGGCAGCCGCTTGTATCTTTTCACCTTCTGGTCCGTCTTCGCAATGAAAACCTTGTTCGGAAAGTATCACGCGGCGGGGCTTCCCTTCATAAAGATGCTCGGGTTGATTCAACCAGGTCATCAGCACTTCAAGATTGCGGAAGGTAATCTTGGGTGAGTTAATATCGAAGGTTGCCTGTTCATCATTCCATGTTCTTGAGTTGAAAAGGTTCTGCGGATAAGGATGTTGAGCCATGTGCCAGGGGAAGTCGCCCCGCTCCACAATGTGTTGATGCAATCCTTCCATAAACTGCTTACCGGGAATGAACTTCGTGGGATCGTCCATCATTCGAGCCGTCCAGTGTTGATCCAGAGAGACATAGACTCGTAAATCAGGATGCGCCTTCGCCGCAGCCAGTTGCGCGACACGCAATGCCCGGGCGTATTCTGCGATGACTTCCTCTGGTTTCATCTGACCCAGGTTGTACCACCACCAGTGGGCCTGGAGTTCGTTACCCACAATGATACCGCTGATCGTTCCCTGCTCTATATTCCCGGCGCTGTAACGGTCGGCCAGGAATTCCACGACGGCCCGGTAATGCCGGTAGCCATTTTCATCCGACAGATTGAATGCCCCCAGATGATTGGGAGCCTCCTGAAGATTACTGCTGGGATGAATCAGGGGGTTGTTGGCATCGGGTTGAGTCGGAATGTAGTTCAGCAGGATGAACGAGACATTGACGCCCGCCTTGGTCATACGACTGACATAGCTATCTAGATGTCGAATGGCTGCTAGATCAAAATGGATCCGTTGACCGTCGACATTCCAAGTCAGTTCTGACTGTTTCGCAAAATCAAATAAGGGACGAATGTCGACGTTCTGGGCGACATACTTTACGCCCAGATTAAGAGCGTCATCGACATCAACAACACATTGTAACCCTTTAGGACTGGCGGGCCAGTTGACTGCTGTTTGATGCTTTGCAATTTCACGGGCGGGCTGACCGTAGACGAATGTGGGGACAGGTTTGGACGAATTCTTTTCGACCAATGCCCAGCGGGAATAGAGACGGTCACGCTGCTCGCTGAATCTCGGCAACGACTCCGGGAAGGCTTCTGCTGTTCCTTCCCACACGGGAGCCTTGTCCGCTGATTTAACATCGTCTTCGAACGGTAATCGTTCGACTAACTGCAATGTTGTATTCGTGGGCAGATCTTCGGGAGGCTGAAAACGAATCTGGTCCGAATCGACCCTGATTTTCAATTCTCCGGCGGAAGCCAGTTGCAGGGAGAAAGTAAACAGAATGAAGAGAACAGAGGGAAGCAGTTTCATGGTGGGAATTCTTTCGGCGGGATGGGAGGGTCCGGCTGGAAGAACGATCCTCAAGCCGTTACCCTGTCACACATCCTTTTTAACCCGAAATCAGACCGAACGCGATGACCAAACCGCCGATAAATGTTGTTCTCCACGAACCCGAAATCCCACAGAATACCGGGAATATTGGCCGCACCTGCGTGGCCGTGGGGGCGAAGCTCTGGTTAATTCGCCCGCTTGGTTTCAAGCTCGACGAGAAACATCTCCGCCGAGCCGGGATGGATTACTGGCAGCACCTTGATTACCAGGTCGTCGATTCCTGGCAGGAAGCGTACGACCAGATCAAACCGGTGAATGTCTGGTACCTGACCAAAACGGCCGAGAAACTGGTCTGGGAAGCGAAGTTTGAACCGGGCGATATTTTGCTCTTCGGTAGCGAATCTCGCGGCCTGCCGCCGAGTATTCTGAATGAACAACCGGCTCACAAAGTCAAACTCCCCATGACCGAACTGGTCCGCAGCCTGAATCTGGCGAGCACGGTGAACACTGTCGTCTACGAAGCAATCCGTCAATTTGGTGGATTGCCGGAGTAGGTCACTGATTGACATTATTGCGTTATAGCTTATCGCCCTGTAAGCCTGCGTATATCCGTCGCGTAGTCACCCAGGTCTTCTGCGGGGGCCGTATTGTAATTGTTGATTACCGTGACGAGTTTCTGTTTCACCGGTTCTTTGTCGTACTCCGTCAATATATTGATATGGCCTTCGGAGTCGACAGTGAGCACTTTGAAGTCGGTCGTCGTTGTCTTAAAACTGAGCGAGTCATTGCCTTCGACTGAAATCGTGAGCGAACTGGTTCCACTGGCCATTCCGAGCACGGAGGAACCTGCGGGGGTCGAGACCTCCGTTTGCGGAAGATCCGAGATGATCAAATAAACGGGTTGATTGCCCGAATAGGCAACTTCCAGAAACCCTTGCTCTTCGGTGATGACATAAGAACCGTCAACACCTCCACCGCAACCGATAAGCATTCCGATGATCACCATTCCCATTAAAGACAGCATCCGCCGATTCATCATGTCTTCCTCAACTCGATTTTGATTTCCGGTTAATTGGTTTTAGGTCCAATGCTTCCCTTATCGAATATCGAGACTGCCGATTCAAGGTTGAGAGAAAATACCTCATGTAAAAAACAGAAAAACCCGGCCACCTTTGAGGGTGACCGAGTTCTAGGATCATCAAGTAATCTCTCTGATTTCGATTTAAAAACGGACAATCCAGTCAACGGTGTAGCGGTCATCGATGACGTCGCGATTCTCCGTAAGGGGAAGTTCCCAGGCAAAACCAATTTCCTGATTATCAGTTGGTTTCACTTTAAAGCCGATGGCTCCCGTGACCAGATCGTTACCAGCGACACCGGTCGACCCCAAGTTGAACAGGTCCTGACCTGCGACTCCGTTAACTCCTCCCTGACCGGACTTCGTCCAGTGGAACCAGTTGACCTCGCCCAGCAAGTAAATCCCCTTGGTGATTTCGTAGTCAAGATGGTTTGACCAGTACCACGACTGGCTTTCGGCAGCGGTGTCTGCTGGCAAGCGGAAACCAGAGCCACTTAACCAGTGAATGCCTTCGGCAACTTCAACACCACCAGTCAGGAAGATGTGGAACTCACCGTCACCATTACCTTGTTGTGATCTCGAAGTTCCTACAGGGACTTCGAACGTCATCCCCGTACTGAGGATTCTCTGTTGATCGACGTCTTTGTAAAGGTTGTATTTCAAACCGGCAGCGATGTCGGCCCAACCATCATCGACCAAAGCAAAGTCACTCATAATGAAACCATCTTTGGTTGCAATCAACGAGAGGCGATCAGTCAAGGCTGCACGTACCTGCAAGGCAGCCACTTGAATGGTTGACGAGCCAATATTGCGTGGCGTTTTATGATTAATATACATAAATCTCGCTTCGGAAAGCGTCCGGGGATCTTCAAAGAAGACTGGGTTTGTGATCGGGCTGATAAAATCGCTCCAACCACAGGGAGTTGATTGCAGACATCCCATAAATTTTTTGTTGCAGTCACAGTCGATTCCACATTCACAACCGGAACTAAGTCCACAGCCGGAACCACAGTCTATTCCACAGCCACAGGTGTCTCCGTAACTGCCGAATTCGCTGTACGGTGTTGCGGTACAACTCAGCCCATCGCACCCATCAAATACGTCGACAGGGCTGGCACAATCCGGGAGGGTGCAGCAACTCGTATCGCCGCAACCAATCTCGCCACACCCATTAGCTGCATAGCTTCGCTCGGTTTTCTGCAGCCCCAAGCCTTCCATCCAACCTGTTTGGAGAACGTCTTCCTCATTCCAATTTTCATTAATTGAGAAGTCGTACGACTGACCTTCGATCCCACTCCCGAGTTGTTCGATGAAGACTTCCCCTTGAACCGTCATTCCCATGAAGAGGATCAGTCCACAGCAACCCAGCAGATTGAGTGTGAATAATTTGGTCATCTAATTTTCTTCCTTGAAGATAAACAGGCTAATGGACGCAGGAGGCATTCTGTCTCTGCCTCAAGCTCAGAGGATCGTGTCTTATTACTGGCAAAAAGATCGCGATAGTCGCTGTTTACTTCACGCTCACTGGCACGTGAGCGGCGTGGAAGAAGTTTGAACGATGGAAGTGATTCGAATGTTGATGATCAATCGGGTTACTCATGTTATGAGTTCTTTGCCGGTCCTGCTATTTATCAGGTGATGAATGCATCGGTCTTCACAGATTCAGCAGATAACTCAGTTGTAGCAATCAGTCAAACTTTGCGGTCTGCGTGGCTTATGGAATCTTATACACAAGTGGATATTTAACTCTACTTATCCAGTCTTTCGCTCTTTCGCCTGCGGACAGGAGAGAGCCTCCACGCTGCAGCTTGTGATTCGTATTGCGGGTGACGTTTGAAAAACTCCTGCTCGATTTCCGGCCAGGTGTAGCCGACCGCCTTCCGCAACCAGAGCCGCCAGAGATCTTGTTTCTCGGAATCCGAAAGTTGCCAGGCGATGTCGGAATGGAATAATCTCGTCGACAGATTTGAGAGAACGAGGGCACAGGCGACAGAGACGTTGAGGCTCTCCGTAAAACCATACATTGGTATCCGAATAGACCCACAGGCAGCCTCTCGGGAAACTTCGGACACTCCTCGCCGTTCCGAACCAAACAGAATCGCCGTCGGTTGAGAGATATCGAGCTCGTCGAGGGGAACGGCCTCCGGAACAAGATCAGCAACTAACAATCGATAGCCTCTAGATCGAAGATTCTCGAAACAATCCTGATGAGCAGTCCCGGGCTCTTTATATTGCTGCAACGTCATCCAGCCCGCCGCCCCGGCTGCAACTCCCTGGCTCTTTTTGAACTCGGAGTCCGTTTCGATGATGTGCGCGTCTTGGATTCCAAAACAGTCACAACTTCGCAGGCAGGCATTCGCGTTATGCGGTTTGTGAAAGTCTTCCAGCACAACGGTCAGATGCCGGGTCCGCTGATCCAACACTTTATCCAGAAGCCCTAGTCTCCGCTCGGATATGAAACTGGCCAGATACTCTTCCAGGGGATTCGTCATAAAAACAGTTAATTTCGGCAAGGATGAAAGACGAGATAGATCGAGATCGGGGGCCGTTCCGGGACAAAAGCGGGCCCATTTTCACAGGATTTCGGGTTCCCGCCTTAAAATCAAGCCTTACAGGCTATTCCTAGCGCGAACCTGTTTTCATCAACGGTATCTAAGTCTTATATGAGACGGCAGATAGAACGCAGGGTGTGTCCCAACCGCTTGACTGAAAAATCGTTCGATGGGCGGCCAGAGGCTTGCAGATTCTGAATTCGTGCAGTATCGTACTTTCGTTGTCGCGGGAACTCGATTTTCCGACGGCAACACCCCTGAAGACAATTTGTTCTTTATAGATGGTGGCTATAGCTCAGTTGGTTAGAGCGCGGGATTGTGATTCCCGAGGTCGCGGGTTCGAGCCCCGTTAGCCACCCCTTTTTATGCGCGGATGGTTTTGCCCTGCCTCCTACTCAGAAACGGCTCCTTGAAAAGTCTTTTTTTTGTATTTAACATATCGTATTATCGCAATATACCGATATAATATAAACCGACAGAGAGCGATCAGACCATATCCCTGCCAGGCCCAATGAGAGTTCGTGAAGCTGAGGTCATCTCTCGGGCAGGCAGGGGTATTTCTCGGCCTGGCAGGTGGCCATGAATCCACACTGACGAGTCTCCTCTTCAAAAGTAGGTGAACCATGAAAAGCAAAGGTACTGGAGCTACATTAACCGACGCCGGTTTTCAGCAGGCGGCGGAATGTCTGAAGATTCTGGCCCATCCTCAACGATTAAAGATGGTTCAGATGTTACTGAGTGGCGACTACACCGTGGGCGAACTTGCCGAGGCTTGCGGTGTTCAAAGCCATGTGGCCTCCGAGCATCTTCGCTTGATGCAACGCTGTCAGTTCCTCGACAGCAAACGGGAAGGTCGCAACATCTATTACAAAGTGATCGAACCCCATCTGACGGAGATCATGAATTGTATTGAATCCCGTTTTGGTACATGAACGCGAACCTCGGAAGAATCCGATGTTCCTGTTCCCACACTCCAATAATTTACAGGAGTCCTATTAATGAGTCTTACGACGATTCGTCCCGAAGAAGTCCATCGCAAGTTAAAATCAGGTGAGCAAATCAAACTGATTGATGTGCGCACCCCGGCCGAATTCCAGGAAGTCCACGCGACTCCGGCCGAGAACCATCCGCTCGATCAACTGGACTTCGAAACGTTAAAACAGTTGGCGTCTCAAAGTGACCAACCGTTGTATGTCCTGTGCAAATCAGGAACACGCGGAAAGATGGCGTGCGAAAAGATGATGGCCGCCGGTATTGATAATGTAGTGAATATGGAAGGAGGAACGAACGCTTGGATGGAACAGGGATACGAGGTCGTTCGAGGAGAGTCGAAAGTAATTTCGCTGGAACGGCAGGTCCGCATCGCCGCCGGTTCCCTGGTACTGATCGGCGTCGCCGCAGGCTGGTTTTTGCATCCCGCGTTTTATGGTCTATCAGCATTCGTTGGAGCGGGCCTCGTCTTCGCTGGTGTTACTGACACTTGTGGAATGGCGATGATGCTCGGGCGAATGCCGTGGAATCAAGTCTGTCGCCCTGCTGCGCAACCCGCTGACAAACCACTCGCCTGATTGCCAGTTGCCTAGCCGTCAGCCTTCTTTCATTCCAAGCTATTCTGATTTACTTGAAGGAACTCCTCTGATGAATAACTCGAAATCAGCTTCGACAGCTAAAAGAACAATCGTCATTGTGGGTGGTGTCGCTGGAGGTGCAAGCGCCGCCGCTCGCGCTCGTCGCTGTAACGAAGCGGCCGATATCATCATGTTTGAAAAGGATCGCTACGTTTCATTTGCGAACTGCGGTTTGCCTTATCACATCGGAGGCGAGATTGATGAACGCGATAAATTGCTTGTCGCCACCCCTGAACTTTTTGAGAAACGTTTTCGGATCGATGCCCGCACGCGACATGAGGTCCTATCGATCGATCAAGAGGCGAAGTCGGTTCAAGTCAAGAACCTGGAGAGCGGGGAAGAATTCGCTCAAGATTATGACCGGCTGATTCTCTCTCCGGGAGCCTCTCCGATTATTCCTCCCATTGAAGGGAGCAAGGCGAAGAATGTCTTCTCGTTACGAAACATCGAGGACATGGACCGCATTAATCAGGGCTTGAGTAGCGAATCATCGACTCGCGATGTTAAACAGGCGGTCGTCGTCGGAGCCGGTTTTATTGGTCTGGAAATGGTCGAACAATTGCACCGATTGGGAATAAAGGTCTCACTGGTCGAACTTGCCCCGCAAGTCCTGCCACCACTCGACCGCGAGATGGCAAGGCTGATTGAAGAAGAACTAGAACGTCACGAAATTCAACTGCATCTGGGAGACGGAATCCAGGGATTGAAGGTAGAAGGAGATCGGGCCGTCGGTGTGACACTGGACAGTGGTATGACAATCGATACCGATCTGGTCATTATGTGTATTGGTGTGAAACCCAATACGCAACTGGCGAAACAAGCCGGTCTCGAAATCGGCGAGACGGGCGGCATCAAAATCAACGAGTACCTGCAGACCAGCGATCCCAACATTTACGCCGTCGGCGATGCGGTGGAATACGAACACGCGATTCTGGAAAAGTCGATGAGAGTCGCCCTGGCCGGCCCTGCCAATAGAGCCGGACGAATTGCGGGAGAACATGCCGCAACCGACCAATCCCCTTCGATGGCGGCCGTTATGGGAACGGCGATTGTGCGTGTCTTCGACCTGGGAGCGGCTCTGACGGGACTCAGCGAAAAGATGGCAGCGAAGTTCAACCGCCGGGCAAAGTCCGTCATCGTGCAGGCCGGTCATCACTCCGGTTATTTTCCCGGAGCGAAAACGATCACATTGAAACTGATATACGAACCGGAAACGGGCGTCGTGCTGGGTGCTCAGGCAATAGGAGCGGCTGGTATCGACAAACGAATCGACGTCATTGCCACAGCCATGAAATTCAAGGCGACCGTGGAAGACTTAACGGAACTCGATCTTTCTTATGCCCCTCCTTACGGAAGTGCCAAAGACCCCGTTCATTTGGCTGCCTTCACGGCCCAGAACGACCTCCGCGGCTTCGCTCCCATCGTTGCGTACGATGCGGACCTCGCGGGCAAACAGATCGTCGATGTCCGCACACTGAAAGAACAGGAGAAGCTTCCTCCTGTCCCCGGGGCCTATCAGATCGAAGTCGATGAACTGCGAGAGCATCTGGACGAACTCGATCCGGAACAACCAACCGTAGTCATCTGCCACAGCGCCAAACGCGCCCACGTGGGAACCCGTATTCTGCTGGGACATGGTTTTAAAGAAGTAAGTAATCTGACGGGAGGAATGTCAATTCGTCGGTTGATGGAGAATTGAAGATCATTCTAACTAAGCAGCTTCAGCTAACAGACCAGACATCACAACAGTAAGGGATCTCTAGATCACTGTTGCCAAGCTGGTCGAGGTAATGCGTGATTTGATCAATCAACTTCTGCATCCGAACTGGCCCAGCTGTTGTGTTCAGACGATTATGGCTACGCCATAAATCGAGATACCGTTCCTGTGACATATTGACAGAATGATCGCAGGATAGTGTTGCGACTTTCGAGAAGTCTCCCGTCGACAACAGAACCTGGACCCAGTCCTTTTGCCGATAGTCGTGCTGAAACTCAGGGATGATGTCGGTGATCGTCTTCATGGTGAACAATAGCAATGGCGAATCTTCATTGCGGCGATTGTTCCACAAGACCGAGAACTGGCCACCCGGTTTAAGAATACGGCGAATCTCCGGAAGAGCCCGCTCGGGATCAGCCCAATGAAATGCCTGCGCCGCAACGACCCAGTCCTGAGAACTTGCAGATAGCCCCGTCCCTTCGAATGTACCGATCTGTTCCTGTATACGAGGGTGATTTTCGATCTGGTCAAGCATCGCCTTGTTCGGTTCAATCGCCGTGACCAGAAGATCTCTCGCCGCGAGCATCTGCGTGAAGATTCCGGTTCCTGCTCCGATGTCGGCTACGCGGTTCCTCGGAATTATATCGAGATCCAATAGCAATTGATCGAGCATTTCTGCCGGATATCCGGGTCGGGCTTTACTATAGGCTTTAGCCTGCTGGGAAAAGTCACCGAGGGACATGAGTATTCATTTCATACAACTAAATATCTGACAGATTTCAAAAAATACTAATAAACAATACCATACAAAGCCGGCTTCTATTCAGGAGAACACAAATCTGACTCCATCAAGCTCGCTATGTTTTGTGAATCAGGATCATTCTGTTGTTTCAAAAACTGAACAACGTTCTTCCTGCGTTGGATAGAGTGATTTTGACTTAATTTAAACTTGCCTTCGATCCGCTCAATATCAATCGTGAACCCCACAATCATTGGTAATAATTTCTCGATAAAATCAGAGGAATTGTTTTGCATCGTCCAAGGAGAGGATTGGTCCGATTCATAGCGTTCGACATATTGCGTGAGGATTTTTAGAAGTTGAGCAGATTCATGAACCGGCTGGTAACGACCATAAGTGTGAACGGCAAGATAATTCCATGTGGGAACAGTATTCGACTCTTGATACCAAGTCGGTGAAATATAGGCATGAGGTCCGTGAAAAATGGATAGTACTGACTGACCGGGCTTAGTTTCACTATGTGGGTTCGCAGTCGCGAAGTGGCCAATCAACCTACCGAACTGCCCTTGAGTACGATCCAGAAGTAGAGGAACGTGAGTGGAAAATGGCTCGTCATTCTGCTGTGTGATTAACGTAGCAAAACTATGTTCCTCGATAAAATCATGTAGGATATCTACATCTGTTTCACGAAAAGATTGCGGAATATACATTAGAAGTCAATTCTAGGCTGACGTACTTTCAGCCATTCTATACCTTCGCGATCCAAACCGTGGCTTTGGCCTCGCCGATGACGACCTCTTTCGCGTCTCCATTTGCCGCTGTTGCTTTGGAGATGCTGTCGGCTAAAGTTTCGGATTGGATGTAGTCGGTCCAACCTTCGATGGCGGTGGTAACGGAGTCGTCTGCGGAGAAGTAATGGATATTAATCCGGTCTTCGATTTCGAGGTCGGCCTCTTTACGAAGCTGCTGAACCTGACGGACAAAGTCGCGGGCGGCTCCTTCCAGCTTCAGCTCCTCGGTCAGCACAGTCGAGAGAGCGATTTGCACGCCCTGCTCGTCGTTGCAGAACCATTCGGCCGACTGCTCCGTACTGACGAGAACGTCTTCCGGATCGAACGAGATTTCATTGCCTTCCAACTCGATGGTTACCGATTCTCCCCGACGTAACGGACCCAGCATGTCATCGCCGACTTCGGGTAATTTCTCCCGAAGCAGCTTGAGCAGTTTGCCGTATTTGGGACCGAGTGTTTTCAAATTCGGTTTATAATGATAACTCACTAGCGCATCCAGGTTATCAGCCGGGGTCAACTGTTTGACGTTCAGCTCTTCCTTAATGACATCGGTCAGGTTGGCAATCGCCACGGCCTGATCTGCCGTTGCGGTAGCGTATTTCAGCTCAGCCAGAGGTTGCCGAACACGCTGATTCGCTTCTTCGCGAAGTTTGTGTCCCAGTTTGACGACGAGTTGCGCCAATGCTCCGCTGCGGTTCAAGTCTTCATCGATTAAAGATTCATCCGCTTGTGGATAATCGCACAGGTGAACCGACTCGGGCGCATTGTCGACGTTGTTCAAGACCAGGTTGCGATACATTCTCTCGGTGACGAAGGGAATGATTGGAGCCAGCAGTTTACTGACTGTCGTCAAGACGGTGTACAATGTCTGGTAGGCTGCCAACTTGTCGGTGTCGCCCGCATTTTGAGAACGCCAGAAGCGACGTCGGTTACGACGGATGTACCAGTTGGAAAGTTCGTCGATAAACTTCGTCGCCTTTTCGCAGACAGAAGCGGTATCGTAATTCTCAAACCCTGCATTCACTTCCTTCACGAGGACCTGTAAATTCGAGAGGACCCAACGGTCGATTTCGGGCCGATCGGCGACGGGCACTTCGACGGCCTTTGTATCGAACTCGTCCAGCCGGGCGTAGTTCACGAAGAAGGCGTATGAATTCCACAGAGGAATCAGAATCTGACGACGGATTTCGTCGGCCGATTTACTGGATACACTGCAGGTAGGCACCCCCTCGAGTGTTTCTGTTACGGGTCCATCGACTGTTTGCAAAGTGACAGGTTGATCTGGATGGCGTGTTCCAAATCGTAAATCGTTGGCCGGATTCTGAGCCATGTACAACCAGCGAAGGGTATCTACACCCAGTTGTTCCGCTGCTTCTTCAAACCAGATCGCGGTTCCGTCCGATTTGTGCATCGGTTTCCCTTCCTCGTTCATAACGAGACGGTGACCGAGCAGGGTTTTGAATGGAGGGCTGTTATCCATCATCGTCCCCATCGACAGCAACGCATAGAACCAGTTCCGGAACTGGCCAGGGAAACATTCCGTGACGAAGTCGGCGGGATACCATTCTTTCCACGCCTCTTTATCACGATTGAAACTCATGGTGGAGAACGGAACGATCCCCGCGTCGAGCCAGGGATTACCGACATCTTCAACGCGCGACATGATGTTGCCGTTGTTCGGGTTCTGGATTTTCACTTTATCGATCCAGGGTCGGTGCGGAGTGTGCCCTTCGAACTCATCCCATCCTTCGACCGCTCGTTCCTTGAGTTCGGCGAGAGAACCGATGACCTCGAAGTCACCCGTTTCCTCATCAACCCAGATCGGTAGCGCCAATCCCCAGAACCTTTTCTTGGAGATCATCCAGTCGCGCATGTTAGAGAGCCATTCGAGTTCTCGCTCTTCACCCTGTACGTTTTTAGGTAACCAATTGATCTGCCGCGTGACATCTTTGATCTCTTCCCGCCAGTCCATATTGATGAACCACTCGTCGACCAATCGGAAGACAAGTTCATCGCCCGTTCGCCAGCAGTGCGGATAGATGTGCGGGTAGGTCTCGGTGTAGACGAGGAGATGTTTCTCTTTCAGTTTCGAGAAGACAAAGTCGATTGTGTTAGGATCGATGGCTTCGCGGCCGGTGAATTCACCGAAGCCTTCCATGAAGCAACCATCTTCGCCCAGGGGAGCGATGCTGACAATGTTGTTTTCCTGTCCGAGAGTATGGTCGACGTCACCACAACCAGGGGCTGTATGGACGATGCCTGTACCCTCGCCGGCGACGACCAGGGGTTGCCCTTTCATATCGCGACCACCATCCAGGACTCGGTGGCAACTGACGCCCGATTTGTCGAGCAGGTTTTTGTCTTCAGGGTAACCGCCCGGTTGTTGCTGCGCGGGAAGGTCGTCGAAGGGACCTTCATATTCCCAGCCCACCATCTCAGAGCCTTTGAGCGTTCCGAGGACTTCATAGCCCCCCTGCTCTTTGAATATCTGCGCGATGGATTTGAGTTTGGGAACGTCCTTCGGCCAACTCCATTCAGGACGACCAAAGCCTTCTTTGAATTCGCGAGAGAGTCGTTGATACTCCAGGTTCTCTTTGGCGAAGTAATAGATTGCGTCGTCTCGTTTGGACTGTAGACGGACATATTCGAGATCGGGATTGATCGCCGCCGCGACGTTACTGGTTAACGTCCACGGAGTGGTGGTCCAGATCAGCAGGTATTCGTTTTCTTTATCTTTGAGCGGGAAACGGACGAACAGCGAACGGTGCGTCGTCAGCTTTCGGCCATCGGCGACTTCCATCTGGCTGTAAGCGCTGCCTCCACGCCCCGACCAGGGCATGACGTCGTGGCCACGATAGACTTTACCTCGCTCGAAGCATTTTTTCAGGAAGGTCCAGATCGTCTCGTTATTTTCAGTGGAGAAGGTGAAATAACTTCCGCCCCACTCCGGATTGCCAAGCTTCGAAACGATAGTCGAGGCTTTATCGGTCACGGTCTCCCCTGCAGGAAGCTGATATTCAACTTCGTCGTCGTTATCGATGTGCTCGGCCAGACTACGGAGTTGGTCGGGCCGGTCCCAGTCCATCCAGTATCCGAGACGGACCGATTGTTCGGTTTGGCGGGCAGCGAATGTCAGAACCCGCTTTTTACAGGCGTTGACGAACTTGTCGATTCCGTATTCCGCGATAGCCGTTTTGGTAGGTAACCCGAAGGAGCGTTCAACTTCGACTTCCACCCAAAGTCCCTGGCAATCGAAACCGTTCTGGTAGCGGAGTTCACGACCGCACATGGCGTGATAACGCTGAAAGGCGTCTTTGTAAGTTCGCCCCCAAGCGTGGTGGACCCCCATCGGATTGTTGGCCGTAATCGGGCCGTCGAGAAACGACCATTTGGGTTTTCCGGCGTTCTTTTCACGGAGTGATTTGAAAATCTGGTGCTTGTTCCAGAAGGTGAGAACATCATGTTCCCCGGAAACAAAAGCAGCATCCTGTGAGACTTTTTCAAACATCGAATTGACTATCTGTAAATACGTTCAATTGGTCACGGTCCACAGCAATATTTGCATGCAGCAGAATTTACCCGCTACAGTTAGAGAACACCAGTGGACGCGGGTGGGCAGGCAGGCTGAAAAACGGGTCGTTTATTCGACCGGGAGAGACTTCGCCCTGCTCACTTGTGATTAATCAGTGGTGATTAAAGGGAGCTAAGCGGCGCTGGTCAACCCAAACCGGGTGTGGACGACAGGATCCGGCGTAGAACTGGCCCGGAATTAGAGTTTCTCTACTATTTGAGGGATCAATCGGGAAAGACGTTCGCCTCCACGGGCCGCTACCGCCAGAATTTGATCGATATTGGCCGGTTCAAGAGCGTCCGGCAAGCAAAGATCGGTCACAACCGAAAATCCGAGAACCTTCAAATCAGCATGGACGGCAACCAGTACTTCCGGGACGGTCGACATGCCTACAACGTCGGCTCCCATCCCTTTGAGCATCCGGTACTCGGCACGGGTTTCCAGATTCGGTCCCATCACGGAGACGAAGACACCCGGGCTGACAGGAATTCCCATTTCCAGGGCGATCTCGCGAGCGAGTTGAAGCAGATCTTTGTTGTAAGGAGCCGACATATCGGGGAAACGGGGTCCGAGACGGTCATCGTTGACACCGCGGAGGGGACTGTCGGGCATCAGGTTGATGTGGTCTTCGATGACCACGATATCCGCCAGGTCAAGTTGTGGGTTGATTCCGCCAGAAGCATTGGTAATCAAGAGAGTATCGATCCCCAGTTCCTTCATTACGCGCACAGGAAAGGTGACCTGCTGCATGGAATACCCTTCATAGAAATGGAAACGACCTTCCATTGCGATGATCGGTTTTCCCCTAAGCTCCCCACAAACAAGCTGACCGGCATGGGACTGAACTGTCGAGGTCGGAAAATACGGAATCTCCGCGTAAGGAATGACCACATCGGTGTCAATCTGCTGCGAAAGATCACCAAGACCTGTTCCCAGAATCAGACCGACAGCTGGCTTCTTCGACCATTTGCTTTGAATCAGTGCTGCTGCTTCTGCTGTTTGTTCGAAGACGCCTTGCATCGGTTGAGTTCCTGAGGCGACTCGTTATGGGACGAGTCGATCTAAAAAATAAGAGTGTAATCTCTTTTCGTGATCAGAATAAAAAAACGCTCTGTCGAATGGATATCAACAAAGCGTTTGTCGTTGATTTATATCGCTCAATTCAGAGCGTTCAGTTTAGAGCGATCACTTTCGAACCATTCTGACAATTTACGTCGACAGCCAAAAGCGACAAGAAACCCGAACGTCAAACGAAGATCATATCGCGCCCGAAACCCTTTAACAGACATGTCGCCTCTTAGCTTAAAGATTTCAGAGCAGTCCCAACCGTGTTACGAGATGGGATTTAGTATTCTTCGTCATCGTCGCTTTCGAAGCCGCCGAAGTCGTCGTCATCATAGTCGTCGTCGTAGTCGTCGTCTTCATCATCGTCGTCATCGTCGTCTTCATCATCTTCGTCTTCGAAGTCATCGAAGTCGTCGTCTTCATCCTCATCTTCGTCGTCGAAGTCGTCGTCCTCGAAGTCATCGTCTTCGACTTCAACATCGTCGAAGTCGTCTTCTTCGTCGTCGAAATCGTCTTCCAACTCTTCTTCGTCTTCGTCCTGCATCAGAAGATCGCGGTCTTCGTAGCCGCGAAGGCTTTCTGTCAAATCCCATTGGAGGATTGAGGAGTTTCCAAGCTCCTGCTTCTCACCGGACCATGCAACAACCATCCGTATTTGCCTCTTTCAGTCGTTCACCAGAGAAGTAAATTTTTCCATCGACACTGCAAACATCTTCGACAGAACTTTATCGTGTTTTCCAAAGTCATAAATTGCAACTCTTGACGGACAAGTCAACTGCAAGTCCAAAATTTCTGAAAAATTTCTGACTTGTTTTTCGACATCGGAAAGCCAGAAGCAATCTTCGAGCCGTATGGCGTTCCCCAATCGAGTACTCGAGCTATCCCGAGAGTTGCTTTAGCAGCGAATATTGTCTCAACAATACGTTCAAGGATTCAACGGTTCTTAGCAAGGCCGATCCTCCTTCGCACAGAAAAAGTCTGAATAAAAAAGTTGTTTTTTAATGTCAAGCGATCCCCGCCGGAATCAGCCTGTTATTGGTCGATGCAAGGCATTTCCGAGGATCTCCCCGTAAGAAAAAGAGTAAGGTCTTTGCTAAATCACTCTTTTCTCCAGAATAGAAAGTGATTAAAAACCGGTTAACGAACCTGGGTTTTCCATTTCCTGTTCATCACATTGATTGTGTATGTCGATTTTGCCGATATCGAGGAATAACAACTTTGCCTTTGCGTCACGGACTCCGTATCGAAGATTCTCGTATCTGGGTGATTCATCGCTTGCAGGAGTACGGTCCGTTCGACTATGAATGGAGTCCCGATCTTCAAGGGATGGAAATGACGTATCAGGGACAGAAATTCGGCGAGTATTGCAACTCCCGGGAGTTCTTTGCCGATCTCAGCGAATTCAAACTGCCCACGTCCGTTTATTCTGTCGCAACAATTGCGTTGGGAACTCTGATTCAAGCCATTCTGAACGGGCGACCGTCGCCGCAGAGAGAAGCTCTGATCTTGCGACGGCTCGCCAATTCGAATTTTTCCCGGTACGCGACGACCTCGGAAGATTAAAAGCCGTTTCAGGTATTCTGGTCAAAAACTAAAAACCGAGACAGCACCCGGACTCGGGGATTGCCGGAATTAGGCTGATCAACTCTCGCCAATCAATCGGCCCCTGCGTTCGCTGAAAGACCTGTTTTCCGTCAATAATGACCTGCTCTACGTGAGTTGCATGCTCAAACGGATCGCCATCGTACAGCACCAGGTCTGCCACTTTCCCTGGTTCCAGGCTTCCGTATTGATCGTCCAACTTCAGTATCCGCGCCGCATCCAGCGTGATCGCCTGCAGTGCTTGCGCGTGGGATAAACCGTATGGAATCGACATCGCCGCTTCATGGCGAACGATGCGGGTTTTCGGGACGTAATCTTCAAATCCTGTACCAATGGCGATCAGGTTGCCCTTCTCTACCAATGCGGCGGCATTGCCGGTGTAGGAGTGATAGGTCTCCATTCCACCGACCCGCTGCATGGTGGGATGAACGATAACAGGCGTTTTCGATTCGGCCAATGTCTCCCGCACGAGATACGCTTCGCCCGCGAGTGTAAAAACACCCTTCAAGTCGAATTCCTGCATTAACCGAAGCCCTGTTAGAAGATCGTCCGCGCGTTGGGCCGCGATGAGTACTGGTATATCCTGTTTGAGAACCTGGGTTAGAATTTCCTGTTTCAAATCGCGTGATTCCGGCTTTTCAATCGCGGCAGGTCGCTCGGCCAGGGCTGGTTTTGAACGATCCACCTCGGCTGCGTCGACCTGTTCTTCGTCCGGTTTCTTGTTTTCTTTGTTGAGCTTGTTCTGGGCCTCCTGAAACGTTTTTCGCAGAATTGCGGCGACGCCCATGCGAGTACCAGGCGATTTTCCCTGATAGGCCGATTTCGGTTCGCCCCCCAGATTCAGCACCAGTGATTGCGGAAACTGGACTACCATTTCATCCGCATTCTGGCCGTAGGTCCGAAAGACTCCGCTTTGTCCCGCAATCAGGTTGCTGCGTCCGGGAGAGGCGTGGATTAAAGTCACCCCCTGTTGCATCAGAAATCGCAATAGAGGTTCCTGGGGATTAAAGGCATCAAGCACTCGCAATTCCGGCTGGAGTGTTCCCGACTTTTCGTCGTGATCCTGATCCGCAGAGATGTTATACGCCCCGGACAGGGGAACCATGCTATAGGCATCTATTAAACCAGGAGTCACTACTTTAGATTTCACGACCGGCACATTGTCGGGGGCATTCAGTTCTTCCAGGGTTCCCACCGCCATAATTTTTCCGTCTCGAACCCAGACAGCCCCATGAGGAACGGGAGGACCGGAAACGGGAAATAAGAGTTCCGCCTGAACGATGTATTCGGTCGTCTCCTCAGTAATCGCGGGAATTTCTGCGGAGGATTCTTCCTGATTGTTGGCAGCAAGTTCGGGAAATGGTGCCGCTTCCGGTGGTGTTGGATAGTCGGGTCGTAGCTCTTTATCCAACAGAGCGAAGCCGCCCGTCTGATACCAGCGCTGGTCTTCATCTGCCAGAGAAAAATACTGCTTCCCTTCGATCCAGGTCTCCAGTACACGTGTATAAGTGCTGAAGGGCGCCCCGCTGAGCACGACGAAGTCGGCATCTTTTCCGGTCTCAAGCGAACCAATTCGTTCGTCCAGATGCATGACTTCCGCTGCCGAAAGGGTTAAAGCCCGTAACGCTTCGTCTTCACTCAACCCGCCACGGATCGTGACGGCGGCAGTTCGCAGCAGAAATCGGCTTTCAGTGACGGGATCGTCCGTATTAATAATGACCTTCACCCCTGCTTGCTGCAAAATGGCACCGGTCTGTTCGAGTAAATCAACGACTTCCTGCTTGCCGCCGGGACTGTCAATCACGGTCATGGAGACAGGCACGTTGGCTTCGGCAATTTCTGCGGCGACTTTGAATGCCTCTGTCCCATGCTGGATCACTAATTCAAAATCGAATTCCCGTTTCAATCGCAAGACGGTTAAAATGTCATCCGCTCGGTGCGTGTGAAAATGGACAGTCCGTTTTTTCTCCAGCACTTCGACGAGAGGTTCGAGTTCTAAATCACGTTGGGGAGGATCAACCTCTTCTCCGACCGCTTTCTGCTTCCGGTAATGTTCCCACTCCTGCTGGTAATGTTGGGCCTTCAAAAATGTCGCTCGCTGCATGGCGGCGATTTTCATTCGGGTGGAGGGGGCCTGACCGCGACTTCCATAACTTCGTTTTGGGTTTTCTCCATTAGCCATTTTCAACCCGCCGACGGTCTTTTCGGAAGCAATCCACATTTGTTCGGGCGTGTACCCACGAAGTTTGATGTAGATCGTCTGGCCACCGATCACGTTCGCGCTACCGGGCATGACATTGGCCGTCGTTACTCCACCCGAGAGTGCCATCTTGATGCCCGGGTCGTACGGATTCAGCGCATCCAATGCACGAACAATCCCCTGCACGGGGCCAGTCGCTTCATTTCCATCACGGTTCGCGGCGACACCAGGTCGGGAATAAACACCAAGGTGCGAGTGGGTATCTACTAATCCGGGGATAATCACTTTCCCGCGGACATCGTGTACTTTGGCCCCCTCGGGAATGGTGATTTCCTCCTCAGAACCCACCGACTGAATTTTCCCCTGGGCGACGACCAACGTCCCCGGATCGTAGACCTCACCCGTTGCCGTCAGAATGCGTGCTCCGCGCCACGCTTCGACCTGCTGTTTGGTATTTGCTTTCTCGTTTTCTGCTGTTTCCGCTCCGGGCAATAAAACGATTCCCGTGAGAAGCATTATCGAACAGATCAGCATTACTCTCAGATTGACTGTTTTTTTGAGCTTATTAAATATCATCAGCGTGGAAATACTCCGAAGGTTTTTTATGACGGATGCTCCGCCGCGCGAGGCCAGATTCTACAGAGGAATTATTATTTCTGGTCAGTTCAGTATGGGTTCCTCTCTGACTCTACGCAATTTGAAAGCGTGACGAGGGAAATAAGTTCCGGAGCCGCATGAGCTTCCTTCGGTATTCATGCAACATTTATATACTGCCCCGAATCGAGGCAAAACCGCCTTTTTTTACGGCTAAACCCCTAGATTCCAGCCGCATTTTCAGACACTTACTCCGAATTGTTTCTGGAGTTTTGATTTTCAGCCGAACGAGTTTCAGAAGACATCCGGGCACGGCGGAACCGTATCATTTCAGCGTTCCCACCTGTTCCGGGAGCCATCATTCGAAGGACTCTGGCACGACCCTCGCTATCCGTTCCGATTCGACATTCAAAACTCGACCAATACGGGCACGCCCTTTGCTTCTTGGAGGTTTGCAAATTAATTCACACATAAGAGTTCGCTGATTGCGTTTCCAGTGATCTCTCCAGCCTAAGAGGAACCGTTTTTAACCTAATGTAACGGAAAACGGAGTTTAACTCCGTCCTGATGTATCTCCTCGATTCTTATGGTGCCTGCTTTATTGCTTCTGTTGCTGATTCGGGGAGATTCAACAATCCGTTCTCATCGACTCTATTCCTGCGCACTCGGGAATATTAGTCTCGCGTTAAAAAACGTGTTCATCGGTGCCAACCCTGTTTTCTCTCGATGCCAGTTCCTTTTTGCCTACAACCAAATCCAAGGTTTGATTTGCAAATGAGACTGTACAGTTCACAACGGTAGAGTAACCACGGTTCGCACTAGAGTGATCTTTATGATTGACATGAGAAACATTGCCAGTCGCAGATTTTCACAGCGGAAAAAGGTGGTCGTTGTTGGCGACGGAAACGTCGGTCTACAGTTCTGTGAGAAAATGGTCGAACTCGATCGCAACCACGAACATGAACTGATCGTTTTCACTGAAGAGAAACTTCCCGCTTACAATCGGCATGCAATGGCCGAATATGGCCAGCATCAATGTCCGGACCAAATTCTGCTGACGCCAGAGGACTGGTACGAAGAACATGGAATCCAGCTGCATCTATCCGACCGGGTCCTGAAGATTGATCGCGACGAGCGGCAATTGATCTCCAGCAGCGGTCAGATCATCAACTACGACCTTGTTGTGCTGGCAACTGGCTCCTACGCTTTCGTTCCTCCCATCGCCGGAATTGACCAACAGGGAGTCCATCTGTTTCGCACCATCAATGACATGGAGCGAATCATTAAAGAGAGTGATCAGTGCAAGTCTGTCGCTGTTATTGGAGGTGGGCTGTTCGGACTGGAAGCGGCCAAAGCGGTTTACGATCTCGGATTGAAAACGCATATCATTGAATCAGCCCCTTGGTTGATGCAACATCAGCTGGATGAAACGGGAGCTTCCTGCCTGCGAAGTTGTATCGAGACTCAGGGGGTTGAAGTCCACCTCGATACAAACACCACGGAAATCCTTAGCGATGGCAACCGAGTCTGCGGACTTCAATTTCAGGACAACAGCCAGCTACAAGTGGACATGGTTATCTTCGCCGCTGGCCTTCGGCCTCGCGACGAACTGGGTCGCATCAGCCAGTTGGCGATTCACGATGAGGGTGGGATTATCGTGAACAATCAATTGCAAACTTCCGACCCGTCCATTTTCGCAATTGGAAAAGCGGCGTGGCATCCTGAAGTGATGTGTGGGTTAGTTTCTTCAGGACGTCAAATGGCGACTGTTCTCGCGCAGAATTTAACGGGGACTCGAACAGAATTCACAGGCACCGAACAAGCGGTTAATCGCAATCTAATGGGGGTCGACGTCGCCTGCTTCGGCGACCAGATTTTCAGTGGGCAAGACCTTGAGTCAGTCACCTGGCGAGACCCGTCAGCGGGCGTCTATCGTAAACTGTTTATCAATCCCCAAGGGACCCGCATCCTCGGAGGAATTCTCGTAGGAGACACGTCTGATTATGAGTTTCTCTTGTCGCTTATGAAAAGCCATAAGACGTTGAACTGTTCCATCGACGTCCTCCTCAAAAACGTCCGACAAAGCTCATCAGAAACGCCAAGTCCAAATGGTCCCAAACAGACTTCGAAGAGATCGCGAAAAGCGATCTAGAGCGCATTTCAGAAAACCGTAGCGTGTTCTGGCGGCATAGCCTACTGTTTTTAAAGGCTTTTCGGGACCGATAGCCGCCACACTTATCCTGGACAGGATCTAGGCTGCGCTCGATCTGAAAAGTCACTTCCTCCACGACCGAATACAACGCGTTAAAAGCATCTCATCAATTCTTCCGACGGTTCCGGTTTTGACAAGTGGGTCTCCACAAGCTTACAGTGGGTAGACTCTCGCTGATCTCAATCTCATTGATTTCAACGCGTATGACTCTACTTCATCTCCGTACCGGGAGCCCTGCATGTCTTTCGCTCGTTCGTTGCCTTTACTCTTCGCAATCTTGATTAGCTACTCGGTTTCTTCCAGCCTTTCCGCAGCGGAACTCGCGGGAAGCCAACCGAATATCATTCTGGTGATGACCGACGACCAAGGTTATGCGCCGGTTGGACGGCATGGCCATCCGTGGATCGAAACACCGAATCTGGATTCGCTCTACGATGAAAGCACGCGATTTACACGCTTTCTCGTCAGCCCGACCTGCTCCCCTACCCGGTCGGCCCTGATGACGGGACGACATCCGATGAAGAATGGGATTACGCATACGATTCTGGAACGAGAGCGAATGACTCTAGATGCAACAATTCTTCCCCAGGTCTTGAAATCAGCCGGTTACGCTACGGGCATCTTCGGTAAATGGCATCTGGGAGATGAGGAGCCTTATCAACCTCATCAACGGGGATTCAATGAGACGTTCATCCATGGAGCCGGTGGGATTGGTCAGGCTTACGACTGCAGTTGCGCCGACGCACCAGACAATAGCTATTTCGATCCGATCGTTCGGCACAATGGTTCGTTTGTGAAAACGGATGGATTCTGTACCGACGTTTTCTTTAAAGCCGCGAGGGGGTGGATTAAATCACAACAGGCAGCGGACCAACCTTTCTTTGCCTATATCACGACGAATGCTCCGCACGGTCCTTTCCTCGCCCCTCCCGAAGACAAACAACGATTCCTGGATCGTGGGTTTACTGAAACCACGGCCGGCTTCTATGGGATGATTGAAAACATCGATCAGAATATGGGCCGGTTGCTTAAGGAGATTGAAGAATCGAATCTTGCAGAAAACACGATGGTGATTTTCATGTCCGATAATGGAATGACTGGTGCTGGATCGGGGCGATTAGGTCAACCACTCGGACAGGCGGAACCAGGTAAAGTCGATTCGAACAAACAACTGTTCCCATACAATGCGGAAATGAATGGACTCAAAGGAAATCCGCATGAGGGAGGCGTCCGGGTTCCCTTTTTCGTTCGCTGGCCGGGGAAGATTCAGCCGGGACAAGATATTGATAGGATCGCGGCACATATCGATCTGCTACCAACGCTGGCGGCGCTAACAGGTGCAGCCCTACCAGAAAACCAGGTCGAAGGGCGAAGCCTGCTTCCTCTTATTGAAGACCCGACAACTGAGTGGTCTGACCGTTATCTATTCACGCATGTAGCCCGCTGGCCAACGGGTGCCGATCCGGACCAATTTCAATGGAAGAATTTCGCCATTCGTAATCAACAGTACCGGTTCGTCAATAACGATCAACTATTTGACATGCAGAAAGACCCGGGAGAGACAATCAATGTTATCGAAGACCATCCCGAGGTCGTCGAACAGATGCGAACTGCCTACGAGAAGTTCTGGCAGGAAACGCGTCCGCTGATGGTTAATGAAGATGCCCCGCTATCTAAAACACGTCCGTACCACGAGCTATACAAGGCTCAAATGAAATCGACTGGCATTCCTGAATGGAAACCTCCCGCACTCTGACCCGGGAGAAATGCCCCTTTCGATCAAGGACCTTGAAATCATAAACTCTGTCAAGCTTTACCAGCTTCGTCTTTAATAAGGCCAACTTCGCACATGCTTAATCGTCTCGCGAAAATCACATCAATCACTTCTTTCTTTCTTCTTTGCAGTCTGGGGATGAGTTCTCTGCCGGTCAGAGCAGATTCTCCCCTGGAGAAGGCCTCGACGCTCCATGCGGGGATGGGCATTATGGTGGGTGAAGTCGATTCAAACTCGGCACTTGTCCAACTGCGATTAACAGAGACAGACGAATTGGTTGACGGCGATCTTCCGGGGGCAGAAGGCTTCGTCCGGTTTCTGTTGTTCAACCAGAACGAACCAGACCGGATCCTACAAACATCTCGAGTGATTAAAGCGAACGCGGATCATGATTTTATTACACGTGTTCGTTTCAAGGAACTTGATGCGGGAACGGGGTATATCATCCAGGCAGAATACGCCGAGTTAGAAAAGCCATTTCAGAAAGGGCCTCAAACCGAATTCTTGACCTTACCCGGGGCTAAGTTGGCGGAGGAGGTTTCCTTTGTCGTTGTGACGGGGATGAACTATGCGAAATTTCATGGTAAGACCAACCTGCGATTAAACGAAGGCAAGACCGCCACCAAGATTCAAGGACCGGCTTACTCCGGAGCAGATAAGGATCTTGGATTCCCAGCCCTGGCTTCGATCCTTGATGCTCAGCCTCTCTTTTTCGTCGGAACGGGGGACAATGTTTATTACGACCACCCCAAGGAGCCTCGGGCACGCACCTTCGCGGAAATGCGTCAGAAGTGGCATGAGCAATTTGTCCAACCCCGTTTCAGGGATCTCTTCGCCAAAGTTCCGACCTACTGGGAAGTCGACGACCACGATTACCGCGACAACGATTGTGACAATAGTGGCGATCAGAAACCGACTGCCGCTCAGGGCCTGCGGATGATGTTGGAGCAGCTTCCTTATGCCGAGATAAATGCCGAAAAGCCGTCGACTTATCGAACATTCCGTGTTTCTAAAGACCTGCAAATCTGGCTTGTTGAAAATCGACTGTTCCGAAGTCCCAATAAAATGCCGGATGGTCCCGAAAAGACGATCTGGGGTGACGAGCAAAAATCATGGTTGAAGCGAACCCTCAAGGCAAGTGACGCCTCTTTCAAGATACTGATTTCCCCCACCCCCATGGTGGGCCCGGACGACGCTTATAAAACAGACAATCACGCGAATAGTAATGGGTTCCAACACGAACGAGACGAGTTTTTCCAGTGGGTAAAGTCAGAGAAACTCGATCAACAGGGCTTTTACATCGTCTGTGGCGACCGTCACTGGCAGTACCATTCTATTTTCCCGAATGGGATCGAGGAGATTTCCTGTGGCGCGTTGGTCGATGCCAACTCCCGGATTGGAAAGAGCCCAGGGGATCCGAAATCGACCGATCCAGAAGCGAAGATCAAGCAACCTTATACCCAGTCAGAACCCTCTGGCGGATATCTGCTGGTCCGATCGCAACCGGCTACTACAGCAAACGGTCCGAAATTAACCTTTGAATGGCGGGACGAGCACGGCGAAGTTCTGCACGAAGACGTGAACGAACGTTAATAATCTGAATTTAGCACTTCAAATAGAGGTGAGAAAGACGTCGTTAGAGGAGTCAAACAGATGAAAGTCGAGCACAATCGGATCATTCAGCAGAATCTACGAACGACTCCCTATTATCACAAATTATGGACCGGCTGTTTGGGTTGATCTATCTTGGTTTTGTGCTAGACTTTGCACGCACTGAGGATCTTGCTGGCCTGTCAACAGACCAGTCTCCTCGGACAACGTCAAAATACTACCCGGGAACGATGAAACCTGCACCCGTAGCTCAGCAGGATAGAGCGACAGTTTCCTAAACTGTAGGTCGTGGGTTCGAATCCCGCCGGGTGTACTGGAAGCAGCCTTGTCAAACTTAGCTCTTCCATTGACGAGAACTTTCAACTGGGAAGTTCACCCCAATTCAATTACAAGCAGTTTCAAAACCCTCCGATGGGAAACCTTTATTCTCTATTTGTAGGATAAAGACAACCACAACCGGGTTTTGAAATGGCCTTTAAGGAGAGGTGGCAGAGTGGCCGAATGCACCGGTCTTGAAAACCGGCGTGCCGCAAGGTACCCAGGGTTCGAATCCCTGCCTCTCCGCTTTTAACAATTAGCTTTTCGTAGCCTGAGTAATACCATCAGGTTACGGAAAGCTTTTTTTATGGATTTAGGTTGTGTGTCATAAATTGTGTCAAAATCAACTTTCTCATCCTTCACGAAACCGCCGTATCACATTAACGCTTGATGCCTCCGGGTTAAAAATTAGTTCAATTCAGGGTTCGACTGATCATTCAGTATTTGAATTGAACTCAGAAAATTGACTTGTGCCATTCGCTGATGCGATTCGGCGTTGTGCAGGTGATAGTAATGGCGGACCATTTCACTGTCGGCATGGCCCAACCAGTCCCGCAGCATGAATTCTGAAACTCCTTGATTCGCACACTGCGAACAGAAGTAATGCCGAAAGCTGTGCAGACGACCGTCTCGGAAACCAATCTCACCATCGGCAGTTGGAAACTGGTCATTCAAGGGTGTGAGTACTTTCTTTATCAGAAGTCTGCGGACGGTGTCTGGTTTCAATCGACCTCCACGAGGTCCATGAAAGACATAGGGATCCTGCTGGTGGTTCATGAGCTTGAACATGTCGGATAATTCCGGACGAATCGGGATCATCCTCGATTTACCACTCTTAGTTTGTCGTATTTCTTTCTTCTTTTGTTTTGAGCCAGATTCGTCCCGAATATGTAACAGTGAAATTGACAAGTCCACGTCGATCCATTGAAGTGAACATGCTTCGGAGATTCTGGCTCCCGTTTGAGCCAGCATCATCAACACATACCACAACCACTGCAAGTCTTCAGCATCCCGCGCATATAGAAGCATGGCTCGTATCTCTTCAGGTTTCCAGCAGTAGGTCGTTGTTCCCTGCTGTTTCATAAGGGGGAGCTTGATCAAGTATTCGTTGGGCAAAAGAGCTTCCTGTATGAGCCATTTATTGACACGTTTGACGGTCTCCGCTTCAAATCGTCGAGTCCTCTCAGCATAGTCTTGGGCGGACAGCCAACTGATGTATTTCTCGACTACAGATCGGGTAACCTGAGCCCACTTAGCCATTCCGTTTTGTCCTGCAAATTTTTGGAACTTGTCCAAAACTGCTCGATAACGTTTGACGGTAGTCGGTTTGGCGCCTCCCACGAGTCGATCGCGTTCACAATATTGAAGAAAACTCTTGCATCCCTCAGTAATATTGACACTCGTATTGTTTGCTAAATCCACGATATCAGGATTAGCAAGACCGGATTTGACAGCACAGACTCGATCAAGGCAAATCAGTCCCGACTTCGCCTCGAGGTAGTCTCGAGTATCAAGCGAATGCCGTCCAACAGAGGGTCGATTACTCCGACCATCTGCCTGCCAGACTCCTCCACGTTCGTAGATCTTCCATTTGAAGAACTGACATTGAATCGTTTCTCTATTAGATTTCTTTCTCGCCATGGATTCCTCTCCAAGGTGGGGTTACCACACATAAGAATTGTCTATTTTTAGTTAACGGTGGGTATTGTTTGACTATTGCTTCCATCGGGGAGTCCTGCCGGAAATTGATTTAGGAGACGGGTTGGAAGCCTTCTGTTTGAGCACACGATCCAAAGCGTCTTCCGGTATCAGAATCTTCGAGCGATGACCTCCGGGCTGGATATGGTCAATCTTGTCCTCACGGACCAGACGCCGTACCGTCGGCTCAGAAATGGGATTTTGTTCAGCAAATTCCCTTATAGTCATATATTTGGTTTTTCCTTTTTGGATCATCGTCCATAACTCCAATTTAGGGGATTCACAGCCAACTTGTATTTCCATTGGCTGATGGTTGTTATTGAAAGCCTCGACTGAGTCTTCCTCATTCGGAGCTTGTTTTTTACTGAATCCCATCGTACCACACGTTGTCGGCGTCTCTTCCGTTGCGCGCAGCGATGCACTCCGGGTGGGGTGATGGATGGGTTCACTCTTCTTCATTCTTCACCTCCCGATTTTCATTTTCCGCATGCAGGCGGAGCCAGCGCTCCGCGATCTTGCGGGCCAGTAACCGACAGTAGTCGGACAGAGCTTTCTGGAATTCTTCCTGTGGGTCGGAATTTGGATCATATCGATCTTGTTTTTTCATGATGCCTGACCTCTGATTAAGGCTGAAGGAAATGGGTATTGCGAGCGGTACCTAATTCGACGGAAGGGAGTCGTCTCCAAACAACTGGAGATGTTGTCCCAGACCGTCGAACAGACGCCGGATCTGCGGGAGGAGTAGCCCCCTCATCGCAGACGGGAGCTCGTGAAACGGGACAAAATGATTGACCGCTTCCCGCAGGATTTCGGTTCTGGAACTTCGATGGTTTTCGAATTCCACGACATCCCAGTAGATGATGCCGATACCGGCAGGAACAATCAGGGCCGCCTGCAGTAGTTGGGCAGAATCTGAAAACGGATCGTCGGTGTAGGATCTGGTTAATAAGAAGTCTCCGAGAACAGTCGCTTCCTTCAGTAATCCAGAATGACTGAGTTCTGCCGTTAACTGGCAAAGGGGAGCGGCGTAGGCCTCGGCTTGTTCCGCCTGTAAACGCAGTTTTCGAACCTGGTTCAGTAGACGTTCAATCTGGTGAGATAATGAGTTTTCCATGGGGTCCTCCTTTTCTGGGGGCGAAAAAGAAACATGTTCACCTCTCGATGTATCGAGGTGGTGATTTGTTTGTAACGAAAAGAAATGCAGTCGCTGTGTGACAAAGAGGGCTGGTGAATGAGTCTGAAAGACTTTCGAAGACAGTTCATGATTTTGCAATCAATTGCAAAATTCACTGAACATATTTGACGTAACCATCTTATTAATAACGACTTACAGAACATAAAGTGGTCATTTAGACACCACATTAAGAGGTAACTGGATTTCGATTACTGACCTATTCACCCCACTCCTGATCAGGTTCACAGCCAATCTCGACCGGTTTTCGATCTCTGAAAACTAAAAAAAAGCGGAAGCATGTTGGGGGCTGCAACTGGGTGCAGTCGGGAACGTCGGACAAAAAACAACCGGCTCCGAAATCGGAGCCGGTTTCTGTTCAGGGACGATCTCTCGACCGATTAAGAGGGCAGTAATTTACACCTGTAAGAAGGCCGGCAACCAGAATGTTTCCAGCCAGGCTTGCTCCGCCTGGATGGCGTCGGCCCGATGCGGAAACGGTCCCAGTACGGGGCCGCTCACAGGAGACAGGTCCGCTTCCCAGAGGGAGTTCGCATTCGGTTCCACATGGGAACCGCGTCGAATCTCCAGAGGTCCGAGCGAAGAGAGATCTATTTCTTCCTGATAGACCGCATGCAGGGTGCCGTCCGGTTCCACTTTAAGTTGCATCGGACACCACCTCCTCTCGGGAACGACTACGGACGATCTGTCGACGAGGTCGAAGTTCCAGTTGATCTTCGAGCACTTCCCCGACCTGCTGCAGTTGCTCACGGACTGTTTCCCGCATGGTCCGTTCACTTCGTAAGCTCTCGGGCGACAGGCCCGCCGTGACACGCTCCGCTTCATCAATAAGTTCTTCCAGCTGCGCATTCGAGCGAATGTTGAGCTGACGGAATCGCATCAGAAACTCCGTGAGGTTCGTCAGCGCGGAATCCCGGAAAACTTTCGGTTTCCCATCCGCCTCTCCCGACAACCGTTCGGAGAGACGCGTTACGAGTTGCTGGAACTCTTGAAGAAACGATTCTTCCGCCAGTTCCAGAGCTTCTTCGAATCTCGCTTCAATGCGGCGGCTTTGTTCCTCATACAATTCGGGGTTAAGCCGCTGCAGGTAGTTCGGTGGTTCGACGTTGGGGTATTCCGCGTCGATCCGAAACAGATGATCGAGATGACTGGGATAGTCTTCTTCGTTGAAGAGGTCTCCCAACCGTTCTCTCGCAATACTCTTCAGTTCGCCGAACTCTCGCTCCAGTTGGAGAACAGCCTGCGACAGTTCCTGCAGGAGTTGCTGGAATTCGATTTCAAAGATCTGAATCCGGTCTCGACGAATTAATCGAAGACCGGGATCCGGGTAAGGGACTGTCATCCCTTTCCAGAGGGAGACGATCCGATTCCGGATCGAGGTCACTTTCCGATAGGCAGGATGCCGGGTGTCGATCAGTTTTTTCCGCGCCGAGAAGAAGTCCCGGTTCGCGCCGAACGTCGCCGCCGCTTCCGCCTGCTGGGATGCCGGGAGCGCCTTGCTCGTTCCCAGCCAGTGAACTGATAACCGAACGGCGCCCATCTGGGTACGCAGTTCGGTGGAATCGGTAATGGGGTTGGGGGTGGATGTGGTAACACGGATCATGTACTTCCTTCCTGTAAAAAGAAAAACCCATCCGGCGTTGCTCTGATTAAGAGAACGCCGGATGGGTCATGAAAAGTTAAGAGAACGTCGGGATCAGTTCAGAGAGGGATCTCCCTGGGGAACTGATCGTCGACGTTTCGTGGATGAAGGCATCTGATAGATGCCTGGAGTTTCAGCAGAGAGACAACGGCCACTCGCCCATTGCTGCAGCCCCGTGACTTTCTCACAGGCTGTCTGGGCGACCGGAACGACATGCAGCGCCGCTTCAGCGAGTGAGACTTCCAACAGCGCCGCCAGTCGACAGGCTGACTTGATCTCGGCTCCTGTCCAGCCTTGGTCTTCAGGACGGGGTTGGGATGCATCGAGACCGTAGACGTTCAAATACTGCTCCCAGATCTGTTCCCGCTGAGTACGGTCGGGCAGATCGAGAAAGAACAAACCGTCGAACCGTTCACTCCGACTGAACTCCGGCGGTAACCGGGAGATGTCGTTACACGTCGCGATGACATAGACGTCAGACTGATGGTCGTTGAGCCAGGTCAGGAAATAACCGAACAGCCGCGTGGAAACACCGCTGTCCCCGGCATTGCCCGACTGTGCCCCGCTGAGCCCTTTCTCGATCTCATCAATAAATAGAACACAGGGCGACATTGCTTCAGCGATCGACAATGCCTGCCTGATGTTCTTTTCAGATTCTCCGACGAGGCTGCCCATTAACCGACCGATGTCGAGTTGCAACGTGGGTCGTCCGGTTTCATGACCGAGCGCTTTAGCGAACTGGCTTTTGCCGGTACCGGGGACTCCGAGTAGAAGAACACCTTTGGGTTTGGCCAAGGTGTTATTCGAACGAGTCCGAAGAGTACGTTCGCAGAATCCTTTCAAAGTGCCGAGTCCTCCCAGATCAGCGAACTGTTCCTGACCTCGATGAAGTTCCAGTAAACCGTTCTGTTTCAGCTGACTCGTCTTGAGTTCCCACAGGGAGGCTGGAGAAAGTTTGCCTTCTCGCACGAGTGACAAGGCAAACGCCGCTTCCGCTTCTTGACGGGTCAGTCCACTGGCGGCATCGAGCAGTTGTTCCTGCTCATCCCCTTCCGGGAGTTCTCCCAGTTGGCTGCCGATCTCGGTGGCGATCTCGAGGAGCTTCTCCCGGTTAGGCAACTCGTGTTGCAGAACCAGGAACTGTTTCCGGAGCTCCACCGGGATGTCGACGACCGGAGCGACGATCAGCACAAAGTTCCGCAGCTGTTTACCCGTCGTCAGCTGATGGCTCAACTGTTGAATCAGTTCGGGGGATCCCAGGAACCGATGGAAGTTCCGCAGGATCAGCAGGTTCGTCCCGGTGTGGGACGCATGGGTCCCAAACAGCTCCAGAGCGGACAGAGGATCGGCTGTCTCGCTTCCCTCACTCGCTTCAAATCCGTTCGCGATATCCCAGACGGACAACGTCCAGTCGGCTTCGTGCGACAGTTGTCTCACTTGCAGAATCGCTTCGTCCGGTTCATCCGTCTCAATCCAGATGCCGGTGAAACAGGCATCGATGTATTCACGCAGGTTTTTCAAAGACATACAGTCTCCTTTAGATAGGACCGCTAACAGAACAACGGCAGCAAGCTTTCGCTCACTGCCGCTGTTCGTTGTTGGTCTGGTTATTGGTGTGTTCGTGATACTCGGGGGTCAAGGTTTGAGATAACCGCTGCCCGAGTGCTTCTTCAAGTTTCCGGGTTGCGTCCAGACAACTCCTGCCTGAAAATCCGCTCGAAACGATGCGGGACCCTCCTTCCGGACTGATGATGATTTCAATCTGTTTCACAGGGCACCTCCCGTCTGCAGCAGAAGCTTGACCGACCCGTCGGACAACCGCTGCTCGGTCAGGGAATACCCCTGGCGTCGAGCGACGCGACGGGTCTGTTCAATCGCGTACGACTGGAGGAAGGAATTCAGATGCACCGGGTGGCCCCAGCGTCCTTCGTAGTTGTCGTAACTCAGTTGTCCTGTGTCGGTCTGACAGACAACGGGGTACCTCCAGTCAGGTAACTGGACCTGCCAGCCGGTCGCTTCGGAGCTGTAAAGCTGAACCTTCCCGTAAACGGGGTCCGGGAGTTGGTTGCGGGTACAGGCGGCTCGGATCGAGGCCAGTTCCCGCACTTCGGTTTTAATTTGCACGATGTGCGACATACGGTTCCTTTCGTGGAATGGGAAATAGAAAAAGGGAGCCCGAATCGGATGACTCGGACTCCCTCTGGTTTGAAATCGCTGTCAGCGTGGGCTGATAGCTACCTTATCGGGTTCATTGTATATGACATGAAATGGGCGATTATTTAGGTTCACGATCATGGTGTGTAGTGAGTCAGGGTGATGTCTCCTGAGCGATGAGAAGGCTTAAGCTCTTTCGTAAAGATCGCCTTCTTTATCACGAGGGGTTAGTGGATGCAGGTTATTTTCGGTCATGAGTACTGATGGCATAGATCACGAAGAGGGCGGCTAATCCGAACAGCACGGTAACGGTATAGGCTGTTCCGAAGAAGACCCAGACTCCGATCAAACCAAAGAGCATGGACTCGAAACCGAGATCAGAATTTCTCATTTAAAGGGTTTTCGATTAGGGATGATGCTCATCCATGAGATGAGCCTAACAGAATTTGAGATGGTGGAGATGTTCGCCACGCTTGGCAGAAACGATTAAACTGGAAGCGTTTAGTGTTATACATGCGAGTATTCCTTACTTGATATTACTAGAAGAATTAAAAGTAGTTCGAGAACAATCGTCTCACTGCCAGAGAGTAATTAAGCTGCGAGGCATCCACCCAGCAAATCGCAATATCAGCCGTATTGTGATGCGCAACGCACACGCCATCGACAGGGGGGCTGGCCTGCCCATCTTTGAAGAAGCGGAAAGAGACGACCTGTTTTTCCGTCACGCAATGCCGACAGGTCTGTAACCAGATTCCGTTTTCCTTAGAAGCGGCAAACACAACACCACTGCAGCCACTTGGCTTGGTCATTCGAACCCACGGATCAGGCGGCCCCGCCTTAGCGTGAGCCACCGCCAACGCCAGAATCAGAATGACGCCCACCACACTGAAAACAATAAAACGACCGTTCCCGGCCAACTCTTTTGAATGCTCTGATGACCTCATTAGTCACCTCCTGTAAAGTTTTGAACGAGGACACCAACAACCGCCGTCGCCATCGCCGCGAAGAAGGCTCCCAGCATCCACCAAAGTTTTTGCATTTGACTTTTAAGATTCGACAAGTCCGATTTGATACCCGGGTATTGGTTGTCCCCATCCAGCCAGACTTCATGCTCGTCGATGCGTCTCTCGTGACGATCAATCGTGCCCTGAGCCACCGCATGTCGATTGGTTTCCCGTTCATCGAGCCGGCGTATCACCCCTTCGGCAGTCGTAACCCGATCACCAATTTGCCGCATTCGTGCTTCAATATCGCTTTCAGCGGCCATCACACTTCCCAAACTCAATGAACGAAAAAAGCCCGCACCAATACGAGTTGTTCAGGAACGCGCACTGGCCGGGCTATGAATTATTTGATTAACTGCAGACATCTCGTCTACCAATACAAAAAACCAATGCGGATTTCCCCTAAGGGTCCTCTACATTGGTTTGTTACGTCTGCAACTTTACAGGATCAGATCTGAATGTCAATAACTATTCAGCCTCAACAGATCAAATCCTGATTAGTTCGCATCTCATCAATACTGGTCTTCACATACTTCTCGTGGTGCGAGTCGACCTTGGTTTTTGTTAACAGAACCTTGATTCCATTTTGTCGTTGAAGGGCGTTTTCCTCGGTTTCAACGTCGGCTGAATATATTTACGATGCGAGGTCAATTCAATCAGTAATTGCCTTCATTTGAGCAGCATTAGCTGGTTTATCTCTGATATATATATGCTGCTTGTCCTGTGCTAGGCCCTCGCTGTTTATGATGAATGTCTTATGATCCACATTCTTCATTATTTCATGGCGGAAAAAACATGCATGTCATCCTTACCATAAAGCCCATCTAGAGCTGTAAAAGTATTCGGATTGGCGTTTTTTACTTTAGCATATCCAAAATAAATCGTTTTCCCATCAGTGGACCATGCAGACTTGGTACAGTACCTCTTTTCATGCCCCAAAGCTGGGTGCTCCCCATATTGTGCAATGAAAGGCTCTTTTTTAAAACGATCCAGCATCCCAAACATAGCATTTTGGAATAACAGCTTAAACCCATCCGGGTCAGCATCAATTAAATACAAGCTTCCACAGTAAACGTGGTTTTTATCTCTGGAAAATGGATATTCAAGGGTAGTAAATGTGGCTGGATCGGCGTCATGAATTTTTACCCCCAGGATATATACATTCTTCTCGGTTTTGGCATACCTATGATCCTTTAGAACAACCAATTCTCCTTGAACGTCATCCATGACTAGCATGGGACGATCCCCTGACCCCTGATTCCAGTTAGAATACCAGACATGGTTTCCTTTGTGAGTTCCGTAGCCTTCTGAGCAACCCAATGAGCTACAACATACTATCAAGAGAAATAATAAAGAGGATTTAATCATTTGGTTCTCTCATAGGCCAGGAAAGAATATGTTTTTTGAATAAGTTAGTCGTTGTTCTGAATCGAAATCCATCTCTTGTCAGCAACACAACCACTTGAATTCACTCGTTTTCAACAACGGCTGAATCTTCTTACGATACGAGTATGGTTTAGCGACTGCCTATCGGTTTCGATGTTGTCAAAAAGCTATTTAAAACGTATATTCAATTTACATATCCCCACACATCTTAAGTACTTGCAGTCGAGCCTCATTATTCATTTCCATTGGACTAAACAATACCCTTAAGTACTCATCCTTTTGCTCGTGAGATAACTTACTCCAATATGGTTCTGCGCACTCGACATGACCGCATACAGACTTAATATAACGCATTTCGATTTTATCTGGCCTACGCAAGCCTTGGTCTATATATTTTACATTCTCTTCATGTCCAGCCTTCTTGGACATTTCACGCATAGCATCGCATATATCGATTAGTGCTTTAGCTAAAATCTTGCTACCTGCACATTCTCGTACTCTATTGTCAGATGAGCCAACTTCAAACTTCAACACCATTATTGCTCTCAGAAGCACATGCAATTCATTATAATCATCAGACAGTATCATTTGAGACATTGCTCCTTAAAAGGGGTTGGTGCCGCCGAAAAGCACTTCGTGTTGATCTAGCCGGGATTTCCCAGATGGTTTACTCGGTGGCACTAATAACGGCCATCGAGTTTTTTGGAAGTGATCATAAACGATATTCTGGTCGAGTTCGACATGATTTCCCCTTTCTCGGTCCGTTATGTTCGCCTTGAAAATCGATATTTCCCCAAAATCAAGGCTCTGCGCGGACACAGACCGCAACAGGCTCGGTTCTGTCAGCCAGATCAGAAAAAACTCTCTTCGTGGAAGCCGGACTCCGAGTCCTGGCATACGCCTTGCGGCGTTGGCCATCAATGAAAATACTTGTGTTTTGTTTTCAACAAGGCAAAACTGCCTCTATGACAGCTCATTTAATCACAACACATGTTCAAAATGGACTTTACTTCATTCCCCTACAAGCTCAATTTTAATCATGGCGACTTTTCTAATCATGGCGACTTTACTAGTATTCTTTGGTGTAGTGAAGCCAACCTCTAGTTTATACACATCGTCTTCGTGTTTGATTTCAAATAGCCAGTGCTCAGAAATACTGTTAAATACAACCATAGGTTCGAAGTTCTTAGGGAATGCTTTCTGAAAGTCATCAACTGGCATACCTATATATATACCCCAAGGGCGGATGAGAACCTTAGGTTTATCCTGTCGAGCTTCTTCTGTTGCTAGTTTATTTCTTTCTAGTTCACATTTTGAGCGACTTTCTTTTCCCAACATCAAGGCGGGGGAGAATGTAAGTAGTACAAAGGTCAAAACAGCCGTTGAATGAATTAATGACCCAATTAATGAATTGGATTTGAACAACATGTATATATACTCCTTAATCGTGGGGTGAATGAAGAACAATTACAGTTATCATTTTATTTCCAACTGTACATGTTCAATTAGGCTTGGAATGTAGTGAAAGTTTCCCAACCCTCTTTGATACATCCCATTATCTCATTTCGTTTCTAGCAACTTTATCTTTTATAGCGAAGAACTGACCAAGCCGGGCTTTCCCAGATGGTTTACTCGGTGGCACTAATAACGTCGAATAATTTGAATAGGTGGTGAGCCCTTCACCACTCTACCAAATACCAGTCGGGAGCCAAACGAAAGTCACGATTCGGAGAGCGGCCACTAAGATCCGGAGTGTAACTGATCCCACATTCGTCCCAGAATACGAAGCCGGTAATGAAATCGACAGAGCCTGCTTTCGCCGAAAGATCGTATCCGGAGGTAGTGACGCTATCGATCCAAAACAGGCCGATCCACTTGGGAAACTCCTCTGGCTCCCTGCCCTGATTGATCTCCTCCACGACCTGTTCAAAACTGGATCGACTGAAAAAAAACCGCACCGACGCGGGCCAGTGAGTTAAAGAACTCGACACCATTATGGTTAACGCGAGAGGATACGCTGACAAGCTTGCGAGTTGAAACCAGCTCACCTCTTTCTGCCGTTTAAGGCGCATCAGAATCGTGAAAAAGTAGAAGGACGAGAGCACTATCAGCAGAAATGCTGACAGAAAGACAACGGGGAAAGTCGCTGAGTGGTAACGGCTGTGTTGTTCCAACACGAGACTGGTCCATAGCACCGAAACGATGTTCACGCACACCAATAACTGTTCGGCACCAGTTCGGTTCTGATCTCGTCGTTTGCGATCATCTATTCCTATAATGGCCATTTTGCGGGATTCTTTTGAAGATAAAAAGCGTCTGAGGCTACATCCGGGATTTCCCAGATGGTTTACTCGGTGGCACTAATAACGGCCATCGAGTTTTTTGGAAGTGATCATAAAAGATATTCTGGTCGAGTTCGACATGATTTCCCCTTTCTCGGTCCGTTTTGTTCGCCTTGAAAGTCGATATTTCCCCAAAATCAAGGCTCTGCGCGGACGCTGACCGCAACAGTCTCGCAACAGATGCGTTTCCACTTCCAGCGGCGTCAGCGACGCATCCAGATTAAAACGCTCTACAGTGACGCGCATGAGCACTTTGGCTGAGTTTTTCACCTTACGATGTTCAAGAAGATAATATTCAACTGTAAATGAGACGCCACAGGAAGGGGAGGTAGAAAAACTCTAACCATACCCACACACATATCGATGTAATTGTTACGGTGATCCATCGTATGTCCCAAATCCATCGAATCTGGAATGGGATCAAGAAAAAACATATGTAAGACACAATCCTTGTCAGGAGCTCAGACCTATACTCGGAACATACGATTGTCACAATGAAAGAACAAATCGCAAACAGTATCAGGCAGGCTCCACTGTGGCTTGTGCGAGCAGCGTACCAATTCTTATGTTTCCATTGCAGGTAAAGAATCACTACCATGTAAGAAATGGCAATAATGCGGATCGCGATGGCCAGAACGATACGCCAGTCAATGTTATCCATAAATCGTATCCCTGTTTGTGAATGTGCGGCCAACAGAAACAATCAATGTCGAATGTACCATCAGTTGGCTGAAGAGCTTTCGCCGCCTCATTGCTCGCTGGGAATATCACCTGCACTTACACGAAAGCTTCTGGTGGCTCGGTGCACTATCCTCAGAAGGTTTTAGAGCCGGTTGAATTTTACGCTCAAAAGGGATGGTCTATATCGCTCCGAGTTTGAGGATGGAATCACCGGGCTTCGAGTGGTATTTCAAAACCTTTTGGAATCCTTTTGATCCTTATTAATTACCGAGGAGTCAATGTCCAGGTTGGAAATTGACTCGATTATTTCCAGGAAAGAAGATTTCTCATGGCAACACTTACCCAACTTCATGAAACTCATATGGGTGGAGACTTTCGCGACTTTTTTATCAATGGATCAGCTATATATGATTACAGCATCCCAGGTACAAACTGTTCCAAGTGCGGGAAAATGTGGGCCTACCTACAAATCACCACTTTTGAATGCCCTGATGAAATTCGCGAAGAGATGGCTGATGTTGTTGACGCAAAACCAAATATGCCTTGGGAAGAACTATCTGTTTTTATAAGCAAGTGGGAGCGTAAAGTAATAGAATATTATCCCAACGCAAGACTTTTACCGGGATTCAATCTTCAGCCTATCAAATGGGATATTCCCTCGTATCCAGAATCGGATGTTTATTTCAAGATGGGGTCCGTCATCGTGCGAGATAATGTAAAGCAAGTTATTGAAAAAAACCGGTTTACGGGGCTTTGTTTTTTTTCCGTCCTGTTAGGTCAAGTTGGCGAGCTTAAAGAAAGTGAAATCATCCTCGAAGATGAGATTGACATGGAGGAGGATGTCATAGAGCCTGGTGACTTACTCGCAGCTGCTCCCAAATTAGATGACTTGAACGATGTTGGAATATTTTTCAATGCAATCACTGAGTTCGACGCTTATCGGGACATAAAAGAAAAAGAATCTCGAGTTACAAAAGCTTGTGATTTCTGTGGATATGTCCGTTATGATTTACCCCAAGAACGTCAAGAAGAATATGAATACTATAATTTGAATAAATTCATTCCCGAGAAGTATGTACCAGATTACGACATCTTCGATTCTCATATTCACAGGGGCTGGTTAATGCGTCCTGAAGTTTATGAAGCCTTGAAAACCGAATGCGATCTCCGCAATTGTGAGGTACATGAGATCAAAGTGGTTAACAATCCTTGATCGACTAGTGTGCCGCCGCTAACTGATGGAACTTATTCAAAGGGTCGTAGCCGGTAGAATAAGCGGGGTCTGCTTCATTTCTGCCGGAATGATAAGGTCCTGTTTTTGCAAGACAGTACACAGGAATCCTTTTGACGCTTATTGATTACCGATTATTTCCAGGAAAGAATATTTCTCATGGCAACACTTACCCAACTTCATGAAACTCATATGGGTGGAGACTTTCGCGACTTTTTTATCAATGGATCAGCTACATATGATTACGGGATCCCAGGTACAAACTGTTCCAAGTGCGGGGAAATATGGGCCTACCGACAAATCACCACTTTTGAATGCCCTGATGAAATTCGCGAAGAGATGGCTGATGTTGTTGACGCAAAACCAAATATGCCTTGGGAAGAACTATCTGTTTTTATAAGCAAGTGGGAGCGTAAAGTAATAGAATATTATCCCAACGCAAGACTTTTACCGGGATTCAATCTTCAGCCTATCAAATGGGATATTCCCTCGTATCCAGAATCGGATGTTTATTTCCAGATGGGGTCCGTCATTGTGCGAGATAATGCAAAGCAAGTTATTGAAAAAAACCGGTTTACGGGGCTTTGTTTTTTTCCCGTCCTGTTAGGTCAAGTTGGCGAGCTTAAAGAAAGTGAAATCATCCTCGAAGATGAGTTTGACATGGAAGAGGATGTCATAGAGCCTTGTGACTTACTCGCAGCTGCTCCCAAATTAGATGACTTGAACGATGTTGGTATATTTTTCAATGCAATCACTGAGTTCGACGCTTATCGGGACATAAAAGAAAAAGAATCTCGAGTTACAAAAGTTTGTGATTTCTGTGGGTGTGTCGATTATGATTTACCCCAAGAACGTCAAGAAGAATATGAACACTATAATTTGAATAAATTCATTCCCGAGAAGTATGTACCAGATTACGACATCTTCGATTCTCATATTCACAGGGGCTGGTTAATGCGTCCTGAAGTTTATGAAGCCTTGAAAACCGAATGCGATCTCCGCAATTGTGAGGTACATGAGATCAAAGTGGTTAACAATCCTTGATCGACTAGTGTGCCGTCGCTAACAGATGGAACTTATTCAGGGGGTCGTAGCCGGTAGAATAAGCGGGGTCTGCTTCATTTCTGCCGGAATGATAAGGTCCTGTATTTGCAAGACAGTACACTAGCTCCTGCTTTACATCCATAGTCAGGGTTCCTGCAATTTTCTTGTCGATTCACTCGCCCCGCCTACGGTTTGTTTTTGCCCAACTTTTCACTTCCCACCATCCTTTCCGTTCCAGGGTGCCCACCAGAGAGGGTTCCTCTCAAACGCAATCCCGTTCCTGTGATAGACCTGAAACAATTCGAGTTCGTCGTTCCAGAAATAGAAGTCAGTCACGTTGGGGTAACCCTCTTTCGTTTCCCATTCACCGAGAAACATGCTGCCATCCCTGGGCGGGGCATCGTATCGCTTCTGCCCGACAAGACACCTGCACTTGAGATGAATCTCAATTTCTTCCCCCCACATATTGTAAGCCTTGCCCATAGTTAACTCCTGCAAAAAAGTGTTAGGTACCTTCGCGGGCTATAGATTCGTTTCTGTTGGGAACTCGCTCAGTAGCTTCCCGTTCTGGTACAGTCCGCCCTGAAGTGAATTCACCGAGAACAGGCGATCTCCATGAACCTGGCCTGCATTGCGAGCGATGTCTTCGGCTTCAATGGTTGTCGCTGCGAGGTGCCATTCCTGCCCCGGTGTAAACACCCACAAGTAGGTTCCGGGAATGATCGGGAAGCTGTTCGTCATGGGCAGGTCAACCACCTTGCCCTCCTGCTCGATTCGCAGCGTGATGTTTTCAAATCCTGCGGTCACTTATGGTTTCTCCTGCTGAGGGGATGGGTTTCCGGCGATCTGGTTTTCGAGTTGGTAAATTTCCTGAACGATTTTGTCGATCCGCTCGTCACACGCCCGCTCAACCCAGAACGTTCGAACAAAAGCCCCGACGGCGATCACCGATATGAAAATCAAATAAAAACTGAGATGCATCTTTTGGCCTTCCGGTTGTTGGTGGGGTTCCTGGCAACGTTGCCACGAAAGTAATTTCACGACCGAGGATCAGCGGGCAGCGGCGGCTTGATTCTTGGAGAGTTCAAACAGCGCAGTGAGCTGATTGAAGCGTTTGATTTCCGGCGTCATGTACTTGATCAAATCTTTGCGATGGCTCTTAGAGAGCAGGTCATTGCGAGTCTCTTCGGACATGGCGTCCAGCTGTTTCCCGAATTGCTCTTCCAGCCTCTCACGTTGCGCCTGATGCTTTTGTCTTATCTCCGCTTCCTCTCGGTCGGCTTGGGCCTTCGAAGCTTCCTGTGCTCGTTGCTGGGCGGCGTAGCGATGCTCTGTGGATGCGGTCGGCTTTTTCGATTGGGGTATCGTAAAAATATTCAGCCGACGTTGAGAACGAGTAACTCCAAGCGGTTGTGATGCTGAAGAGCGAAGGATCCCGAACGAGATTCATTTCGCGACCTGAGGATTGGGATCGGAATCGGAATCGATGCGAAAATGACCATCCGAGCGCAGCGATATCGCAGATCGTTACAAGAATTGTGGCTTGCGAGCGACGTCGTTTCACACCGCGTCGCGGTAGTAATACTTGAGCAGGTCACCGAGACGTTCACGTGATTCGATCTTGACAGCGACGCATCCGACTTCAACACCAGGTTCAATTAGCTGATTATCGAGCCCTTGGTGATTTCGCTCGGAATGGTAATGTTCAACGTATCCTTTCAACGCCCGTTCGATTGCATACTGACCGAAGAAGATTATCTTCCTCAGGCATTCGCATTTCATACTTCTCATGAATCGTTCGAGATGCTCATTCAAGTTCGGACTTTTCGGCGAAAGAAGTACAAGTTCAGCATCGCTCTGATTCTGCAGGAAAGAACGCAAGGGCTGGAAACAGGTATCGCGAGTAAGTATCAAATGAGACTCATACTCCAAGAAACCATTGTCGCCGGTGAGTTTACGTCCAACCTGTATCATCCATTGTTTGTTTGGGTTCGGTGGGATGCCTGCGATCTCGACTTTACTTGGATTCAATTCCATCACCTCCATTACGTAGAACGTCGTCAGACCTGTCTTCATCCAGACTTCTACCGTGGTGAAATCAACGGCGAAGATAACTTCCCAGTGAGATTTCAGGAATGTTTGCCAAGACATCGAGGCAAGGCGGTCGGGGGCAGGCTCAATACCGTTCGACTTGAGCACATTCCAAACAGTCGTGTCGGTAATGTGAAAACCAACATTGGACAACGCACCTTGAGTTCGATCAGCTCCCCACTTGGGATTCTTTTTCGCGAACCGCAGAATCTGTTCGAAGATCTCTGCTCGGATACGAGGTCGACCAACACGTTTCTTCTTCGATGAGTAGTCCCATTTCCGGGCAATCAACTCCCGGTGCCAGCGGAGAATGGTATCGGGAGTGAAGATCGCGCCGAGTTCACTCAGCAACTTCCGACCAAGCCGCTTTCCTCTGACTGCCAAACGGCGACGCAGTTCGTCAGTGGAGGTTGGGCATTAAGCTCAGTTGCGGCGGGGAGCAGTCTTGGTGCAGGAATACACAGTGGCTTCAGCCTTCTGGGTAAAGCCAGCTTGGCGTACAGTGCGGGGCGTGTCGTTTACTCTGGTGGACAAGATGGAAAACTAGATTTGGCTCTGGATGCCATCAGCCTGGGTGGATACGGCCTCGTCGGCAAAATTGGATCAGCCACATTCAAAGGGGCCAGCGCCCTCAGAACAGCCTCGTATGTCGCCGCCTACGGAGCCGATGGCATCCAGACCGTTCGTGGAGGTTTCGCCTCCTACGATGCCTATCGAAGCGGAGATTATGTCGGTGGAACACTTAACCTCATCGGCGCCGGTTTCGGCGCGGCGGGATTAGGTGTGGGTGCACCTGATTTCTTCAGGAATGTGCCGAGATTGAATCCGATTAACTATCGACCTGACCTCGATACGTTTACAATGGGGGGATTAGGGGCTGGGAGTTATAATGCCCCAACAAGAATGTCGCTGGCTGAACGACAAGCGATGGTTGTGGCGCGGACGCCAGCAGAAGTTGCTTCTCGGCTGGCTAGGGCAAACGATCTTCGCCGGGTTCGTGATGGTATTCCATCAAGATTGTTTCATTACACTGATGAAGCTGGTGAACCTGGCATTCGTGCTTCCAACGAGTTATTTCCGTCTTTGAAGGCATTGAATCCCAAGGACGCAAGATACGGCGATGGACAATATCTGACTGACATTGTTCCCGGAACTAAGACACCTGCTCAACTCTCTCGTGCGTTCATCGGCCAGCCATTCCAAGGTCGTCGCTTTTCCAACTTCGTTGAGATAGACGTGAGTGGGTTGCGAGTGATTCGAGGACGAGACGGTGTTTTCGTTGTCCCGAATACTGAGTCACTTAATGTGACTGGTCGAGTCCTCAGAAGTGGAGTGAATTAAAGGAAACCGACTTATGGAATACGAATACTTGAAGGTCGAGTGGAAGCATGATATCGAAGACGAACCCGTGCTTTTGTATTCAGAGCTTGACAGTCATCGCATGGAGTTGCGGAAAGTTGAAGTCTATAAGAATGGGAGGTCTGACGTGGCGGAGAAGCAACGCACAACGGGCAAAACCAAACTCTCGATCGAGCCGTTACCATCGCTTGAGGATATCGCTGCTGACTCACAGTTCATACCCGCTGAAATAACACAACGGGAATTTGAAGCCGCTTGGAATAAAAATGGCGAACACGAGTAGCTCGATTCGGCTTCTGCATCCCCACCTTCGCAGGCTGAGCCGGTTTGTATGGCGCGGAGCGTGCCGGTTGAGCAGGCTTCCAAGGCTTGAGCGAGGACACGCCTGACGGCAACGCTTTCGGCTTCTGCTTCAAGCTCTTGTTGAACGCTGAATCCTTCGGCAACGGATTCAGCGGCGATCTGCCTTTGAGCCTGCCATCGGTGTTGAGCAACACGCTTCCTGTTGCTGTCGCTCTCTAAGCCATTCTTGAAATGCTATCATGTTTGTATCTCTGATGTGGGCTGGTCGCTTTCCCGTGCGTACTTGAGCGGCTTCGGTGAGCATCAGGAAAAGCAACCGGCAACTCCCCCTGATTTCGAGTCGCTTGTGTTCAAGATATCAATCCAACAGGCCTGATACTTGCCGAAGATTTCAAACCTTGGTCCATTCGTGGACCAGCCACATTCAAAGGGGCTAGCGCCCTCAGAACAGCCTCGTATGTCCCTTCCTACGATGCCTATCAAAGCGGCGATTATGTCGGCGGAACACTTAACCTCATCGGCGCCGGTTTCGGCGCGGCGGGATTAGGTGTGGGTGCACCTGATTTCTTCAGGAATGTGACGGGATTGAATCAGATTAACTATCGAGTTGATCCTAATACTTTTACAATGGGAGGCTTAGGGTATGGGAGTTATAATGCCCCAAGGGGGATTCCCCAGGGACTCACGAAGTCTCAATTCGACGAGGCAGGCTCGCTGATTCGCTCGAAGACCGGGCATCTGGGCGACGACATTGTGGTGCAGGGTAGTCGTGCTGGTGGAACGGCCAAGGCAACGTCCGACATTGATATTGGGGTCAGGGTGTCGCCCGATGAGTTTGACGGGCTTGTCAAGGCACGATTTGGCACGCCGAACCCCGGCTCAGCGAAGGAGCGAACAATGCTCCACGCCATTCAAACAGGAAAGATTCAAGCAGGTGAAGCTGGCCTGCGTGGGTTGCGACGAGAGTTACAGGGAAAGCTTGGCATGGATGTGGACCTGTCAGTCATCAGGCGTGGCGGACCGTTCGATCAGCCGCCAACTATTCCTGTACCATAAACATCAAACATCGCAGCTACTTGGAAACTGATATGAACCTCTTTTGCAAAATCTTTGTTGACGTTGATCTCCCTAAGGAAGGGCTTGTGCAAAAGATTGCGGACTGCACAAGTGGAAAAAACGAGCGATGGTCAGTCCGAACAAATTGGGGCGAGATCGATGTCGTGAATAATGAAGACTTTGACGAGAATCGGGCGATTCAGGAACCCGATGGATTTCTATTCTATCGGTTCTACTTAGAAATGGAGCCGGAAGCAGCGGTGCCGGAAGAGGTATACATCAAGTCTGTCGGCACTTTGCTAAGCGATTTGTGGGATTTGGATGCCAAGGCAGTAGCGGCATGCGATTTTGAGGAGAGTCTTCCAATGAAGGGCGGCTATAATTCTCCTCGAAGATGATGTTCCTGTTGGCAGCCAACGGCAGGTCGCAATGACTTTTGCATCACGATCTTCGCAGGCTGTGCCAGTTTGAAGGGTTGCAGCGTGGCTGGCTCCGCAGGCTTCCACGGCTTGAACACCGGCACGCCTGACGGCGGCGGCTTGGGCTTCTGCTTCAAGCTCTTGTCGAACGCTGAATCCCGTGGCAGCGGGTTCATCTTCGATAGCCCAATAACGGCATTCTTGTCATTGAGCCACAAGCCTTCGCATTGCCGCCGTTGTCGCTCTGCCAGCCATTCGTGAAACGTCTTCATGAAAGTATCTACGCACGGGCTGGCGCTTTCCCGTGCGCGTGAGCGACTTCGGTGGGCATAAAGAAAAGCAACCGGCAATTCCCCCTGATTTCGAGTCGCTTGTGTTCAAGATATCAATCCAGCAGGCCTGATACTTGCCGAAGATTTCAAACCTTGGTCCATTCGTGGACCAGCCGCATTCAAAGGGGCCAGCGCCTCATATGTCCCTTTGACCTGCCTACCGAAGCGGAGATTATGTCGGTGGAACACTTAACCTCATCGGCGCCGGTTTCGGCGCGGCGGGATTAGGTGTGGGTGCACCTGATTTCTTCAGGAATGTGCCGAGATTGAATCCGATTAACTATCGACCTGACCTCGATACGTTTACAATGGGGGGATTAGGGGCTGGGAGTTATAATGCCCCAACAAGGCTGACAGCAGCGGATCGCCTTGCAAGCCGCTCGATGACGAGGGCTGAATGGCAGGACTTCTATCGGGCGTTGCGTACTGAGGCTAGACAAGGAGCGGCAGACATCGCCAGCCTGCCAGCCCGTCAGCGAGGCCCTGTGGTATCTGCGATCATTGATTCACGGACTGGAGCGACGTTCTCTGCCAACAACACTTTGACGATTGCTGATAATCTCCATCCGGTCTTGCAGGCTCGCCTTCAATCCTTGCTGAATACAACAGACCTTGCCGCACTTCGTAGCAATGCGGGAAGTCTTGGGCGTTGGGTACACAGCACACCGGGGGCACACGCCGAAATCAATGCGCTGAACCAAGCACTGTGGGCACGCCAAAATGCGGGATTGCCGATCGATCTCAACGAGTTTTGGATGGTGAATCGGTGGCTCACCAACACAGCACCGGCGGCTCCTCGATGCGGTTATTGTCGGCCTCTGACAGGTGGTGTTAATGTGCTTACCGACTAACGAGAGTATGAGATTATGAAAGTGAACTTCGAGCAGTTAGAAGTGGCCAGCGACCAGTCCTACTGGCATGACGGGAAGCCGTTTGACGGGATCGCTGTGTATCGACGTGAGGATGGCACGCTTGAGTCAGAAGTGATGTTTGAAGACGGCGTTCAATCTGGGCCGTTTTCGGATTTTCATTCAGACGGACAAGTTGCCTGCGAAGGCGTAATCCAGAATGGTGTTAATCACGGCGAATTCAAGTATTGGGACGGCAATGGCCTGTTGACCAAGACAGAGAGCTATGAGTTCGGTATCTGCACGTCGAGGCAAGAATACGACCAAGCGGGAAATGTTATCTCCGACTACAGCCTTGCGTCAGATGATCCAAATGCGGCCTTGCTTGCTGCTTATCGGAACCAAGCAGGAAGTTGATTTTCAGCCTTCGGCTTCTGCATCACGATCTTCGCAGGCTGTGCCGGTTTGAAGGGTTGGAGCTTGGCCGGTTGAGCAGGCTTCCAAGGCTTGAACACCGGCACGCCTGATGGCGGCGGCTTGGGCTTTTTGCTCAAGCTCTTGTTGACTGCTGAATCCCGTGGCAACGGGTTCATCTTCGATAGCCCGATCACGGCGTTTTTGTCATTGAGCCACAAGCCTTCGCATTGCCGCTGCTCTCGCTCTGCCAGCCATTCGTGAAAGTTATCATGTTTGTATCTATGATGATGGCTGGTCGCTTTCCCGTGCGTACTTGAGCGGCTGCGGTGGGCATCAGGAAAAGCAACCGGCAACTCCCCCTGATTTCGAGTCGCTTGTGTTCAAGATATCAATCCAACAGGCCTGATACTTGCCGAAGATTTCAAACCTTGATCCATTCGTGGATCAGCCACATTCAAAGGGGCCAGCGCCCTCAGAACAGCCTCGTATGTCGCCGCCTACGGAGCCGACGGCATCCAAACCGTTCGCGGAGGTTTCGCCTCCTACGATGCCTATCAAATCGGCGATTATGTCGGTGGAACACTTAACCTCATCGGCGCCGGTTTCGGCGCGGCGGGATTAGGTGTGGGTGCACCTGATTTCTTTAGGAACGTGCCGAGATTGAATCCGTTTAACTATCGAGTTGATCCTAATACTTTTACGATGGGCGGCTTAGGGGCTGGGAGTTATAATGCCCCAAACAGAGCATTGCCGGGAGAAGTGGCATTCTCCCAACGCACAGGCGGAGGAAACGTAACCCAGTACGTCGACGACATGGCTAATGGACGATGGGACTGGTCTCGTTCCGGTCCCATTAACGTGATGCGTCAGGGAGACCGCTACGTTACGTTCGACAATCGGCGGCTCATGGCTGCACGGGAAGCGAAACTCAGTGAGATCCCGATTAACGTTGTTGACTCCAATGCGATTCGCCCCGGAACGAAGATGACATGGGAGGAAGCGTTTCGACGACGATTCAACGATCCAAGAAACAAACGAGCGGGTGGCGTTGTGCCCGATTCCGGATTGCTAGAGCTTCCAGCAATCGCACCGACGAAGCAGTAGGAAAGAATGTTTATGTCGAACTCTAGTGAGATATTGAATAGTGCTTGGCGAAGTGAGCAAGTGCCACTTCTCAATGGAATTTTGTTTCCCAATGGACAACGCAAGGTACTTGACTGGGATGGTGATCGGCTTGTAATCGGAGCAGAAAGCAGATGGGACGTACATGACTTAAGCGATGAAATGACCTATTTCACCGAGCTTTGTCGAACTGATGTCCCGAACAGCAAGCTGGTAGTTGTTGCTGGTGAAGGAGGGCTGGGCACTGACGGTGTGATTGCATTGGTTGACTTAGATGCTGACCTTCTTTGCTGGGTGTTATTCATGGATTCTTCGAATCCATTTAGTCATGTTGAGACCATAGATGGACAGATTGTTGCAAGAACGACGCTTGATACAACGTGGCGAGTGGATCTAGAGCAACCGGGACTGGTCACCGTGACAGTTGACATCGCAAAATGAGCAATGGTAAGTCCCAGCATGTATCAAAGAAGAGAATGCCTTCTGCTTAGCACGATCAGCCAAATTCAGCTTGTCTGCTTCTGCATTGCCACCTTCGCAGGCTGTGCCGGTTTGTATGGCACGCCTGTTGGCGGCGGCTTGGGCTTCTGCTTCAAGCTCTTGTTGAACGCTGAATCCTTCGGTAACGGATTCAGCGGCGATCTGCCTTTGAGCCTGCCATCGGTGTTGATCAACAAGCCTTCTTGAAATGGGTGCCTTTCACGCCAACAACTTACCTCGATCACACTAAAATTCGAGTTTCCCTCAGGAATTCCATGTTTTCCATACCGAAGCGGACACGCACGACGGCCCGCCAGCGGTCCCGTCAGGAAGATGCCCCCCTATCGCTTCGTGGATCTTCTCTCGCTTTGCATCAGACGAATTAACAGCTAACGCATGGAGATCCGAATGCCCGATGCACTGAACTAAGACTTTTTTTCGCAACAAAGAGTCCTGGCACTAAGAGAGGTGGGGTGAACACAAATCAATTTGCACCCGGATTCAGGACTAATTTACAGTGGAAGAACCTCTATGCTGACGAACAACGGTAGACTAGTTAGCGGGTCAAAAAAAACTCCCCACGTTCCGGGGTTATGGAACATGAGGAGGTTTCGACGGGCCGCCGATAGGATTAACAGCAGATGCATCAACTTCACTGCACAGCGGCCTTATCCCACGTCCTCTTTACTGTCTGCGCACTGACCTTGATTGAAAGATGTTCCTTCAACCAGGCCGCGATCTTCCGAAATGCCATATTCTCCTCTTTGCGAAGTCGAACGACATCGTCGAGGATCAATTCTGACAGAAGCGGTTTGGAAGGGCCTCTCGGGATTGTTCCCGAATCGAACTTTTTCCAATCCGGAGTCGTGCCGTTGCGAAAAGAGTCGATTGCTGCGGAAACGTACCTTTCGTTCATGCCTACCTTCTTGGCGATTTCGCCAGTACTCAGACCAAAGTTCTGGAGTTCACTGTATTCTTTGCCGCGAGAGACGTACCTCGGCACCTCCTTCACCTCCAGACTCACCGTTCTGGAAATTGTCCAACCACGAGTATTCAGGAACTCCCAAGTACCGGTATTTGGATACTTCTTGGCGCGGCTCAGTTCCACCATGAATTGAGTGGTGTTGATCGTGAATTCAGCTTGCCAAACAGCACTTCGTTTCCCCGGGACTTGTTCTCCCTGGGTAATTCTGATTGGCCCAGTGAGGGCCTCCAGGATTGGAGCAGCATACGAAACATCCTCTTTGAGCAGGGCCTCAATATCCTTGAGACACTTGATCGCGAATTTGGGATCGATCGGACCGGGAGCAGTGGAGGAGTGCCTTTCCGCCTCCCCCAATCGTCTCTCGAGCCCCTCTCTCTCCGCCTGGATGGTTCTGAGAGCGTCTGTAATTGCAGTCAGGTCATCTTCCTTTGTTAATAGCGTCGCGAGCTTCGCTTCCTGCTTCAGCAGCATTTCCAGTTTCTTTTTGAGAGGGGTAAGATCTTCTGCAGGTTCATTTAATAATATTTTGAGCTCTTTGTTGGCCTGTTTGAAAAGTCCGCGTAAGAATTCTTTAGTCAGAATCTCTTCGTGGAGTTTAGCCAGGATCGCTCTATTCAGAATCCGAACCGACTTGTGCGTCGTCAGTTGGCAGTCGTGTTTCTTTTCACGACCATTCATGCAACTCAGCGACTGGTATTTCGAAGAATGGGCCAGTAGCAATCGTGCACCACAATACCCACAAACTGGCCGAATGAGCAGCGAAGGCGATAATGTAGTCCGGTTCCCTCGAGGTTTTCGTATCCTCGCCGTATATGATGCTCTAATTTTCTTCAACTGGATTTGAGTACGGTCCCAGGTATCGTCAGAGACAATCCTCAGGTGTGGGACGTCCCTTTTCTGCCATTCCGATTCCGGTTTTTGAATAACAGTCACTTTGCCTGTGTTGTGATTTCTCTGTTGCACAGTCATTCCATAGCACTCGATCCCTCGATAAACAGATCGTTCGAGCAATTGCATTATCTTTCGAGAGTCCCAAGTCCTTTTGCCTCCGATCCCTTTAGAATTCAATTCTTTGGCTATTTTCTGGCGAGACCAGTTTTTGACAACGAACCATTCAAAAATTTGTCGGACCCAAACAGCCTCTTCCTGATCAACTAACTTTTCCATAATCGGTTTTCCATGACGCGACAATTTCGGCTCACCATCAGCGTCCCTGAGCATGATAAGCTTGTATCCGAAAGAAGGTGGTTGCAGGTTTCCGCCCTGTTCAAAACGGTCGTTCATTCCCCGTTTCACCTTCTCTTGGAGGCCGGTAATGAAGTTTTCATGCTGCCAGGAAGTGACCGCATGAATCAGTCTCGAACTCGGATTAGACGTTTCAATGCCATCCTTGACCCCAATCAGACGAATATTTTCGTCACTGGCAATATCATTGAGCTTCATGCTCTCGGTCATATTGCGGTTTAATCGGCTGAGATCGTCAACGTAAACAAGCTCAATTTGAGCGGCATAGTTACGCATCCAGGACAACAACTTCTGGTAGCCAGCCCGTCTGGGTGTAGTTGCACTCACGGCAGCATCAGCACAGATATGGTGCCACTCCACGAACCTCCGATCCTGATTTGCTTTCAAAAGGATGTTCTTGAGCTGTTGAGCCAACGACCTTTCATTGGAATTATCGTCGGAATACCGGAGATAGACACAGGCGGCCTGCTTTAAAGTAGACCTGGGAAACGACTGGTCGCCTGACAGAAATGACGACTCGAAATCTGATGCGAACACTTCAATATTTTCCACTGTTGCCAGGGGCAACAGACCGCTGGTTACGTACTCAGGCCAGTGTTCGTTTTGGACTTCCAGATAAGTCCTGGCCATCGCGAGCAGAGCGTCTTTCGACGGAAGCCCTTTTCTGAGCTGCTGTTTTTCGCTCTTGGTCAGATACAGCCCCGAACTGTTGGTCTTACTCGATTTAGTGGAATCAGAATTGTTAGAAAAGCCTTTCATTAGAAAGCCTCCTAGGAATGTGGAGGCATCAAGAGAAATGTTTTGGCACAGCGTGTCAAAAACGCTGCCAAACTTTGAGCTTTGTGATTAAATCTGAATAAAGATGATTAGTCACAAGATGATGACAACTAATACCTTAAGACCATAAACTCTTGTTTGAGCAGAACTTAAGGACAGGACGTATTAGAATCCCTGCCTCTCCGCTCTTAAAAAACTCCCGTAGCAATCAATGATCGCTACGGGAGTTTTTTTGTGTCTGATATGCAAACGAAGTGAGTACCGTTATTCGACTCGTCCGTAGATCAGGATCGAATAGGCACCGAGGCTGATCTCGGCAGTCGCTCCCAGTCCATCGCGGGCGGTTGTACTCGCCGTAATGCTGGACACAGGAAAATCGTTGAATTCATCGCTGTAGCCGGTCCAGTCGGAGTTGAACAACAGTTTCCATTCTCCCGGATCGGGGACTCCTATCTCATAATGGTCCCAGGTTCGATTGGCAAAGTTCATTACAACGACAACGTCATCTCCCGGGCCACCGTCATACCAGCGATGATAGGCGATCACTTTGTCCTCATCATTTACATGATGAACTTTGATGTTCTGGCCTGTTAAGCCTTTCGATTTGCCGTAGACATTCAATCGCAGCGAAATCAGGTCCTGATACAACCGCGTGATTCCTTTGAACTCATGCCAGCGTTCCCAGTCCAGTGGGTCTTCATCGTCGAACCAGCCATCCTCCAGGAATTCTTGTCCCTGCATTATCATCGGAATACCGGGGGCTGTGAGCGCGAGTGCTGCCGCCAGAACGGATCGTTTCTGTGCGAAATAGTTTTCGGGATCATCCGGATCGATTTCCTCGGGAACTCGTGCTTTGCCGTTAGCGATTTCGTCGTGCGATTCGCTGTAAACCACTCGCTGAAACGCATCAAGGTTGTAACGATGCTGGAGGCTATTACTCACCTCCCACATGTTTCGGTCAGCGTCGTTGAGTTGCTGAACGGCATTCCTTACCGGGTGAACGAAAAAGCCATCCCATTGAGTCGAGAAACCGGCCCCCTGCTCTTCCACCCGTCGAGTCAGATATTCATTACCCTGTAAGTCTTCGGCGATGAGTATCTTCCGTGGATATTTGCTGGCGATTTCTCCGTTGATCCATTGTAACAGCCCCCAGCCTTCCGGGATGTCCGATTCATCAATGCCGTTAACCTTACGGATGTAGGCCGTCATATCATATCGCAGCCCATCGACATGATATTCATCGAGCCACATCATCGCGTTGTCGCGAATATACTGCCGAACTTCACCACGTCCGTAGTCTGGCCTGGTGTCTCCCCAAGGAGTCGATGATCGCCAGTCGTTGTAGAAGTAGATGCCCCCTTTCCCGTTTTCACTCCAACCGTCGAACTGCCAGAGGTCGAGATCGCTAGGTCCGAAATGGTTGTAAACAACATCGGCAATAATGGCGATCCCTTCCGCATGAGCCGCTTTGATCATCTCTTTAAATCCGTCCGGTCCACCATAAGCTTCTTCAACGGCAAAAATATGGGCCGGGTTGTACCCCCACGACCAATCACCAGCGAACTCGGCGACGGGCATAATTTCAATCGCGTTTACGCCGAGTCTTTTCAGATGCTTAAACCGCTTAGTCGCTTCGAAAAATCGGCCCGGCCCTGTTTTACGGGTTCGGTTGAAGGTCCCGACATGCATTTCATAAATAACCAACTCGTTCAAACTAGAGAATTCAAAATTGTCGTCTCCCCAATCGAACGACGTATCGTAGATCACGCTATTTCCGGAGGAATTCGTAACTTTGCGAGCATAGGGATCAATCCGCCCTGCCTGAAAATCGCCGTTCGTAATCCAGTATTGATATTCATCCCCCGCTTTTGCCTGTTCGATATTGAGGTACCAATAGCCATTTCCTTCCTGCTCCATCAGATGGTCCTCGGGATTCCAGTTGTTGAAATTTCCTATAACCGAGACCTGCTCTGCATGAGGAGCCCACACCCGGAAGGCAACGCCCGCCTCGTGAATAATCGAACCCATCCCTTTTACATTAGCGGAAACATTTTCTGTGGTCATTTCTTCTTTGCCTTCTTGAAAGAACCCGATTATTTGTTTTGGAAGGGAGACTGCCCCGCTGGATGAATTCAACCCGAGAGAACTATTCCCGCACTTTTACTATCAGCTAATCCTACACAGCAATTCCGGTGCCGTAGTTTGTGAATTCCAAACTTAGATATATCCTGCAAAAAGACAGAGAGATTACCTTCTTGCCTATGTTTGTCCGGATTAAAAGCGTTCAATTGTCTGGAAGCCAATCGTTCCGAGCGAGACGATAGCTTCCATATCAACAGAGATTTTTCCCGTTTTGATGCTCCTTAGAACTCGGTACACCGATTGCTGTGCAGTAAATTGCAGTTCGATCTGTTTCTACCTTTCTTGGAATTTGACGCGAATGAAGACCTTTCCTTGCACCTGTGGCAATACCTTGTTTTTTGACAGTCAACGTTGCGTGGCCTGTGGAATTGAATCCGGGCTGTGCTCCACCTGCGATCACATCGCCCCGCTGCTGGATCGTGAGAGTGAAATCCGCTGTGGCAATCGGGTGTGCGGCGTGCGGGTACAGAAATGTGCAGCTGATCAGGGATGTAACAGACTGCTCCCCTACCATCCGGACAATGACACTGATGAATTGTGCGATTATTGTGCACTGACGACAGTGACCCCGGATTTGTCGGTGGAGGGAAATTTAGAGAAATGGCAGCGGCTGGAGCGAGCGAAACGCCGGGTGCTCTGCATTCTCGACCAGGCGGGATTCCCTTTTCGACCAGATAAAGATCCGACAACTCCTGAGCTAACCTTTAAATTCAAAGCGGATGAAGAAAAACCGGTGATGACGGGGCACATCTCAGGGTGCATTACCATCAATATTAAAGAGGCGGATAGTGTTGTACGAGAACAGGCGCGGGTCGATTTTGGAGAACCTCACCGGACCTTGGTTGGACATTTTCGGCACGAGCTAGGCCACTATTTCTGGGACCGACTTGTCCTGAAGAAATGCGAAGGCCCCTTCCGCGAGCTCTTTGGGGACGAACGGAATCCGACTTACAAAGACGCTCTGGATGCTTACTATAAAAACGGACCTGCTCAGAACTGGCCAGCAGAATATGTTTCCGCTTATTCCAGCATGCACCCGTGGGAAGACTTCGCTGAAACCTTCAACGTCTATCTCGATATGATGACTGTTCTGATTACTGCCGACAACTTCAACGTCGTCCAGAATGATCTCAACGATTTTGAGGGAATGATGACCCACTACGCCCAAGTTGGAATGATCGCCAATGAGTTTAACCGGGACATGGGGTTACTCGACCTGGTCCCCGAGGTTTTCGTTCCCCAGGTACGGGAGAAGCTGCGATTCATTCACAAACTGCGGTTGCGATCTTAAAAAGGCAACGTCGGTTTATCGATTAGTACTTACGCCATTGGCGGAGAATCGTCGCGGGCTTGCTCTTCGTCGCTCTCTTCCAGAGGACCGGGAGTCACGATCTCTTCTGAACTGGCGAATTCGTCGGGCAATGGCGTTTCGCTCTCCGCTGGTTTATTGCCTCGAAAGGAGAGACGCCCCCCTCGGAACTCTTTCAGGAAAGCTTGCACGGGGGGCAGAAAGGTGATGTAACAGAGCACCAGTGGCAATGCGAGTTCATTGAAGACAACTATGATTGCCAGCGTAAAGACAATCTGAATGAGTTGTTTGCGAGAATGGCGGCCTCGCAGGAAAGCGTTGAAGACATGAACATAACGAATGCGAGAAACCATCAGGCAGGCAGCAGCCAGCATGATAAAAGGAAGTCCCTGCTTCATGAACATCATAAGCCAGTCGAGAAAGTTCAGGAACCATTCTTCTTTCGCCGTCTCTTTCCAGCTTAACAAGCCACGCATGGCGATCGGGAATGAGGCGATCAATCCGGCTGCGGCCGGAGCGGGTAAACCGCTGAAGAATTCGTGCGAATCCTCCTCGTCAGTTTCCACATTGAAGCGCGCCAGTCGCAGGACGGCACATAAGACAAATAGAACCGCGATGACCCACAAAAAGCGGGAATGGTATTCGTGGGAGAATTGCAGCATCAGAAATGCCGGAGCGACACCGGAACTGATCGCGTCGCACAAGCTGTCCAGTTGCGCTCCGAAGTCGGAGGTTTGTTTCGCCCAGCGAGCGGCACTCCCATCAAGAGCATCAAACAGCATTGCCAGAAAAATTAAACCTGCCGCAATAAACAGGTTGTTTCCCTCGCTCGACTCCGGTCCGATCTTCGCAGCAAACGTAATACTACCGAATCCACACGCCGCATTGCCCAAGGTGAGCAAGGTCGGGAAGACGGCGAACATTTTTTGTTTGCGATTCAGGTTACGGTTCAAGAAATTGCCTCGAGGATAGTCTTCGCGTGCTGTTAATGATGATCTCTGATTCGGAGAGGTTTGGCTAAGGATGGCCCGGAAATCGAACCTCCATTCTTTCGGCTCGATCGGGCAGATACCACGACGATTCGCAGCGACTTGGAAATTATTCGGATTTATACCGGATCAGTATCGATTTTCCCGCTTTGATATTCTCTCCCAGTTTCGTGACGATCTCCATACCCTCTTCGCGAGGTAAAACGAGCTCGGTTCGGGAGCCCAATTTGATCATTCCAAACCGTTCCCCGCGATTGAGCAGGTCCCCCGGTTTGACCCAGCAGACAATCCGGCGAGCGATGGCCCCCGTGATCTGACGTACGACCATGCAACGATGCGGAGCACTGATCTCTTGGATTTTCACCGCCAGTTGTTCATTCTCTCGGGCGGACTCGGGACGGATGGCGTTCAGGTATTTCCCAGGACGGTATTTCAAACCAATGACACGCGCCTCTATCGGTGAACGATTCATATGTACGTTAAAGATGGAGAGAAAAACACCGATTAAGACAGCGGGACCACCGATATGTTCGTCATGTTCGATCTCTTCGATCAGAACTACTTTTCCATCTGCGGGAGAGATAACCAGCCCTGGGTCGGTAGGAACGTTCCTTTCCGGATCGCGGAAGAACCAGACGATCAAAATCCCTTTGATTAAGCCGGCCGCGACCACCATCCATCCCAGAACGGACCACACGTTGATAGGAGCCCCAATCAGGATGGGCAACAGAATCAGCGGAGGCACAAAGCAGAGCAACGAGAAGACAAGCAGTTCCGCCAGTCCCACACGAGCAAACGGAATTTTATCGCGACCAGTGAAGGGATCATCTTTCTTCTCCCAGTAATACCCTTCCTGGTTCTGATAAAACTTCAGGTCACGGGGGTCGAGGACATCATGCGGACAGGGATTCACAGACCCCTTCCGCAGTTCCTGCATCCGCCGAACGTAGCCTCCACGGAATAGTTTGAGCCAGGTACGTCGGAATTTGCCCCATAACATTTCCATTTTAATGACAACCCCGCCACCAGGCTGAATGGTTGTCAGTTGGGGATCCATCGGTTCGGGATCGAGCAACGGATAAGAAGGAGTCGACAGGGACTTACTGGACTCCGGAACAGGCTGAATATCGGACATTGAACAGATCACTTAAATGACAGAAAAAGACGATGAAGCGGTCTTGCTGACGGAAAACGCCAAAATTTCCATTTTACAGACAGGCTGGTTAATAAGCGAACGTAAAGGCTTATCTGGCAGGCAAAAAGGGTTCTGTGAGAGCGATGTCTCTCTAAGTAGTGGAATGATTCCCCTTTTGAACAGAATTGACTATCAGAATGCGAAAAAAAACAGAATTAAAGGGGAATTCATCTCCTATAATTAAACTACTTGCAGGGCCGGTTACAATTACGGTAAAATTACACATCTGCAAATATTGATGTATTCCCATTCAGGTCCCTTTATCAGGCCCTCATTGGGAATGCGATTCCCGCCTGCAGACGCGACGCGTCTCACCCCTTGCCTTACCTGCCTGCACCGTTGTGATTCTGTACTGTTGTTATTCCGAACAGACATTATTCCGCATTCCGCACTGTCATCTATCCTGACGTGATACTTGCTTGCACAAACATCTGGCCTGTTGAATTACCCAGCGCCCTTGCGGTAATTCGTCCTTCCTGTCGAGCCTGCCGAGAACTCTATGCCTAATCTGGAACCTTCATCGCGACGATACCCTCTTCGTGCCCACCTCTGGCCTGCCCCTCTGTTTTGTCTGATCGCATTGATCTGTCTAGTAATGCCGGGGATGACAGCGACCGTCCGCGCAGAAGCGGAACCAGCTCAGATCGAGTTTTTCGAAAAATCGATTCGGCCTCTGCTCCTCAAACACTGTGCGGAATGCCATGGTGAAAAGAAGCAGGAGATGGGTATTCGATTCGATAATGGATCCTTCATCAAGGGGCTCGAAGATTACGAAGAAATGGTCCTCACTGCCGACCCGGATCATAGTCGTTTGATGGAAGTCATCATCTATGCGGACGATGACACTCAGATGCCCCCCGAACAGAAAATGAGCGACGAAGAGATCGGCCAGATTCGCAAGTGGATCGTCGACGGCGCCTACTGGCCGGAAGAAGAAATGAAAGAGGGTCCCAAACTGGGTGGCCCCTATGACTTTGAATCTCTTCGCAAAGAGCATTGGTCTTATCGACCAATTGAAGACCCCGCCCTGCCCGAAGTCACTCAGACAGAGCGTGTAAAGACATCCGTTGACAAATTCGTGTTGAAGAAACTCGAAGAAAACAATTTGACGATGAATCCGCCAGCCGACAAACGGACTTTGATTCGCCGGTTGAAATTCGATCTTCTTGGTCTTCCTCCCACCTGGGAAGAGGTGCAGGCATTCGAACAGAATGAATCGCCAGAAGCATTTTCAGAACTCGTAGAAACTTATCTGGCCGCTCCTGAATATGGGCAGCGCTGGGGACGACACTGGCTCGACGTCGCTCGTTATGCAGATACCAAAGGATATGTCTTCACGGCGGAGCCTCGATTTGGGTATTCGTATACTTATCGTGATTATGTCATTGAATCGTTCAACGCGGACAAACCTTACGATCAGTTTCTCATCGAACAACTGGCGGCAGATAGTCTCGATCTGGAAGAACCGAAAAAAGAACTCGCGGCGATGGGGTTTCTGACCGTCGGTCGACGTTTTCGAAACAACTCTCACGATATCATTGATGACCGGATCGATGTGGTGACTCGTGGTTTAATGGGAATGACTGTCGGATGCGCTCGCTGTCACGATCACAAATACGACCCGATCCCCACCGAAGATTATTATTCTCTGTATGGGGTCTTTGCCAGTTCCCACGAGCCGGATGAATCCGTCCTGCCACTGATTGGTGATCCGCTTGACGAGGTCGCCCATGAACAATTCAAAACAGAACTGGCCCAACTGGCCGAGGAACTGGACAAATTCGAACGGGAACAGGTCACCAAACTTGAACATGAGACGCGGCATCACACCGTTTCTTATCTCCTTAAGAATCTGGCTGGTGGTGAAGACGTGCCGCCGGAATATGCGTCCGCCTACGATAAATACGAACCTCGAAGAGGAATCATTGATCGGTGGAACGGATATCTAAAAAAACAACAGGATGTGAACCACCCCGTCTGGGGTCCGTGGGTCACTTTATCCGGATTGAAGGCAGAAGAGCTTCAACAGAAAACGACCGATGAAATCAAACAGTTACTCCAATCGGCCTCCACGAATCCGATTATCACAGGGAGTCTGGCGAATCGCAACATCACTTCGATGAACGATGTTGCGTTGGCTTATGGTGATGTGTTTCGACAAGTGGAAACAAAATGGATGGAACAGGAAGACAAGTCGACAGGATTGGCCGACAGTTCTCTGGAGACGATCCGTCAGGAACTGTACAGCCCCGGAACACCGTTTGATTTGAATTACGATCAGTGGAAAGGAAACTTCGATCGGGCCGTCCGAAATCACCAGCAGAATATCTCCAAGAAACAAAACAAACTGCGGGCCACTTCTCCAGGAGCGCCGCCCCGTGCAATGGTGATGCTGGATAATGCGAAACCGACAGAGCCCGTCGTGTTCGTTCGAGGTGTGGCCGGCCGGCGAGGCGATCAGATTCCTCGACGGTTCTTCAAAATTCTAGACGACGAAGAACGTCAACCGTTCCAGCAAGGAAGTGGTCGCCTGGAACTGGCCAAAAAGATTGCGAGCCCGGATAACCCATTAACAGCCCGCGTGTTTGCGAATCGAGTCTGGATGCTGCACTTCGGTAATGGTCTTGTTCGTACGCCAAGCGACTTTGGTGCCCGCAGCGAACCACCCACTCACCCCGAGTTACTCGACCATCTGGCAACGCATTTCATTCAGAACGGTTGGTCGGTGAAAGAGCTTCATCGACTTATCGTCAATTCATCAACGTATCAGCAAAGCGGTGCCCCCAAACCGGAGGCCGTGAGCGTCGATTCCGAGAACCGGCTGCTGTGGAAGATGCCACGCCGTCGTCTGGAATTTGAAGCGATGCGGGATTCAATGTTGGCTGTCGGCGGTAAACTTGACTCTAAACATGGCGGTAAAGGGGTTGATCTCGATACGAGTGATCGACGTACTGTTTACGGATTCATCGATCGTAACAATCTACCTACGCTATTCCGTGTCTTCGACATGGCGAGCCCCGATGTCTCCACACCAAAGCGGCCGCAGACTACTGTACCGCAGCAGGCATTATTCAGCATGAACTCTCCTTTTGTCATTTCACAGGCCAAAAGTCTTGCGAGTCGATCTTTCGAAGTCGGTGGCGAAGAGCCACAGTCTCGGATCGCAGCAATGTATAAACTGACTTTTGCTCGTGAACCGAGCGAAGCGGAAGCATCCGCCGCCCTGGCCTTTTTACAGATGAGCGAAGAGACGACTTCGAAAGAGAAGCCGGAAGAGAAAGAGTTCGCTCGCTGGGACAAACTGGCTCAGGTCTTATTGATGACCAATGAATTTATGTTTGTCGATTAATTGTCCGCTCGAAACGTTTTGAATTCACATTCAATTCACATTCAATGCACAGACCACTTTTGACCATCCATAAACAGGACAGTCAGTGAATATTATGAATCATCATCCGAACTCTGCTGAATCATCGTTGAACCGCCGGGAATGGTTGGCCCGCTCGGGTATGGGACTGGGTACGCTCGGTCTCGCTGGTTTGATGGTGGATCCCGCGCAGGCGGCGACTGCCGAACCGGATCTGCCAACTTCCCCCATGATGAGCAAACAACCACAGTTCGCCGCGAAAGCGAAACATGTCATTCACATTTTTCTGAATGGTGGTTGCTCGCACGTCGACACCTTCGACCCGAAACCGATGTTGACCAAGTATCACGGCAAGGAACTGCCTGCTCAGAATTTGCGAACAGAGCGAAAAACAGGCGCCGCTTTGGGTTCTCCGTTCCAGTTCCAGAAGTATGGGGAAAGTGGAATCGAAGTCAGTGAACTTTTCAAACATACCGCAGAGAGTATTGACGACGTCGCTGTGGTGCGGTCCATGCATGCCAATGTCCCTAACCATGAACCCTCGTTACTACTAATGAACTGCGGAGATCAGAACCTGGTGCGTCCTTCGGTCGGTTCCTGGGTCACATATGGCCTCGGTACCGAGAATCAGAATCTTCCCGGTTTCATTGTGATGTGTCCGGGGGGATACCCGATCGGTGAGAGCATTAACTGGCGATCTGCTTTTCTGCCTGGCGTATTTCAAGGGACGCATATCGATCCCAAGCATACGGAAATTGAAAAGCTGATCGAGAACATCCGCAACCATACTCAGTCTACGGAGGAGCAGCGGAAGCAAATCGATCTGCTTCAGCAGTTGAATAAGATGCACATGACGGAAGGACGTGAGGGAGACGACCGACTCGAGGCCCGCATTCATTCTTATGAACTCGCCTACCGCATGCAGATGCAGGCAACCGACGCGTTTGATATTGAAAACGAACCCAAACATATTCGCGAGATGTATGGTGACGGCGTACAAGCTCGACAGATTCTGATTGCCCGTCGTCTGGTGGAACGGGGCGTACGTTACGTGCAACTCTGGCACGGTGCGGGACAACCGTGGGATAGCCACGACGACATCGAAAAGAATCACCGCCGACTCGCGGGCGAATGCGACCAGGCGATTGGGGCCTTATTGAAAGACTTGAAACAACGTGGATTGCTGAAAGACACGTTGGTGATGATCGGCGGAGAATTCGGCCGGACGCCGACCGTTGAACTTCCGCAGGCAGGTGCCAACGCAGGTAAGATTAACGGCCGAGACCACAACCACTACGGATTCACAATGCTACTGGCGGGTGGTGGTATCAAAGGGGGGCAGGCTTACGGAGCGACCGATGACTTTGGTTTCCAGGCGGTCGAAAATAAAGTCCACGTACACGACCTGCACGCAACCGTCCTTAAGCTTCTCGGTTTCGATCATGAAAAACTGACCTACCGCTATTCAGGTCGCGATTTCAGACTGACTGACGTCCACGGAAAAGTGGTTGAGGATCTGATCGCCTGATCGAACAGCGACCAGTCCAATCAATCCGTTTTCGGGGGGCTGGGGAAGAACGCGTTGGTTTGTTCGACGTATTTCGCATAGGCCGGTTTGCGTTCTCGGAGATCGCGTTCAAGCAAAGATACTCCAGAGATCTTCAGCAGGAAGATGCTCATCACTGCGGGTCCAATCAAACTCCACAGTTCTGCTGAGAGGGCAAGTCCCATCACGCCGAACCCCCACCAGACGAGAAAGTCACCAAAGTAATTCGGGTGCCGGGTGAAGCTCCAGAGGCCCTGATCGAACACTTTGCCTTCGTTATCCGGGTCGCTCTTAAAGCGGGCCAATTGGTAGTCACCGATGGACTCAAACAGGAAACCGGTCAGCCAGAAGAGAATCGCGGTAAAGAAAATCGAATTGCGAACTCCCTCTTCAACCACCCGGCCTGATGATGAAAGTCCGAACTGCAATGGTAATGAAACAACCCACATCACAATCCCCTGCAAAATGAATACGGTCAAGAGGCTGACGAGCGGAAATGAATCACCGTGCTTTGTTCGCATCGCACCGTAACGACGATCTTCGCCTTCTCCTGACTTGCGCCAGGCAAGATACCCACTAAGCCTCGCCCCCCAGATAGTCAGGCAGGCGATCATGCCTGTTTGCAAAAGAGTTTTATCAGGTTGCATGAACCAGGAGACCCACCCCACCAAGACAAAACCAAGTCCCCAGACGATATCGACGATGCTGACATCTTTTTTCTTCAGGCTTACTAACCAGGTCAGTAGCATTAAAACGGCGATCGCAATTGCGTTAAACAGAAATACTTTTAAGTACATATCTCGTTTTCAGATTTAAGGCTTTTGAAATAGATAATGGGATACCCACCATTCATTTCCGCCATTATACGCAAATAGCTCGGCACAGGCGATGAAGAATAATCTCCAACGCACAAACCATTTCTCAGCCTCGTCTGGTCCGTAGGTGTCTGCCAGCGTTTCCAGAACTTCCGCCCGTACTGAATCCTGTCTTTGTAACCAGGCTTCACAAGTGCGGGCGTAATGCTGCCCATTCCATCGCCATTGCCGGACTAGTTTCAGATCACGCTGATGGCAGGCCATCAGGCGATCATTCGGCATCATACCTCCACTGAAAAAGTAGCGGCCCATCCAGTTATGGGGACCTTCTGTTTCAAACAAATAGGCGAACTCGCGATGACAGAAGATATGCACAAACAACTGACCTCCCGGTTTCAGCCAGCGTGCGACTTTCTGCATCAATAATTGATGGTTACGCATGTGTTCGAACATTTCAATCGAGACGACCCGATCGTATTTTTCCTGTGTATCAAACTCATTCATATCAGCCGTAACAATCTCGACGTTATCGAGACTTCGCTCTCGCGTTTGTTGTTCGATGTAGTCTTTTTGCGAAGCCGAATTTGAAACCGCTGTAATCTTGCAATCGGGATAGTTCTCGGCCATCCAGAGAGTTAACGACCCCCAACCACAGCCAAGCTCCAGAATACTCATCCCATTATGGATTTCGGCCCGTTGGCAGGTGACACGTAATGCGGCCTCTTCTGCTTTATTAAGCGATTCGATTCCTGCGGGCCAGTAGCAGCAACTGTATTTCAGCCGTTTCCCTAAAGCCTGCTGAAAGAACCGGGCAGGAACTTCGTAATGTTGTTCGTTCGCTTTTTCTGGCATGACCGCAATCGGTGCCCGTCGGGTCTCGTTTAGAAACTCTTGAAAACGTTCCTGCCTCTCAGCACAATCGCCTTTAGATTCCTGTTCCAACCGTTGGTGCAGTAGACGACGCACGCCGTAGCGAATCATGGAATCGGGAAAATATCCCTTTTCTGTCCAGTCGACCGCCGAATCAAGAATATGTAAAAACATCAGAATGCTCCTTAGGAATCAGCTTCCACTTACTTCAAGACGTGCCTCTGGTTTAGCGAAAACGAGTTGCGACACCCCCGTCGCCCGCTCTTCGAATGCGGCTTCGCAATAGCAGAAGTAGTACTCCCACATCCGCTGAAATCTCTCTGAAAATCCCTGCGATTCGATCTCTGTCGTATTAGCAAAGAAGCGATCCCGCCAGATCCGCAAAGTCTGTGAGTAATGCGAGGCGAAATCCTGCAGATCAAGCAAACGTAAATCCGTCCGGGAAGTCGACTGCAGCATCGCTTCCACCGAGGGGAGTGCTCCACCCGGAAAGATGTATTTCTGAATAAAGTCAACGGAATGCTGGTACTGCTCATACCGCTGATCGGGGATAGTGATCGCCTGGATCAACATCGTTCCGTCCGCTTTCAGAAGCTGGCTACAGGCTTTGAAGTAACCATCAAGATGCCGGTGCCCTACGGCTTCGATCATTTCAATGCTGACCAGTTTGTCGTAGGTTCCCTGCAGATCCCGGTAGTCTTCCAATAACAATTCCACCTGCTCCGACATGCCCGCTCGTTCAATCCTCTCCTTTGCAAATTGATACTGTTCTTGAGAGATGGTTGTTGTAGTGATCCGGCAACCGCACTTGCGTGCGGCGTACTCGGCAAAACCTCCCCAGCCAGTTCCGATTTCCAGAACATGGTCTGCAGGGCTCAATTGGAGTTTACGGCAGATCATCTCCAGCTTCGCTTCAGAAGCTTCTCGCAAGGGAGTGTTTTCGTTTTCGAAGTAGGCGGAGGAGTACATCATCGTCTCATCTAGAAACAGCTTGAAGAAATCGTTGCCCAGGTCATAGTGCTCATGAATGTTGCGTTTGGAACCGGCCTGACTATTGTCACGAAGAAGATGCCCCAGACGGGCGATCCCCCGCGCCACCCAGGAGCGGCCTCGACTGATTCCCTTTAAAGTCGTTTGATTCTGCACCATTAGTCGGAGCAAGCTCGTCAGATCATTCGTCGTCCACTCCCCCTGCAAATAAGACTCCGCCGCACCAAGCCCCCCTTCTCTGATGACACGTCCGTAAAAGGAGGGATGCTGAATATGGATTGTCGCTTCCAACCCTGATCCGATTTTTCCGAATTGAGTCGTTCCGGAGGGTTCAACAATCGTGAGGTGGCCCGTGTGTAATTTTTTAAATATTCGAAACAAGACTTGCCTGTAGAGGCGTGGCAAAGTGGCCAATGCAGCCTCGCTTTGGGAATTTGTATCGGTGGAAATGAATTGACCTGAATTGCACTGCGGTATCGCCAGTGACTCTTCATTTCCCCATTGGCTGTTACTGACCATTTGCGACATAAGTCTGACTTTCTACTCTTTCCGGAAGTGATCCTTGATGCCCTTTCACGAATCCTGCTGAATCTTAGTTTTAAATAAACGCCTTCATTAATCGGCATTCATGGCACTTTTCAATCTGGCTGATGAGTTCGCTGAGGGTGGGGATGAAACGGGACCATTTTCCACCACAGTCGCAGGGCCTGCCAGTAAATCCCGGCAATGACTTTGCCCGACAGGAAGGGATATCGCAGAAGCATCTTTGATAAATTCCAACCTGTGATCGGGAGACGCTGCAACTTCATGCCTGCCGAGAAGAGGTGTGTCCCCTCTTCGTAGTTTTCAATACTCAGTTTCAATTCATTTGTCGGCAGCTGGATACACCATTGGTATTGCTGTTCCATGCCCATGAAGGGAGAGACGTGAAACTGCTTGAGTTGAGGGCGAGTCCAACTGGAGGGGCTATCAGGATCACGTAGAAGAACGTAAACATGCTTTTCGCCCCAGGGGGTGTTGGTTACTTCAGCCAGGACAACTTCGAGTTGTTCATCAGCCTCGTCGAAGCAGTAATAAAAGCTCACTGGATTCATGGCGAAACCAAAATGACGGACTTGGGTTAACAATCGGATCGGACCTGTCAGTTCAATTCCCGTTTCTGCGGCGACATGTTGTTTGACCGCTTTATTAAGGGGAAGATTGTGAGGTTCCAGGTAGTCGTTCCGATCAAATCGAAACGGAGCAGCGCGTCGAGCCGACCAGAACCAGCGGTTCGCAAACACCTGATCGAGTTCGCTCAGATCGAGGTAGAGAAGATAGAGCCGGTATCGAAACTGATGCCGTACTGGATGAAGGCGATGATGGTAAACCTCTCCTTCGTAGAGGGAGCTGTTTTTCATATCCGGCTCCCGTACGAAAGTGCTGCGGGAATGGAACCGCGATCTGATTTGGGATCTGGATCTTGAAATTGTTCCACAACAGCCATCGCACTCTTTACTCCATCTTCGTGAAAACCATTGCCCCAGTAGGCTCCGCAGAAGGATGTTCTGTTGCGACGGATGACTTCATAATGGCGACGCTGAGCGGCTAACCTTCCGGTGGTGTAGATCGGATGACTGTAGGCGGCACGGTATAAGACCTTATCAGGATCGATCAGTTCCGATTCATTCAGAGTCACACAGAAGACTGCTTCATCCGGAAGCTTTGTTGTATCCAGGTGCTGAAGCATATTCATGTTGTAGGTCACCGTCGCCTGTCTGGTCTGATCTTCCCGCACATGATAGTTCCAGTTCGCCCATGCTCGTCGTGATCGTGGAAGCACGGAGATATCCGTGTGTAAGATGGCGGTGTTACGGCTATAGGGAAACTGATGAAGTAATTCGCGTTCGACCATGTCAGCGTCGGGCAATAACCCAAGGGCCTGATCACTATGGCAGGCGAAGATGACTTCATCGAATTCTTGCGGTTGCCCGTTGGCAAAGTGAAGCCGGACACAATCAGCTTGCCGCTCTACTTTCTGCACGGGAGTGTTCAGTTCAATGCGATCTTGAAAGGGGGCCGTCAGACGTTTGACGTATTCTTGAGAGCCTCCTTCGATAACACGCCACGTCGGTCGGTCTTTCAAAGAGAGCAAGCCATGATGATGATAAAACTGAGCGATGAATTGCATCGGGAAATTGGCGAATGTTTCCGGGGGGCAAGACCAAATCGCGGCTCCCATGGGAAGCAGGTAATGTTCGGCGAAGAAGCGAGAGTAGCCTCCCTCTTTCAGAAATTGGGCGACGGTTAGATCGCTTTCCTCATCCGTGATGGCTAGTTCCGTACCTTCCCTGTTGAAACGGACGATCTCTCGGAGAAAGCGGTAGAACTGAGGGCGAAATAGATTTCTTCGTTGAGCGAAGAAACCATTCAACGAGGTTCCGTTATATTCCAGCCCATTCTTCTGATTGCGCACGCTGAAGCTCATCGAGGTAGGTTGGGAATGGACGCCGAGTTCATCCAGGAGTTTGATGAAATTGGGATAAGTTCGGTCGTTAAAGACGATGAATCCCGTATCGATATGGAAATCGTGTCCCTGGTGCTGGACGGTTCGGGTGTTGGTGTGCCCCCCGATGTAGCTATTCGCTTCATAGACGGTAACGTCATGTTCCGAGTGCAATTGATAGGCAGCGACTAAACCCGATATTCCGGAACCGATAATGGCAATCTTCATTTGTTCTGTCCCGGGTTAAATGGTTGTAAACGTCGGTAGTCACTCTGTTTAGTTGTAGACATCCGAACTCCATCAACCACTTCTTTTTATCAAAAATTAGAAATTTGAACCGGGAGGTTGGAAAGTAATGACGACGTTCCTTTAATACGGGGCAGACCACACCTTTGTGCAATTAATCAATCGCTTCGTCAGCATTAAAGCAGGTAATTATGGACTGGTATGAAAACTTAGCGAAACCGGAATGGACCCCCAGTGGATCGACAATCAGCTTGATCTGGCAGATTTTGTATCCGATCATTTTGGTCAGTTTTGGATTTGTGTTTGTGCAGGTATTCCGAAAAAGTCTTGCCTGGAAAACGACCATTCCTTTTGTGATTAACTTGATCGCGAACGTCGCTTTCACACCAATCATGTTTGGATTACAGAATCTCAAACTGGCCGCCTGTGATATTTTGATCGTTTGGACTACGATTCTGTGGATCATGATCGTGATCTGGAAGCATTACCGCTGGATCGCCATAGTGCAGATCCCATATTTCATCTGGGTCTCGATTGCTACTTATCTCCAACTCTCCATTACCTTGATGAACTGGTAATGCTGCACGATCACTACTACACGACAACGACCAACGGAACTGACGACCTGTTATGACTGATTCGATCCGGTTGGGACTATGCTGCATCTTCCGCGACGAACCGATTAAGTTCCGTAATACCACCGTCACCTACTGCAAGAAGCTCACTAAAAAAGAGCGATATCAGAAACTTGCCGATTTATGTCGAACGAACGCCGTCGCACTCCAAGATGCATTCCAATATTGCGTGAAGTACGGTATTGGTTGCTTTCGGGTGAACAGTCAGATTCTTCCTGTCAAAACCCATGTTGATGTCGGCTATGAGTTGGAAGATCTGCCAGGCGGAGAGGAGCTCCTCGATCTGTTTCAAGCCTGCGGCGAGTACGCTAGAGAACAGAGCCTGCGCGTTTGCTTTCATCCGGATCAGTTCGTCGTCATGAATTCGCCTCGAGAAGAGGTTGTCGAACGATCCATACTGGAGTTGGAATACCAGTCTGAAGTCGCCGAATGGATTGGGGCAGATGTGGTTAACATTCATGGTGGCGGAGCCTATGGAGACAAAACAAAGGCACTCGACTCCTTCGCCAAAAACCTGGACAGACTCTCCGCACGCGTTCGCAGCCGTTTGACGGTCGAGAACGATGATGTGACCTACACACCGGAAGATCTACTCCCTCTGTGCCGCCAGGAGGGGATACCACTCGTCTACGATGCTCATCATCACCGCTGTAACCAGGATGATTTTTCAGTTGAAGAGGCAACGACGGCAGCTATCAAAACCTGGAACCGGGAACCGCTGTTTCATCTCTCCAGCCCGATTGAAGGTTGGGAGGGTAAAAATCCGCGACGGCATCATGACTTTATCGATCTACTCGATTTCCCGGACTGCTGGCGACCATTGGAAATCACCGTTGAAGTCGAAGCAAAAGCGAAGGAACTCGCGGTGCTTCGTCTTCAGAAACAGTTGAAGGAACAGTGGTACGTTTATCTGCTCCGCTGTGCCGACGACAGCCTGTACACCGGGATCACAAACGACTCGTCGCGGCGGTTGGCGCAACACCAAAGTGGCAAGGCATCTCGTTATACGCGTAGCCGCTTGCCTGTCGCGATGGTTTATCGGGAGCCGCAGAAGACGAAAGGGCTCGCCCTTCAGAGAGAACTGACGATCAAAAGCTACTCACGCCAGAAGAAGGAAGCCTTGATCAAAACGGGCAAGCTGGATTAGCAAGAAGCCAAAGTGACTTCCTGTCTACTCCGCAGACTGGTAAACGATCGAGTGCAGAATCACACCGATTTCAGACGGTTCAGCTCCATGCGGGTCTGCGTAACTAATTCGTCATAACAGTCGACCAGGCTGAGCGATAGCTGTTTCACTTGCTCCCCATCAAAGTTGGCAGTCCCCCCTATAAACAGAGCTGTTCCAACCTGTTGGGCCACTTGTTGCACCTGACTTAGTTCGTGGAAGAACGAAGACGAATCACGAATCTGTTCGACATCAATATAGACCAATCCTGGTTCATGTTGTTGGAGCAACAGTTTCAATTGTGCAAAGGGTATCAGGCAACCGATGGCACGTGCGTTCCACCCTTCGTGATACAACAGGACTTCCGCCGCTTCGACCCGCAGGGAATCGGGCGAACCATCCAGACCGACAGTCAAAGCACTAGGGGAATTTGAATCTGGAGGCAAAAAATTACTGCGGATTTCGAACATCAAACGTAAACAGATTTCCGTCCCGAGACGATCCACATACGGATCGACCTGTTTATCTTCAATCATCTTGCGTACTTCCGCTCGGGCAGCGAACAGAATTTGATCAAAGATAAGTGCCGGCTTGTGCCCTGCTTGCAGATAATCGGTTACGATTTGTCTTAACCGAGCTTCTGATCCATCCAGAAGCGCCTCGGCGAAATTCTCTTTACCACGATGCAACGCCCGATCACTTTTCCCGAAGCTGAAGTTTAACGAAAAGATATCCGGATCGACGTCGAGATGATTGTTGTTTCTGAGGAATTGCTGAACACTTTCGTGCGACAGTCGCCGGTGACCACCTGCGGTAAGCGTGCTTACAATCTCTCCCGCGTCGCACCAGCGTTTCACTGACGATTCACTGACCCCCATTGCACGGGCCACCTGTTTGGGTGTCAACTGACTAAGCTGTCCAGCACTTTTGGGTTCCTCTGAGTCTTTAGATGTTCCGTTCGTTTTGGACATATCGTTTCCAGGTTTCTAAATCGTCTCCAGTGGACCTTAAGAATCTCGGTTGGCAGTTGTAAGACAATACCGTATCGATCAATCATCTTTCCTTTCGCCGTTAAAAATAGCGAGATCAAAGAAAGGATTGAATCACGGCTTCCATTTCCTGTCGTGATGCTTCTGAGGTTGCTTTGGTGGATTGATAGCAAAGTGACGCGAACAGTTCAAAATGTCGGAGAGTATCACCATACATATAATAGTCCATTTTCCTACGCATTTCGGGCGAGAGTCCCTGCCCACCAACGACAATGATTGTCCCCGCATTCAGAGCCGTTGCAGCCAGCGATGCATACTCGTTCAGGAAAGTCTCTCGATTTTGAATGAATGAAACACTCAACCACGCCAATCGGGGTTTTTGTTCGTTGATTACTCTTTCCATAGAGCGTAGTGGAATCTCGCACCCGTAAGAAAGAGCCTGCCACCCCTGCTCTCTCAGGACTAGTTCAACAAGACCGACGGGAAGAGAATAGACATCTCCAGGAGGAGTCGCACCGATGGCTCGCGGAACATTCTCATCTAAAATGGGTTGATAGGATCGGATCTCGCGCAGGATACGCGAACAGATTTCGCAGCAGCGGCGTTCTTCGTAAATCTGGATGTCGCCGCAATCCCACAGGTTTCCGATCTCTGTGAAAACTGGGGCGATAAGTTCGTCTCCAATGACGCTGATCCGTTCCATCCGCAGATAGAGCCTCAGAACAACTGCCCGAGCGGCGTCTTCATCGGATTGGATTAACGCTTGTTTGAATTGCTCCCGTTCTCGCTCATAGTTAATATCCATCGAGGGTTCCACGACAGGCAAGCCTAGCCGTTTTGGTTCTACCAGTAGACGTTGGCTTTGGCGCAGAAATTGGATTAGCGACGTCATCGAAACACGCCGGTGTCCGCCTGAAGTCTGAACCATTTCCAGATCACCCGCATCACACCATCGCTTTATGGAGGATTGGCTCACTCCTAAAGCAGTGGCAACTTCTTTAGTTGAGAAGTAAAGATTCATGTCAGGAATAGGTTCAGAATAGATTTTGTGAAAAAATCAGAGTAAAGAAATTCAGAGTGAAATGACAAGCTGTGGAAATGCATTAGTCTCCCCTGATTTGCGGGAACCGAGACGAATCGTCCAAGTCAGAGTGTCCAGGTAGGGGTCACACCCGGTGTTCGACGAGTCTTTATAGGAGAATTTGCGAAGAGGACCAGTGCAGTCGGTATTTTTCCTCGAACTCCTGGCATAGAAACAAGGTTATTGGTCGTCGACAGCCCTAGTTTTGACGTCGCTCATGATCTTTCGTACGGCAATCAGAGTTGCGATTTCAATACTGATTCTCTTCAATCGTGACCTCTATCGAAACCGGGAACAGATTGGGCAGATTCTTATTGGTTTTTTGGCAGGTCATTGGTGATAATGGTATCAGATAGGACCAGAAGCTGTCATCAAGAAGAAGAGGTCTGCTGTTGACTATCCCAATGTCAGACTTCACCTCATCACATTTCAGTTAATCTCATTTCAATTAAGAGGTGCACACGCATCAGATCGGAGCAGATTCACGATGAAAAGCACACTCTTTAAAACAGGCCAGGAAGTTCGCGAGGCTTGTCGACGAGGTGAACTCGACAGTCACACTGCAGGTATGGCCCCCGGGTATGTGCAAGCGAATCTGGTGATGCTGCCTCAGGAATACGCCGACGACTTTGAACAGTTCTGTCACAAGAACTCCAAAGCCTGCCCCTTACTGCATGTCACTGAACCAGGAAGTTATTCCCCGTCCACATTGGCGGTAGGTTCCGATTTACGTTACGACCTGCCCCGCTACCGTATCTGGGAACAGGGAAAGTTGACCGCAGAACCGACCAGTCTGGAAGAATACTGGCGAGACGACTTGGTTGCCTTTCTGATTGGTTGTTCCTTCACTTTTGAAAATGCGCTCAAACGGGAAGGTGTCCCGCTTCGCCATGTCGAAGAGAAAAAAAACGTGGCCATGTACCGTACCAACATCGAATGCGATTCGGTCGGTCCGTTCCAAGGGCATATGGTTGTTTCCATGCGGCCTCTTACTCTGGGAGAGATTTCCAAAGCGACAGAAATCACCTCCCGTTTTCCAGAGATGCACGGTGGCCCGGTTCATCATGGAGAACCAGAACGAATCGGCATTCGGAACTTGGCAAAACCAGATTATGGCGAAGCCGTTACCATCGAAGAAAATGAATCACCCGTCTTCTGGGCCTGTGGGGTCACGCCGCAAGCGGTGATCGCCGAAGCAAAACTTCCGTTCGTCATTACCCACGCTCCCGGATGCATGTTCCTTACTGATCATCGTGACGAAGACTACGAAATGGTGTAAGTCATCTCCAGTGGCAGTACCCGAGACTGACATTCAGTTATGATGCAATTCCAACATTACTATCAGGGATAAACGATCTCTACAAAAAGGCCATTTCCATGTCTGAGTTTGCGATTCGCTGGAACGAACGGTATCAAAACAACGATACCCCGTGGGATTCCCGCTTAGTCTCCAAAGAATTAATACGGGTCTTGAAAGACCACTCGATTGAACCGGGCCGCGCACTCGAACTCGGCTGCGGTACGGGCACGAATGCGATCTATCTCGCAGAACAGGGATTTGCCGTGACGGCGGTCGATATTTCGGAACGGGCAATCGATACCGCCGCAATGAAAGCCAACGAAGCGAATGTCGATATTCGCTTCGTGTTGAGTGACATTACGGATCTCCAGATGGTTGTTAGTCCATTCGATTTTGTGTTTGATCGTGGATGCTATCACTGTGTCCGAAAAGAGAAACTATCCGGTTTTCTGAACACGCTAAAGAAATGCACCCGGCCCGGTTCACTTTGGCTGACCTTGAGTGGGAACAGCCACGAATCGGATGACGAACATATCCCCAAAGTGAGCGAGGAAGAACTGAAAGCGGAACTGGGCGATCTGTTCGAGTTCGTTCAATTACGTGAATTCCACTTCGAGGATGAAGGAGAGCGCCAAGGCCCGCTCGGCTGGTCGGCACTGCTGAAACGTAAAGGTGAACGAGCCGATTAAATTTCGCCGGGGTCGGTTCGCGAGAGTGAAACAGGGTTCCCTTTACATTTTGGCCTTATTTCGCTCTTGAAAAGTAGGCTTTTTCCGCTATTTCAAGCGTCTAACTGTCGTGTTAACCCCTATAATCCGAACCAGTTAGCTTACGTATTCATTTTCACCCAGTGACCGGGTTTATCTTGACGTTTCAAGGTGTCTCAGGTACTCTGCATATATAAGTGAACGCTTAAATGTGTTCGATAAGTCAGCCATGAGCAGTCGATACTCTTAAGTACTCGACAACTCGATCAGAGTTTAGATTGAGTTCCATTCTGAATTATCGACTGTTAAGCATTCGACTCACCCAGGAAGGAGCTTCCTTCCAAACCCTGCCTGCCTCGCTTTCCTACCGATTTCATTCCTACCTCCGGGGAGCAATTCAATGCTCACTTTTTTAGGACGTTCTAACCGTATGTGTGATGGGATTTCCCGTCGCTCATTTCTGCAAGTAGGTGGCTTCACCTTTGGAAGCATGGCTGCGCTTTCATTGCCGCAGATTCTGCAGGCCGAAGCACTCTCTGGCAATCCACGTCCCAATTCGCATAAGGCGATCATCAACATTTTCCTGGCAGGGGGAGCCCCACACCAGGATATGTGGGAAATCAAAACAGAAGCACCGAAAGAGGTTCGTGGTGAATTCAGCCCGATCAGCACCTCGGTTCCCGGTATTCAGATTGGGGAATGCTTCCCCAAAATCGCCAGCATGATGGACAAGTTCGCCATCATCCGTTCGATCGTCGGCAACAGTGGCGGACACGATGCCTATCAATGCCTTTCCGGATGGCCACGACAGCATGGAACCGCTATTGGTGGTTTCCCCAGTATGGGTTCGGCGATTTCCAAAATGAAAGGCCCTGTTCATAAAGCGATGCCGCCGCATATCTCGCTATCCGCCAAAACAAGTCACACCCCCTGGTCCGAACCGGGTGCCCCCGGATTTCTGGGTGCGGCACATCAGGCATTCAAACCAAACAACGGTGGTAGTGAAAACCTGACATTAAACGGCGTTACGTTAGAGCGACTGCAAAATCGTAAAGAACTGCTGACAGGCCTCGACAATTTGAAACGCGAAGTCGATTCCACCGGCATGCTGGATGGGGTCGATTCCTTCACGGAAGCGGCCTTCGGAGTGCTTACCTCCAGTAAACTGGCGGAAGCACTGGACCTCAGTAAAGAAGATCCCGAAGTCGTCGCCCGCTACGGAGACGGAAAACCCTATAAGTACCAATATGATGGTGCCCCCACCTGTAACGATCACCTATTGCTGGCTCGCCGATTGGTGCAAGCAGGTGCTCGCTCGGTCAGTCTTTCTTATGGACGTTGGGACAGCCACGGCGACAACTTCGGCCTGGTACGCCATCACGGCCCCCGTCTGGACCAGGCGGTCTCGGCATTGGTGCAAGACCTTGAAGAAAAAGGGATGCTGGACGATGTGACTGTCGTTGTCTGGGGTGAATTCGGTCGGACTCCTCGCATCAACGATAAGGCCGGTCGCGATCACTGGCCTCGCGTGAACTCCGCCCTGCTCGCTGGTGGTGGTATGAAAACGGGTCAGGCTATTGGTAAAACCAACCGACTGGGCGAATACCCGGTTGAACGCCCGATCCACTTCCAGAACGTGATCTCCACGCTCTACCACAACCTCGGCATCGACACGATGACCACGACCCTGAACGACCCCACCGGTCGCCCCCAGTTCCTCGTGGATGAGCGGGAGCCGGTAGAAGAACTGGTTTAGGATAAGATCAGGGAAGCAATTCCAATGTCGTTTTGCTTTTCGCTTTGATTACTTCGGAAGGATCACTTGATGATTCTTCATACATGACCAGATCAAAGATTCGGTCAAAAGTCATGATATTGACCTGTGTTTCTTCAGAGAGTTCGAGTGCGATGATTTTCCCCGCTTCGGGATCAAAAAGGAAATATCCCAAGGACTCGTTGACGTCATAATTACTTATTGCGATTGGGATAGACATGTTCCCATAATATGACTGACTCGATATGACGGTTCCACTGGACTGTCGGGAGAACTCCACTTTAATAACGGTGCGTCCTTGGCATTCCATTGGTCCCAGTGATGTGCAAAGCAATTTCGATACCCTATTGCTTTCCGCTGATGATACCCTCGCAGGCTGATCGGGTACGGAGTGCATCTTTTTTGTAACGTCGTGACTGCGATCCTGAATCGTCCAGGATTCTCCTTTCGTTACAGGCTTCTCTGGCAACTGGACGTAGATCATTTGCAGAACACCCAGTAAAGATCCATTACTCGAAGACCGTTCTGGTTCAGGTTTTTCATTCTGATCAGCCACATCAACCTTTTCATCTATTCGGACCTTACCCAGCGGACTGATCAGAAACTGTTCCAGCTCTTCTGTGAATTCGCCTGCTTCAATCGGCTTCCCTGCTTTCAATCGTTCCAGCACTTCCTCCAACGGATCCCGGATCGATTCAAGCCTCACCTGAAACCCGAAATCCTCTTTCTCTTCGACGGGCAGCACCCGCACGACATTTGATATCTTCAAGTCAAGTTCCTGAGGTGTACTATTAAAACGATTAGTCACCGTTTGATGGCTCTCCACCGCATGGTGGTAGAGTAAGGGCTGGTCTTCTGTGAACTTGTACCGTAGCTCGATCTTCTCGGCCGAGATGACTGTCGTCATGGTCACGCCTAACAGAACGCCTACAGTCATCAAAATGCAAAACGGTCTCATCGTCGATCCTTCAAATGGGGCTTAAACCGGAAACAATCCTGAGTGAGTAATATACCAGCACCTCGTCACAAACGAAAACAGCAGTTTCCCGATCAGGCATGCGCCGGGAAACTGCTGTTGGTATGAGATCGAATTTAAACTCTGGTTATGAAACCGTTTATTGATTATTCCTTTTTCTCGGTCTCGGAAATCAGTTCGACCGAGATGTGGTGATCCTGGCTTGATTCCACGACCCGGACCTGGCCCTGGGCAGTCACTTTAATACTCCCCACGATAAGGTATTGAGTATCCACTTTAACGATTTCGCCGGTCGCCGGATCGAAGTGAATTTCACCTTCACTGTCCTGGGTTTTCATTAGCCCTTCGACAGTACTGAGTCCCTGATTGACGTCGATATTGATTTCGATTTCATGCTTCACGTTAATGAGCACCGTTGCACGCCCATTAACTTCCGAAGGCCCGCGATATGCATAAGTTTTCTTACCATTCGCTTTGCCCTGCGGCCCCAGGTCCATGACGAATTCAGATTCCCATTGGTCCCCCTCGGCAACCGGTTTATCAAGCCAGGTCGGGAAGACTTCTTCGTATTGTTTTTTCGCGGCTTCATCTGAAAACGACCCCGCCATGCCTGCGGCCGCGGGCACTTTTTTGATGATCGCTTTCATCAACTCGGCGTAACCTTTGACTTCCAGAATTTCTCCCAGTGAGCTCAATCGAAGCTTCAACTGTGCTCCTTTGAGTTCGTTGAAGATCGGTGTCATCTGCGCCGCCAGCAAACCTTCGGTGGGGTTTTCTTCTGATGCTGAATCATACTCGTACGCATCTGCTAGCGGATTATCCATCGTTACGCGCAGGCGGTTGGTGACACTGGAGAGACTGAAGTCCCCCTCTTCCGATTTTTCGTCCAGCGAAAAGATCGTGTCCGTCATGTTTACCATTTTCATGGAGCTGGACTGCTCACCCACTTTCTGCGTCTGCTCCATGGCAGTAGTGATGCGGTAATTCAGGGGTTTGTCTTTGGAAAACTGATACTTCAATTGCATCGGTTCCGCAGCAGTCGCGGGCAAGACAGCCACACAGATTAAAGCCACAAGCAGAGTGCGGATATAGCGAATGCGCATGATAGTAGTCCTCTTTTTTGAGTCTTCAACAAACATGTCGAGAGCTCTGGGTTTGTTAATCGCTGAGGTGGGTCCGTTCCGGCAAGCTCTGCCACAAGTCGTCAATCAGGCACGAGTCATCGAACGGAAATGGGGAGTTCCCTAGTGGGGAAGGGAGAAATTCACATTTAACCCCACAATACGGGATGATTCGATTAGTGAACAGAATATTTTCCCCGTTAACGATCAAAACAACCGAAGGAACGCAAATATCGGATGCTTTCCGCAGCCGCTTCCCGAGGCCCCATCAGCCAAGCATACGCCTGATGCACCGTGAAATAACCGTCGTAGTTGATGTGCTGCAGGCCCTCGATGACCTGATTAAACTCCACGCCCCCTGCGTCCCAAATGGGAATATGATGAAACCGGACCGGTCCCTGACACCAGGTTCCCAGTACATCAGGGCCTTCCGGGTCGAGACGATGGTTCTGGACATAGACGTTCATCAACCAGGGTTTGAATTTCTCCAGCACCTCGGCACCGTAAGGTTCGTCGCACATCAGGAGATTGGCAGGCTCGTAGATGAGTCCGAAGTTTTTCCGGCCTATCTGCTCCAGCACTTCGATACTGCGATCGACCTGCTCAAAGAGCGTTTCGATATGACATTGATGCGCTAACCTGATTCCTCGCTCTCCAGCCAGATCGGCGGCGCGGCGTGAGTGGTCGATATCTTCTTCGGTTTTAAGGCAGACGCGAATCAGATCGCAACCGAGTGCCTCAGCGACATCAAGGCTGGGTCCGATATTCTGCAGGCTGTTCGGACCCTGTTCATTATTCAACGGGACATCCGAATCGGCAGTGACCATCGAGACTATCAGGTCTTCGTCCTCGACGATGCGTCGCATCTTTTCCAGTTCATCCCGGGGGGTCAATAGACCTCCCGCACTGGCACGCATGCAGATGGCATGGTAACCCATCTCTCGCGCCAGATGGACCAGTTCTTCAAACGGGATATTTAACTTAGTTTTACAGGCCGCTTCCGCTACCCGAACAGAGAGAGAAAGTTTCATCGGATTTTAAACATCTTCGAATAGAGACGAAGGAACTGAGGGACAAACAGCTGCCGCTGCGGATCGCAGTCAAAGAGACAGTGTAACAAATTGATTTCGGGAGTTCTTCCCATCCCCTGCTCCAGTTCTTTATTTGTCTGCGCCCGCTTGTCAAAATAGAATGACTATCTGTGTTCCTGATACGGTCCCCTCACTATTCTCCGTACTGTAGTCTTCTCCTTTTATGTCTATTTCCTTCTTTAATCCAATCTTGCTATTGGGGCTACTCGGTATCGCATTGCCGATTCTGATCCATCTGCTCAGTCGCAAGAATGTGAAGGTCGTCGAATGGGGGGCGATGCAATTTCTGGAACTTGGTAAACGAACACGCCGCAAATACCAACTGGAACATCTCCTCCTCCTGCTGCTCCGGATTCTCCTGATCTGCCTGATCTGCTGCGCGTTGGCGCGACCGTGGATGTCCGGGGTCATCTTATTCTCTGCAGAAACACAACGTGATCCCCGAGCGCTATTGATCGTGTTGGACAGTTCCCTCAGCATGGATCGACGGGACGTAAACCAGAAACCCATCGATCGGGCGAAAGAGATCATTCGCGATATTTTGGATGAAGCCCACCCGGGCGATCAGTTTTATTTACTCGCGGCGCGAGATGTTCCCCAAAAGTTGTTACCCGGCTGGACCTCGGAACCAGAGCAGGTCCGTACCGCCCTCAATGAACTTCCCCCCGCTAGCGGTAGTGCCAATCTCCCACTGACGTTGATTCATGCAGTGCAGCAGTTTCAAGAGATCGATCAACTCCAGCGTGAAATCCTGATTCTCAGCGACAACCAGGCCGCCAGCTGGCATCCGCAAGAGGAACAACTCTGGCAGCGACTCCAGAACCTGTATCAGATTACATCGATTCCACCCCGAATCTGGTCGATCCTCTTGCTGACGGCTGAAGAAAATGCCAAACCTCTAATAAACAGTGGCCTCGAAACTCCAGCTCTCTCTCGCGAAACGACGGTTTCCAATCGCCCTTTGCAAATCACCACAACCGCCCGGCATTTTGGAGCAGAAGAGAGAACCCGGACGGTTCACCTCAGCATCGATGGTCAACGTCTCAGTCAGCAGTCGCGCGAAATCAGAATGGCGCCCGCTTCACTGAATACGTTGAGCTTCGACTATCTCCCCACGACACCCGGAGCTCATTTAATCACTCTAGAGTGGGAAAGCGATGATTGGCCCGGAGACGACCAGGTCCATTCTGTACTAGAGGTCCGTTCGCAGGTCTCTGTACAGTTCATCGAACAGAACATCTTCACTGATCCAACCTTAATGGAAAGTTTTTATCTGTCGACCGCACTGACTGCCGCTCAACAGAGAGCCACAAATATCCTGCGCGACAACAACCTTATTGATTTTAAAGTCAAACAAACATTACCAGAAGACTTGGATGCTTTAGCTGATTGCGACGTCCTCTGTCTGGCCAATCTGCCTCTCGTTTCTGAAAAACACGTTCGACTACTCCGGCAATATCTGCAACAAGGAGGAAACCTGTTGCTGCTTCTGGGCGATCAAACTCGGGCAGATCGTTGGAACGAAACGATCTTTCATCCTGAGGACGGTTTACTCTCATTAAAACTCAACCAAATCAAAACGGATCCTCAACCGTCGCGAGGAGGCATCCACCTTGAAGATCGTTCGCTTGAGTCCGGTTGGTTAAAACCGTTCCGAGCCGAAGAACTGGGAGGCCTCACTGAAGCGATCTTCAGTCAGTGGTGGTCTCTTCAGATTCCGGAGACGGCCGACGGGAATAAATCGGGACGACTCCAAACCGACCTTCTCCTGAAGACGGGCGATCCCTGGTTGATAACGGGCACCGTTGCAAATGGCCAAATCGCCATCGTCACCACGCCTCTCAATGCGACCTGGTCCAACCTGCCGACGAAACCGGACTACGTCCCCTTCGTGCATGAGTTATTACTTTCCCTGTTCGATCACCAAAGCCGACATATTCTCACAGCTGGTCAGCCCATCATTCAGGAGTTCAAGAAGACTGACGAGTTCGATCCCGCCGAACTCGATTACGAAATAACCTCCCCTGCCGGAGTTTCGACACCGGTCCGGCTCAATCAGGAAGATCGAGTTTTATTCGACCAGACTGCGACGGCGGGAATTTACCGGCTTGAAGGCAGAGGTCAGTTCGACAACCCCGATGAGAAACCGAAAAGTTCGGAGGATTTCGTCGTCGGTTTCGATCCAACAGAATCGAATCCGATATCACTGACTGAAGCAGAAGAAACGTCACTCCGTCGAGATTATCCGTGGCAAGTTCACACCAACTGGCAGGAGCTCCAATCCGAAATGCTCACCAGCACAGGTCGTACAGAGATAACCACTTGGCTGTTGTTGCTGTTCGTGATATTCCTCTTGGGGGAGCAGTTCTTCACGCATTATCTGGTCCGGGATGCGCATGAACTGGAGGCAATGCACGAATCGGAACCAGAAGTGCCCGCTGTCCAACAGGAGGATTCAGCATGAACTTCCTGCATTTGACCCAATGCTCATTCTCTTTCGCGGAACTCCATTGGGAGAGGGGATACCAAACCGGCCTGTTATGGACCGTGTTGATTATTCTTGCCAGCCTTTTCATCTGGAGACTTTTAAAACAGGAACAGCAACTTGTTTCGCGTCCCGTCGGCCTGTCGTTACTTGGACTGCGTAGCTTAATCCTGCTGTTGCTGCTGGTGACGTTCTGGAAACCGACTCTCATCAGATCCTATGAACGAGATCGAACCAGTAAATTATTGATCGCAATGGACGTTTCCGAAAGCATGCAGCTTAAGGACCGACATGCGTCGCCTGAGGAAAAACTCCGTTGGGCGCGGGCGATGAACTGGGTTACTCCCGAAACGGAACTAATCGTCGAACCCATTGAGAAGTCGGAACCGAAGAATGAAGAAGCGCCACCGCAGGAAATCCAGCAGGAAGTTCAGGATGAAAATCTCACGGCTCTCTTTGAACAGCTTTCGACATTAACACGAAATGAGATCGTCACCCGTTCGCTCCAACAGCAGGATGTCGCATTTCGAAAATCCTTAGAAGAAAAACATTTACTGGAGTACTTGAAGTTCGCTGGAGAGACAGAAATCGATGAAGAAAGTGACGACCCCAACGGAGAGAACAAGGAAGAACTGGACCCGTCCATCAGCGAAGAACTGGCACCAACAGAAGTACTGTCATTAACAGAAACAGACCTGATTCCGGTTCAGCAAAAAGCGATTCAGCTCTCTGGATCGCAACCTGTCGCGGGTATCATCCTGTTCACGGATGGCCAACACAACCAGCCCATCGATCCGTTGCAACTCGCTTCCAGTCTGAAGCAGCTTGAGATACCTGTTTACCCCGTCATCGTGGGATCAGAACAGCGACCAGCGGATATAATTCTTCAGGAAGTCGCTGCACCTCCGGCGGTCTACCTGAATGATGAATCGTCCGTGACGGTGAATATCGAAACGATCGAACTTCCCGAAGAAGAAATCACTATCGAGTTCTATCATCAGGGAGAACTGATTGAGCAACAATCATTTGTGACATCGGCTGTGGCTCACTCCTCGGAGACGATATCATTTCCATTGCAGACCGATATAGCGGAACAACACCATTATGAAATAAAAGTACTGGCCCATCAGGATGAATTCACAACCGAGAACAACCAGCAGCATTTTACTCAGCAGGTATTAGACAACACGATCAACGCGTTGTTGATCGACAGCCATCCTCGCTGGGAATTTCGATTTCTGCATAACGCGTTAGAACGGGATGAGCGGATCAGTTTGCAGACGGTACTATTGAATCCCCCCCTGCTCTCCACCGATCAGCAGAAACCGGAACCTCCTTTTGCGACCCAACTCCAATTGAGGCCGGAATATCAGGACTCAATATTTGAAGGCGTTGACCTGATCATTCTGGGTGATATTACATCCTCCCAATTGAATGAAACAGGCCCTCCCAATACATCCATAATATTCTGGAAGCAGTTGGAACAATTCGTCTCCGAAGAAGGTAAGACACTTGTGTTATTGCCGGGTTCTCAGTTGATCAAAGCCTGGGATCAGGAAACCATCGCCTCTCAACTGGCACCCGTCATCGATCCCCGCCGCATTCAACCATTAGAGTCCACCGCCGATCCGCTCCCCATGGGAATGCCCGTTCTTCCAACCGTAATTGGATATGGAATTTCATTTTTGCAGTTCGCCGATCAACCCGATCTGAATCAACAAGTCTGGCAACGCCTGCCGGGGCATTTTTCTGTATTCACGGGTTCTCCCAAACCGGCAGCGGAAATCGTACTCGAAGCTTTTCCTGATCCAAACAAACCCGGTCAACCGGCCATGCTGTACCAGCAGTATGGACAGGGGCAGGTTGGCTGGATGGGGATCGATAGTACATGGCGCTGGCGGAAGCGGGTTGGTGATCAGTTTCATCATCGCTTCTGGGGACAGGTGGCCCGCTGGGCGATTCAAAACAAACTTTCTGTCGAAACCGATCTCGTTCGATTCGGTCCAGAGCGAGCTGAAGGAACTCCGAACCAGGCAATTCGCCTGCATGCTCACTTTTCCAGTATTCTGCTGGACCGACTTTCGGAACTCAATCCACAGGTCGTTGTTTATAAACTCCCTCATACCCGGGATGAAAAACCCATCGCCCGCCTTCCGTTACTTCCCCTGCCAAGTCGCCAGCAATCGATGACCGCCGTAGTCGAGAATCTGACCGAAGGAGAGTACGAGTTCCTGCTGGAAACGACGGATGACGACGTTTTCGCTGAAGAAATCATGGCCCCCTATGTTGTAAGGCCAGTGCCATCGCGAGAGCAAACCGAAACAATTGCGAATCGAGAACTGCTCGCAGAGCTGGCCAATTTGACGGGTGGAAAATTACTGGAACTCGATCAACTTGGTCAGATTCCTGATATAATTCAGACACGTAGCTCCTCAGAAACCTGGCGAGAACAGACAGAGATTTGGACACATCCTCTCTGGCTCGCTTTATTCGTGCTGCTGCTCAGCTTGGAGTGGCTGCTTCGCAAGTGGCATGGGCTACCATAATCTCATTTTCTTTTTGAATAGCTTCCGTCTGATTTTCCGTTCCGTACTGAGTAAAACATCCCATGTCGACCCATCCCCCCATCACCGAGTTACAGGAACTGCTGCAATCAGTTCGGATCCGCTGGCAACGGTGGGTCACCTTGCGAACGACATTGCAGGCGCTGCTTGTCCTGGTGGGAGGGCTCTGGTGTTTGTGGGTACTCGATACGTTTTATTTCCTATCGGCTTCGTGGCGGAATGTTGGTTTCGTATGCATTGTCCTCACCAGTCTTCTCTGGCTATTCACTCGCCTGCAGAAGTTACGCGAGGAAAGCCCCACCGACACCCAACTAGCGGCGATCATTGAAGATTCCCACCCGGAACTTGAAGAACGGTTACTCGCTGCAGTCGACTATCAACAGCAACATTCAACCTCGAACCTGGAACGCCAACTGCAGCAATCGACCATTCATCAGGCCGTGGGCAGTCTACGCTCGGTTGAATTACAATCGAGCCTGCGACCCGCTCGGACGCTCCGCATTAGTCTCGTGTGGTTGGGGCTGCTCATTGTGTCAGGGCTCTTTTTTCTCTTCTTTGCTTACCGCACTTCCCCTTGGCAACGAATACTAACACCGTGGCAATCGGTTTCTGCGGAACCCACGATTGTGATCGAAGGAGGAAACCAGTCTATTCCGATAGGAAGCTCTATAGACCTCGCCGCGAAGCTGGCTAAACGACCACGCCATGGAAAACTGGATCTTCAATTGAATTGGCAAGCAAACGATTCCGCACCGCAGTCCGCGCGACTTCATTTCGATGAAGCGACGGGGACCTACCCGATACGTTGGGATCAGATCGATCGCTCTCGGGAATACTGGGTCAGTTCGAACAATTCCTTCGACGAATCGGCCCGATATCGTCTCGAGGTTGTAGTGATGCCCCAATTGGAATCGGCCAATATTACCATCACTCCGCCCGCCTACACGGAGCATTCACCGATCACTCATGACGGGGCTCTGGGCGAAATGATGGTGCCCGAAGGTAGCAATGTTCTGCTTAGTTTCATCAGTAACCAACCCATCGCCAGTGGCGAAGTTTTATTTCAACCGGATAATGAAATAGAGGGACCGAAATCAATTCCTTTAGAAATCAAAGAAGACCGTAGAACTGCCCTCGCGAAAATTCCCGCCAGCGAATCGGGAACTTTTTCGATTCAATATGAAGATAAACACCGCTTTACCTATCGGGATGAAGTTCGTCGGCACTTGCAGGTGCAACCGGATCAGCCGCCTGTAGTTGAACCCACGCAAATCACAAAGACAGAACGAGAGAACGAAGAACCGTCGCAGTTTGATCTTCCAGTGCATGCCACCGATGACTACACCGTGACTCGAGTGGAAATGATCATCAAGAGCTCTGATCAACCCGCGAGAATCATAACTCCTGTCGAACAATTAGAATCAGCATCTCCTGAGGTTCCACTCCATTTTCGTTTTCCACTTTCGGAAGAAGAGCTGTCTGAGGCAACAGAAGTCGAGGTAAGCTTTCGAGCAACGGACAACCGGGTGCACCCCCGTCCTAATGAAACCTGGACGGATCCTGTTCCGCTGATCGAGTTACTCGACCCCTCGCTCATTGAAGAACCAGATGCTCAGGACAAGGCTCTTGATGAAGAATTAATGCACAAACTGGCCAAGTTGAAAACGGATTTGGAAAAGCAGGAAACGGATGTCGATAAACTGGCGATCCGATCTCGCTTGGATCAACCCCTGGAAGGGGGAGACCGTCGTTTACCTGAAGAATTGATTGAGGAACAGGAAGAACTTCGACTACAGTTGGAAGCAATTGCCAGTCAGTTTAATGAACATGCTCTCTATAAAGAACTCGCCCCGCTGGCTCAGCATGTCGCACGGCATGAACTCCCTTCCGCCGAACAGCATCTCCAGGAAGTCCAAGATCGCGCGACCACTTCTCCCAAGGATGCTCTGCCTCCATTAACAGCTGCGAGCCAACAATTAAAAACGGCCAAGAAACAGGTCGCTCAGCTGGAAGCGTGGCTGGAGAATCTGATCAAACTGAAAGAAGAAATTCCTGAGTTATCCGAACTCGCCCAACGGTCACAGAATCTGGCCGACCAGTTGACAGAACCTTCCGAGTCGGGCGAACTTGAACGTCAGCTGGCGGAAGGAACTGAACTCGATCAATCGATGGAAGACTTCCTCACCCGTCATCCGGAACTGGCCGAAGCAGCGCAGGCTGCATTGATGCAGCAATTACGTCAGGTCGCAACGCAGCTTCAAGCAGCCGCGAATCAACAATCGGCCATCAACGAATCCATTGTGTCTGATCTGGGGCAGCAGCAGGCCGAACTAAAACAATTAAAAAACATCAATGACCTTCAGGAAAACTTGACGGAAGAGGAAGAACAGGAACTTCAGCAGCAACTTGCTCGCTTGCAGCGGGAAATACAACGTCAACAACAACGCGCCGCCACCCTCGTATTGCAATCAGCACAGCAATCGGGCTCGCAATCTCCCCCGACGCAGACGGCACTGGAATTAGTTCGCAAACTGGAAGAGACTTCCAATCAGATTCTGGCAGGGCAACTTCCTGAGGCCCTGAAGTCTTCTCAACAGGCAAGTAAAACGGCGGAACAATTGAGTGACTCAGCCCCGGAACTTTCCGCTGCTGCTATGGAGTTAAACCAGACTCAGCAGGAACTCAGCCAGCAATTGGGAGCGCAAGCTAATCGACCGGCGGCAAGACACGCGGCACGGCGGGAAGGTCAGGATCAATTACAAACCCGAGTGAATCAACTGGAAAATCAGCTGGACCGACTTACCGAACAGGCCGTTCAACTTGCCACGGCTGCGGAACAACAACCCAACGAGTTGAGCGAACAGCTGAATGTGCCTCGCCAGTTTCTGAAGAAGGCTGAGAAACCGCTGGAGCGGTCGATACGGCGATTACAATCTCATGACTATCTTCTCGCACGGGAATCAACTCGTAATTCGGCAACGATGTTAAAGCAGGCCGCACTCACTCTCAATCAACTGACTCAATCGGAAGAAAATCAGGCTGTTCCCATTCCGCAGTCTTTTTCTGAACAGATTGCTGAAGCGGCCAATCAACTTAACAACGCCCAGCAACTACTGGCGCAGCAGATGAATCAACAACAGGCCAATCAGCAACAGGGAGATGCTCAAGGAGAGTCGCCCGACGGTGAGCAAACTGCTGCGAAAGAGGGACAATCACCACCGAGCGGAAAGGGAGAATCTCCCAACCCAAACAGCTCCAATTCGACTCAGTCTGGTTCGCCCGCCTCGCAAAATCTGCAGCAGGCGGCTCAGGCGCTTCAGCAGGCGAATCAACAGTTGCAGAACCAACAGGGCACCGGCGGACAGTCCGAATCGGCCCCCTCCTCTTCCGATCAGGAGGGTAGCTCCGGATCGCAGGCCGAAGAAGGAGGCACCGGAACCAAACAGGTTCTCACCGCCGATCAGCTTCAGGAAGAACTGGAGTTGCTGTCCCAACGTCCTTGGGGAGCCGTCAGTACCGAACTGAAATCGGAGATACGCGAGGCAACTCGTTATCGCCATAAACCGGAATACGCCCGGCAAATTGAATCTTACTTTAAACAGCTGGCCGCCCCACGGACTCCTCAGTCCTATCTCAAACCTGCACCGAAGGAGTCTCCCTGATGGACAGGTTCACCCTCACTTTATTATTTATTCTATTTGCGATCTTCCCCTTCGCCAACTCGTCTCGACACAGTGTGTTCGGACAAGTTCCCAACGATCAGATTGATGAAGCCATCGCCAGAGGGCTGCAATTTTTATCCCAGGCACAGGAGAAAGATCACTCCTGGAAGATCGACAGCTTTGGAAGTTCCACGGCGGCGACGTCGCTCTCGGTGATGGCCTTCATGGCTTCAGGGCAATCTCCCGGAGAAGGTCCCTATGGTCAACAGATTGAAGATGGAATTCTCTGGGTTCTTGATCATCAACTGAATGGCATGCTGGTTCACAAAAAAAGCCACGGCCCTTTTTACAGTCACGGAATCAGTACGCTGATGCTGGCCGAAGCAGTCGGAATGCTGAAACAGAACGGGGCTGATGCTCAATCGGAATTGACAGAAGAACGTTGCCGCAAAGCATTGGAGGAAGCTCTTGAAGTGATCCTTAAAGCGCAGAATGTCGATAAACCCACCCGCCATGCAGGAGGTTGGCGATATCAGCCCACCAGCCGGGATTCGGACTTGAGTGTCACGGGCTGGCAACTGTTGGCATTACGGGCTGCTCGTAATGCAGGCTGCAATGTTCCTGCCGAGAATATCGACCGAGCCGTCGAGTATGTCAAACGCTGCGCGACGGTCAATGACCCTGGCTTCGCTTATCAGCCCGGTTCCAACCCCACCGCCACGCGTTCTGGAACGGGTATCCTTGCCTTGGAAATATGCGGCGAACATCTCTCCCCCGCCACACTCCGCGCGGCGGAAGGCTTGCGAGCGCGCCCATTGAAGTTTAACGATCAGTATTTCTTCTATGGTGCCTATTATTGCTCCGTTGGCATGTTTCAAATGGGAGGTCGATACTGGACCGACACGCGAGACCCGCTATTCAAGACCCTTCTTGATGAACAACAGCCTGACGGAAGCTGGCTAGCCAACCATGGATCGGAGCGGAGCGCCGGTAAAGTCTACTGCACTACGATGGCGATTCTTGCTTTGGCGGTCGAATATCAGTACCTCCCAATCTACCAGCGCTGAGCAATTTCCCGCGAATAGGGGCTGGAGCCTTCCTCTTTGAAAAGCTAGGATGGATCTGTTCTCTCCACTTGTTTTCTCAGCGATCTCACCCGAACTGACTGTTCGCAAATCACATTATCTACCGCTTCATTTCCCCACCTTCTGGAAAGGTTCCTGCCCACCATGTCTGCTAACGACCCACGCACCAGCCGCCGCACGTTTTTAAAAACGGCCGGCACAGGCATTGCTGCCGCTACTGCCTTGCAGCCCTTCTTCGTTCGCGCCTCCGACAAATCAGGTAAGAAGACACCCATAGTTGGCGAAGGGGAATATCAATACAGCTGTCAGCACGGTTGGGGAGAACTTCCTGACTCAATCCGTTGGGGGGCTACCCACGGGGTAGCCATCGATGGCGAGGGAATGATTTACATCAAACATCAATCGGCGGAAGAAGAAGTGATGGACGCCATCGTGGTATTCGACCCTGATGGTAAGTACGTCCGCTCCTTCGGCAAAGAATATCATGGCGGTGGACACGGCATCGATGTTCGTTCTGAAGATGGCGAACAGTTCCTGTACCTCTCCGATGTTAAGAATCGGGAAGTCATCAAAACGACGTTATCGGGCGAGCAGATCTGGAAGCTGAGCTATCCCACTGAAGCCCACGCATATTCGCGTATTGATGAGTTCCGCCCCACGAACGTCGCTTTCCATCCCGATGGTGGTTTCTATGTGGGCGATGGTTACGGTTCTCACTTCATCCATCAGTACGATAAAGATGCCGTGTGGGTTCGTACCTGGGGAGGCAAAGGAACTGAACCTGGCAAAATGCAGACACCGCATGGACTCTGGCTGGATGATCGTCCGGGGCGTACGCCTTCACTGGTCGTCGCTGACCGCGCCAACGCCCGGTTGCAATACTTCACTCTTGAAGGAGAGCACATCGACTTCGTTGACGATGTGAACTTCCCAGCGGACATCGATATTCAAGGCGAAATCATGCTGGTGCCTGATTTGCACGCGCGTGTTTCCCTGTTTGATATTAACAACAAACCGATCGTGCATCTGGGTAACGATCCTGAGTGGACTAAAGAGGTTCTGGATGGCTTCGAAGTTCGACGCGATGCCTCGCGATGGAAATCAGGCAAATTCGTTCATCCTCACGACGCCTGCTTCGATGCGGACGGCAACATTTACGTTTCCGAATGGGTCTCGACAGGCCGCATTAACAAGCTGGTCCGTGTCTAAAAGGACCACTTGAAAATTTTAAGCGGCCCTGAAACCCTCTGAGGGGTCCGATTCGTCCCTGTCTCGTGAGGTTAAACGTAACCACAACCGGTTTTCAGGATGGCTCCAATAACCAAATGACCTCACCGCGCGGGATCAGACATCGACTGGTCCCGCGTGTTGTTTATAAAGCCAGAAGCTGTAGCAGACCACACACAGTACAATGATAGAACCAAAGTTCAAAATCCAGCGAGCGACGGGCAATTTGGACTGGGCGATGATCTGGGTGACCAGAATCACGAATCCCACCATCGCCGATTTGAAGTAGACCATCCCCTCAATCCCCCAGTGATTGAGAATGTACCCGGCCAACGGATTGGATTCGTAGAAGCTATTCCCCGTATGGTGATCGGAATGCATCGGTCGCCCCGCCAGTAGAAACCACGTCATCAGAATATCACACAGATTGATAATGATGAATGTGACAGATTCGCGCTGAAGTTTGATCGGTAAGGTCGTCCAGAACTCCCATAAGGAGACCTCTTCTGGCGACTTTCCTTCAGATTCCGGCTCACTTTTTCTCTCAGCTGTCATTTAAACCCCTCGTTCCTCGAATGGAGTTTGGAAACAGAAAATGGGAAACCAGATCTATTGTTCGTTTAGGCTTCCCGTTTGTCGAGTCTACCAGAAAGCAAAGAGGCCGAGTTCCCTGTTTGAGAATGGAACCCGGCCACTTCTATGTCTTAATCGGTTATGTCTTAATCGGTTATATCTTCATAGCCCAGAAAGATTGTGGCTCTTTAGAAGCCGAGTCCTTCTCCATTCAGAACACCGGTATCCACTGTTCCATTCTTAATTTTGAACATTGAGGGAAACTCTGTTGCGAGTTTTTTATTCCCAGCGGGACAGAATTGTCGCCCGTTACCTTCGATGGCCGCAACGCCCGGGATACGGGCCGCGAGCGAAGAAGAGTGCAGGAATGAATAACCGGGACAGGTCAGATCCTGCACACAGAGGAACATGCCAAACTTCTGAGCGGCAGCGGCCATGAAAAGTGATTCCGTTTGGCCCTTACACGCTTTGAGAGCCACACCGGAGTAACCCTGTTCCCGTGCCAGTAGTAAAGCTTCGTAATCGGTGAGCGCTTCATCAATCACGATCGGCTTGATCTTTGCTGCTTCATGCATTTTGTTACCGGGGTTCGCTTTCAGATCGCGAGAGGTCGGTTGTTCAATATATTGAATCCGATCAAAAGCAGGCGCCGCTACTTCTCGAATGCGATTCAGAAAATCGAGAACGTATTGAACGTTCGCGCATTTCTCGTTGAAGTCGCAAGAGTAATACCACTCGGTGCAACCTCGCTCCGCCTGAACTTCCGAGGCCACCCTGTCAATCGAGATAACTCGGTTGACGTCCCACTCCAAGTCGTCGCCCGCCAGTTTGATTTTCAGGTGTGTCAGACCATCTGCCTTGATCCACTCTCCGAGTGTCTCCGGCATGCCGTCGCCAATCCGGTTTTCAATATCACCGTCGGTCAATGGATCCAGTGCACCGACCAGATGATAGAGCGGTAGAGTTTTGGTCGGTTCCCGCAGTGTGTATTTGTCGAGGTATTCTCCCTCGAATTGATCGTCAAGGTAGAACGCCAGATCCTCGTTCATGAATTCGGACGAGAGTGTGTTGTAACTGTTTAAGTCCTGCGCGCGTCCGTAAGCATCATGGAGTGCGGCATCAAACGGACTGGCCGCCACCAATTGAGCCAGTTCCGGCATGACCACATCGTGCCCCATTCGACCCGGTAATGTCCGCCCGAGATGGTAGTACTCGGCCGAGAGCTGAAAGCTGATTTCGAGTGCATGCCCATACGGTGTGTAGGCATTGGCGATTCGGGCAACCTCCTCACCGAACTTCTTCATAATCTCCAAAGTCGTCTCGGGTTCGACTTTGTCCGTGGGCCAGGCCCAGATGTTTCCTAATGGCATACTCCCGAAGCCTTCGGCGAGATGTCCATCGCGCCGCTCCACTGTCACGAAGACGTTCAGTAGTTCAGCTTTACTTACAACCCGTCCTCCAAATTTCAATGGTGTTCGAAAGACGACAGATTCAATTTCGCAACTCACTTCTTGAATGCGAACATCGTGTGGATTACTCATGACCGGGGGATATTGATTTTCGTTAAAGTAAAGCTGCCGGGGGAATTAGAATTTACAGGTCTCGATGATACTCGGACCATTTTTCCTGATCAAGCACAATAGCCAACCTTCCGGCATAGTACCGAAGAGTCCGTAAACATTGCTCTTCCGTCCTTCCGAGCGAAATTAACGAGCAAATAGGCCAACCCGCCTGTAAAACGGAGCCTGGAGCAGGCTGATCTGCCAAAATAATCTCGGCGTCTGACGCTTGGAGAAAGCTCCCTCCCAGCAAGGAAACCAAGCCTTCCTCGCCGATGGTCAGCCCTGTCGGCGTGTAAAGGACCTGTTTGGCGACATACATCGGTCGGACGCTGTCTTTTGTGGCAGAAAACGCTGGAATCGTAGCTTCTTTTCCCTGACAAGCGGCAAAATGCTGTGGAAGAAAACGGGTTCCACTCCGTCGCTCCAGCAATTCCATCGTCGCTGTATACCGGGGATTCACTTCCAGCAGGCAAGTTCGGGATGTGTCCGTTTTAATTAAATCGATACCACATAAACCCACCAGTTCGAATTCCTGAACAAGGCGATCAACCAAATCCTGTAGAACATCTGGGGAGGCCACTTCCCCGACTTCACAGGTCACGCCGCCACAAAAAAGAAATGGGAACTGAAGGCGTATCCCCCGAGATACCTGGATTTCGCTGGAGGTCGCGATGAACTGCCGCACAGCCCCCAGAATCTCTCCTTTTCCATTCCGGGCGAGAAAACTGACCGAATAAGGAACTCCACGAACGCGTCGCTGCAGATAAAACGACTCGCCCCCTGTCCCTGTTTGTGCCCCTGCTCTGTCGGCTTGGCGGATTCGCTGCCCTCCCCCCGAGCGCCAGGGTTTGAGCAGCCAGTCCCCGTCGGGGGCCTTTCCGGTCATCAATCTGGTTTCAGGCACATGAATACCCGTCGGTTCCACAACGCGGGATAGTAGTATCGGATCGCGTAGTCGTTCTACCGAATAGCTACGGACGCCGAATAAAGGGGCGCTCCGTTCACACTGTCTCAATAGTTCCGGATGATTTTCCAGGCCACCTGTGTAACACCAGCCGGAAAGGTCCAGTTGTTGGACATATTCGGGAAGTTCATGATAATCGGAACTAAGGGGAAGCCAGGCGACGCCCGACGCACGAAGATCGACGTCACCGAATTGATCGGCGGCGATACAGGCAATTTGGACGCTTCTCGCCGACCAGACTGCAGCCCGAACCGAACATCCGGCAATTAAAATCGGTTTTAAACCGGAGTTAGACGCCGTTTGAGAGATTTGAATCACCCTCTTTTGAAAAGTTTCCGCACGAACTGGAAATCAAGTGGCTGAAATGCTATCAAATGGGGAATGAAAAGCGGATCGGTGCTGCGACATCCGGAGCGAAATTTCCAGAAATCAGTAGACTGACTGCCAATCATCCAAGCGGGTCTAAATCGCCGGGTTCTCGCCCCTCAGGGCCTTCTTTCCGGTGTTCCGTTCCGCTGACTATCGCATATCGATTCAATTACGGTGAGTGTAGCGACATCCGATCGTACCATATTCGAGTTGAGAAGAGCTCAATTCGACCGCTCACAATATAGATGCCCCTACGCTCCGTCAGAGACTCACTAACTTACCCCTCTGTCGGAACACTCAAGAAATTTCAGGAGAAGCAACATGTCATTGTACATTGGTGAAGCTCTGGTCGGTGAAGGTAACGAAGTCGCTCATATCGACTTGCTCATTGGCGATAAAACGGGTCCCGTTGGAACCGCATTCTCAAACGCTCTTTGCAGCCAGACTGCTGGACACAGCAACCTGCTGGCCGTCCTCGAACCGAATCTGGCCGTTAAACCCGCTACCGTGATGATCACCAAAGTGACCATCAAAGGAGCCAAACAGGCCGTTCAGATGTTCGGACCAGCTCAGTACGCCGTTGCCAAAGCGGTCGCTGATTCTGTCGAAGAAGGGGTCATTCCCAAAGACCAGGCAGAAGACCTGGTTATCGTTTGTGGCGTCTTCATCCACTGGGAAGCCAGCGACGACAAGAAAATCTTCGAATACAACTACGAAGCGACTAAATTATCTATCGCCCGTGCAATGAAAAACGAACCTTCTGTTGACGAAATGATCGCCAAAAAAGGCGCCGCCGCTCACCCCTTCTCTGGTGTCTAAGGCCTCCGCCTCGATGGGGCGACTTGTGGACGTCGAACGTTAATCGACGCGAGGCTTTGCGAAGCCAGATAGCGATTGGTTATTCGACGATCTGCTGAGAATAAATTTAAACATCCTGATGATAAAATTATCATCAGGATGTTTTTTTGTGGAATGAGTTCTTTTCATCTCGACCAGACCCGTTAATATTACAGCAGAACCCATCGTTATTCGCTTGGATCAGGACCTATCTCCTTCGTTCTATACTGTGAAAAAGAGCCTTTATGTTCTATTCCATGTTATATTTGTCCGCCTTTCTTTTTGGTTTCTTTCTTCTATTAATCTGTTTGCCACGGACGAAAACCGCTGGCTACGGAGCTGGAACACTGTTCGGTCTATTAATTTCCATTGCGTCTTTTATCGATTTCATTTTTGGTTTTATTGGAATAACGATGGTATTCCTGAGCTTGGCTTTACATTTACTGGATGTAAGTAGAGGCAGCTGCAAAACCATAGAATTACTGAACGAATTGGTCTGTTGATTGCATTGTATTGTCTCCTTAAAGGAGACTTAACAATGGAGATGACGCTGGAATGGTATCCCTCACTCAAACGATACACAACAGCATCCAGGACGGACTGTGTTACGTAACTCACTGATGAGCAATGGCTTTTGGTCGAAGACCTCTTTCCCTGAGAGGGGCCCTCCCAAGTTTGGGGGGGGGCGGCCACAGGCACCACCACGAGAGTGCTTTGAAGGCATTCTTTGGGTGCTGAGAACAGGCGCCCGTTGGAAGGATTTACCAAAATCGTTTCCCTCTTTTACAATGTGTTGGAGGCGATTCAAATCATAGACAGAGTCGGGAGTCTTTCGACTCGATTGGGAACGACTCGTAGAAAAACTCCAGCAGGAGGGGGAACTCGACTGGACTGAAGGGATGGCCGATGGCACGTTTGCTCCTACAAAAAAAAGGGGGAAAGCGTTGGGCCCACCAAGTGCGGTAAGGGAACCAAGATCATGCTGCTCTTGGATGGTCGAAGAATACCCCTGAGTGCAGAGGTGCATAGTGCGTAGCCCGCTGAGGTGAAATTGATCGAAACGTTGCTCGATCATTCCGTGGTTCCCTATCGAGAACCGGAACGACTGCTTTATGATAAAATCGCCGACAGTGATCCGCTGCGGCACCGTCTCTTCAGGTGGCGAGGGATAGAGTTAGTCACTCCTCACAAAAAGAATCGTAAGAAGAAACCAACTCAGGATGGTCGATCCTTCCGCCGCTACCGCAAACGCTGGAGAGTCGAACGCACGATCAGTTGGCTGAAAAACTTTCGCAGGCTGGTTGTGCGTTACGATTATTACGCTCACCTGTACCACAGCTTCGTGCAACTCGCTTGTCTGATCTTTATACTTAAACGGATTTGAAACTCCCTCTAGGCAAATCATGTACCTCATCGCTCAACAGTACTTTGTAGCTAGTCCGCGTTCTGGAGTTTTAAAACGAACCGCTGTTATTGCCGGATTGTTATTCATGGGTATTACTGTGTTTATTAGTATATCCTTCCTCTTTCGGCAACCAAAAGTGATTTCATACGGCTTTATAATAGCGGATGACTTTAATGGTGCCTTTTACACAGTCCCTGTTAACAAACCTTCTCAAATTAGTGAAAAAATGACTTATCATGTCAATGGACCAGTTGTAGAAATATCTAGTTCAGAAAATGAAATTCTCTCTACAAACTTGACCAAGTTCTATGCGAGAAGGGAATCCGGTAAAAAACTTCACACGCTTTCTGATGGAAGCCCAACTCTTGGCGAGGTGGGTGTGTATGGAATTCATACTATCAGTGATGGTCGATGTCTCTACTATGTGGGCATTTACAATGATGCAGTAAAACTTCAGGCGGACGATGACGTATCTTATCAGGCGATCGATGACTTGGGTGATGATGGAATAATAACCGTACCTTAGTTCGACTTTTGCACTTTATACGGCCACGGCGCCAGCGTATCGTAAAAATATTCAGCCGATGTAGAAAACGAGTGATTCCAAGTGGTTGTGTTGCAGACAAGAGATGGTTTTCGGACGAGATTCGTTTCACTGCTCGAAGCTGATTGTCAGATTCAATGCGAAAATAACCTTCCGAGCGAAATGGTAGCGCGGAATCACAACACGAGGACCTACATTTATTGGAGGCGGTTTCACGCAGCGTCGCGGTAGTAATACTTGAGCAGCCCGCCGAGATGTTCGCTGCATTCGATCTCATGGTTTTCAGGAACTGCCAACGATCGGCAATAAGCAACATAGCGATTGGAAACTCGTTCAGCTTCATTTGGTCAGCCTGTTAAAGCATGGGGAACTTGTTGCGTACAACTCTCCCGAACTTCCCCGGATGGAGGAATTGCGACAGCACGAAACCAGCACACGCCCCTTAACCGATTTCGAAATCTCCGCGCTGGCTCAAATACTTGAAGGGGAAGATCTCGTCGTCGACAGTCAACCGAAATCGATTCGCATGATGGGATCACTGCGTGCTTTTACTCAATGCCTCCAGTGCCACCGAGGTGAAGAAGATCAGTTGCTCGGAACGTTCAGTTACAAGTTCATTCTGCCTTCGGAGTAGACTCGTCATCTGAAGACGAGTCGGGCGTTGGCTCTGGATCTGGCTTTAGCGTTGGCTCTGGCTCGACACCGACCGGATGTTCTTCTCCTCGATTACGATCTTCCGGTAGTGCAAACTCGTCGATAATTTCACGTCGACGGATCGCCACTTGTCTGTCGAATTCGGAGAGAGCATCGAGAGCTTTGTCTTTAGAAGTCACCAGTCCAATTATCAGATACTGAATAATCGCAATGAAGTAACACGCCCAACCCACGATCCAGCCTTCGTTACTGACGATCGTGAAGTATTGAGAACCATTCACCTGAATAACGGCATTGGTATGCTCCAACAGATTAGCGCCACCGACGACTTCATTGCCAAAATGATCGAGTAAGTGAACTGCTTCCTGCAAATGTTCACGAAGATGCAAGCGGTCAACTCCACCGAAGATCGCAGCCATGATGGCGAACATTGGTGAGGATCGATTGAGGTGCTGACAGAGCAGGCCTTTGGCAATCGCCTTCCATTTATCACGGACCTCGGTATAGAGGCTGCGAATCCCTTTAATTTTCAGTTTGGGGGGACCGGGATGAATAATGGAGAACAGTTCCTGATCGGGCATCAATTGCACGACGCTGATCGCCAGCATCACTCGGAAGGTGACGGTAATCCACCCATGGTCTTCCAGTAATTCCACCGGCACCCAACCGAAAAAGAGGTGTTCCATATTCGCCGTCGCCACCAGCAACATGAGCGACGCGCGGAACCACTCTTCCAGGTCTTTCTCCAGTTCGGCGTCAAGCGTTTGTAACCGCACGACCTTCCTCATGAACAGCCGAAACAGCGGAATCGCGATCACACCGACAATCAGTCGGATGAGCGGTTTCAGCATCTGTTTTAAAGCGGCACGAAACACGAGAGGCAGTGTCCTGAAGTGAATAACAGCTACTTGAAGGAAACAACGAGGGCCAATTCAGCAGAACAATGTCCTGGAGCTCGTTCATCTGACTCGACCTACTATAAGGTAAGTCCAAAGTAGAATTTTTGACAGGTTAGCTGAGCAAAGTTTTCTGATTACCTGTCGGGTTGAGCTGGTCAATGTGACCACTTCAACCAGTCCTCCCTACCAGCGAATCTGCTCGAAGACCTGCTTCAGTTTTGCGGCGCGGGTGGGGTTCAGTTGCTGGAAGTAGGCGACGCGGCCGCGGAGATGGGCCTGGAAGTCAGGGAGCTGGTCGCGGTTCTGGGATTCGGAACCGTAACGAACGCAGTTGTGCAGAATCGCTTTGAGTCGGTCGAATTCCTTGCGGTTGATGTTGGGGTGCTCATTGACGGTCACCCCCGTGACCGACTGTCGCTGGTTGTTGCGGATGACCTTGCGTTTGTTTTTATTGACCTTGAAACCGGTCTCTCGAATGATTTTTTCAACGAAAGGAATAAACGACTTCAACGATCTCAGAAATTGGGCATCGCCCGAGAAGGTCAGGTCGTCGGCATAGCGGCTGTAGTCTGCACCAAAGGATCGAGCTAATCCATCCAATCGCACATCAAGAACATAGGCGGCCAGATTCGCCAGAGTGGGTGACGTGGGTGCCCCTTGCGGCAGGTGGGTGGGTTGGTATATCCAAAGTGCTTCGGGATTCGCCGTCGGTGGTTTACAGTCGAGCGGTAACCGTGACATACATAAGCGAGAGAGCCAGATCGAGGCTTCGCGACTGTATCCCATGCTTCTGAAAATGGCGACCACTTTGGAAAAACGGACGTGGGGATAAAAGTTCTCTAGATCGAATTTCAATACGACTCGTTTACCGCAGTGTGGCTGAGCGTTGGTGAGAATCGAACTTCCCTGCACAAATCCATGCGCCGCCTGGTGGGTGGGAACGTTGTCGAGAATTTCCCGCAGGACTTTGCGTTGGGCCTGTTTTAATAGGGGCTTGGGCGATTCGATTAATCGGCAACCAAAATTTCGTTTCGGAAGCCAGCGAAAATGATAGTGAGCCGCCTTTTCCGTGGCGTGGGCATACCCTTCTTCAAACTGGCATGTTAACCAGGCGAGTTGCCCCACCGGCATTTGCAACCAGTCGGCCATTTGCTGTGGGTTGGAGAACTCGGGAAGCTCCAGTTCCTGAAGTTGAACGGAATCGCCATCCTGACTGAGATCGAGATAACCATCGCCCATGGGTGAGAAGTGGGCAAACGGATAAGGTTGCTCGACTTTCACGGCAGGAACGGAAAAAGGACGAGAAGTCGTCGTCTGCTGTTGAGGCGATTTTGCAACCTTCGACCAGCGTTCGCGTTGAAAGCGAAGAGGATCGAGCTTACGGTCAGTCCGCTTTGGGCTCGTTGTTTTTTTGAATTGCGTACCAGCAGCAGGAGCCATGGTGGCCTGGGGTTTGCTTTTCAGTCCGAGCAAACGTAGTAGAAAATCGAAGAACCCCATAAACGTTGTCTACTTAAACAGAATAGCGACACCACAGCGGAGGCAGTCGTTCCTCTCTATCTCGGAATTGGAGAGAAAAACAGAAACAGATTACTGCTCTACCTGACTGTGTGGATGAAACTGTGTGGATGAAACTGTGTGGATGAAACTGTGTGGATGAAACTGTGTGAATAAAACTGAGTGAGTGAAAATCAGAGATTGGGCACGGAGTGAAATAAAATTGGTTTGCGGGCCGCTCAACGGATCCTGTTGCGAAGGTGTAGACCGACTAACTTCTAGTCGGTAACACCTTCCGGGAACGAGTGTCAAGCAACTCTTCTACCGTGGGGTATCCCCACAGCGGCTGTCATCCTTGCGGATGGCAAACCTGGGCTTGGGCGACCCGCAAACCACGTTGTCTGTCAAATTGTATTGCAGGTGCAACGATGTCCTGTTTTATACTCGACCTGTGTGGAAAGTCCTCACAGGGCAGGAATTTATCGGCTCATACTAGGTTCAACCATGGTTGGGGGTCAATGTAATTCTGGACAAAAATGGAATGCATTGAAAGTCTGGAGAACTTCGGGGATCCATCTTCAATTTTGTCTATTATGGACGGGGTCTGTTTGACGAGAAGCTGAATACCATGCTGAATCGCTTTTCCTGATGACCTCAACAGACTTGCTTTACCTGCTTAGAACACTCAAAATAGCTGAATACAAATTCACGTCCAGAAAATCCTCTCTACAGCTCGTCCGAACTAATATCCTTTCTCTGTAAAACTCACTAAACTCAATCTAATCACAAGTTGCCGGTGCATCAAACATCTGTTAATTGCTCGGCGATCTATTGCTTCATCATCTGCTCAATTTCAATTCGAGTTAATGAGGCAAGAGTCAATTTTCGGACAGGTAATCACGCTACGTGGAATTTAGCCCGCTCGATCTCGCCCGCGAGCGCGGCATTCCACCAACCTTTTCCTTCTCAATGCCTGCATCCTCACTATTGATCGCTGAATTCAATCACGCCCCGAATTTCGCCAATCTCTTCAATTCTTAACGGATGCTTAAACCATTCTGTATCGAAGCGGCTTGGTTTCCGTGATATCAATGCATAAACTGATGGGAGAGTTGGATTTACCCAGCACCTTTCAGACTTTGTTCAATTCGGACCGTTTTGATGAAAATTGCGTACCTCGATTGTTCCACCGGCATCAGTGGCGACATGACTTTGGGAGCCCTGATTGACGTCGGGGTCCCTATTGATAAACTCGGTCGCGGCATTGCCTCTTTGCAATTACCCGGCGTCGAGTTACTGACCGAGACCGTCGTTAAAGGGGGCTTTCGGGCGACTTCGATCCGAATCAAACACCCAGAGCAGCATGCTCACCGCCATTTGAGCGATATCCATGAAATACTGGACCGGGCGGATGCGATCAGTCCAGCACAGAAAGAATTGGCTCGCTCCATTTTTCGAGTCGTGGCCGAAGCCGAAGCCCACGTCCATGGTTCGACGCTCGATAAAATCCACTTTCACGAGGTCGGCGCGATCGATTCAATCGTCGACATTGTCGGTGCTGCCATCGGATTTGACCTGCTTGGACTCGATCAAGTGGTCTGCAGCCCCCTGCCCCCGGGACAAGGACAGGTGAAAATTGATCATGGAATCTGCACTGTTCCCACGCCCGGCACAGCTGAAATTCTTCGCGGAATTCCGCTGGTTGATGTTCCCATCGAGGCGGAGCTGACGACCCCGACAGGCGCAGCAATTGTCAAAACGATCGTCGACCGATTTGGTGCCCTGCCCGCGATGACGATCGAAGCAGTCGGTTACGGCGCCGGAACCATGACCTTCCCTCAACGAGCCAATCTGCTCCGAATGTTTATTGGCGAGGCGGTCGTTCAGCCCGAACACGATTTTATCACCGTACTGGAAACCAACTTGGATGACGTTTCCGGAGAAATCATTGGGCATACCCGTCAGAAATTGATGCAAGCGGGTGCTCTTGATGTCTTTACGACTTCGATTTCGATGAAAAAAGATCGCCCCGCGGTCGTTTTAACTGTGCTGGCGATGCCAGAAAAAGCAGCTGAGCTGGAAGATATTCTGTTCTCCGAAACAGGGACGTTTGGAATTCGGCGACACCAGGTAGAAAGGTCCAAACGGGCCCGCCAACCGCATACTGTCAGCACCTTGTGGGGTGACGTCCAAGGCAAGCTGGGTTGGAGAAATGGCGAACCTGCGATCTTTACACCCGAGTTCGATTCTTGCTCTCAAGTAGCCGAATCGGCCAGTGTGCCGCTACGTGAAGTCTACCGGGCTGCAGAATTCGCCTTTTCACAATCTCAATCACCAGTACAATCCACCGCTGCGCCTCACGATCACGATCACGATCACGATCACGATCACGATCACGATCACGATCACGATCACGACCACGACCACGACCACGACCACGACCACGACCACGACCATGGATAATCACAAAACAAACTCCTGCCGGTGACTTTCTCCGGCAACTCGTTGCAGCTGATATTGAATACAGGGACAGGCTCATGTTCAATGGATTAGAACATGTCGCCCTCGGAGGATTTATTCTCCTGGCGGCCTACATCATACAACGCCGAACCTGGCGCAAGCGTTCCAGCCGCAACAGGTCCAATGCGTATGCTGAATCTCAGCGGGAAATCATCGCTCTCGATAATGCACAGCGGAATGAACTCAACCGCCTGCATGTCAAATTGCACGACTTTGAACGGATGGTCGACGCGAAAGTTCAAACCCGCGTTCTGCAACTGGAACAGTTGCTGGAACTGGCGGATCAGGAAATCCAGCGTCTCAACGGCGAAGTCGCTCGTATCCAGGCACCCACGAAAACAGACTCTCCTCCGGTAGATCGATTTACTGAACTGATGGAAGACGCTGGCTTTTCCAAGACGGAAGCGACTCATCTCGCCGACTTGCCTGAGTCTCTTAAAAAAGCGGGATAAATCGACGGTGATGACGTGTTTCGAAATGCGTCTCTTGACTGATCGCCCCCCCTTCGTTTCTCAACCTGTCTTCGATTTAAAGTCAATTTTACAAAGAGGAAACTCTCTTTCCATGAGGGCCAAAACTCGGCTTGCCCTGTTTTTGGATATCGGATATCTGTACCGCCTACCCCATCGATCTGCCTGTTATTTTCCATGCAGAAGAGGGGGCAAAAGAGTGATTTCAAAACGACTTAGGCAGGAAGCCCTTTTCGATTGAAACCACTTTTTCGAAGACTCTCTCTCTTATTGATCATTGCCTACTGACCATATATCGTTTCCAGGAGCGAATTGATAAACCGATGATAGGTGTCAAGGACGACACCGGGTTTCGCAAACTGCTGACGAATCGGACCGTGCGTTTTTCTCGTGTTCGATTTTTCCCAGTAGCCTGCCTGGTTTTCACAATTTGTCTGCTCTCTGCTTTATTTGCAGTTCCCGCTTGCGCGCAGAGTCCGGGAGCTTCCGGATCGAGTGCCGTACCGCTCAAAGATCGAACGGAGCAGAATCTCGGCAAGGTTTCCAATCGGGCCTATACCGACAAACTCGATCAACCCGTGATCAGTATCAATGTCGAAGGGAATGTCACCATTCCCGAGAGCGCCATTTTGCGTAAAGTGATGACACAGATCGATCGCAACCCATCGCAGAAGATGCTGCGGGAAGATATTCAACGGCTCTACCAGACACGCTGGTTTTTCAGTGTCTCCACGAAACTGCAACGAACCGACAAGGGCCTGATTCTGACCTTCGTCGTCAAAGAACGCCCGATTGTGGACAAAATTGAATATCGTGGTAACGACAAACTCAAAGACAAAGTGCTGGCCGAGATTACTGGTCTCCGTGCAGGCAGCCCGTACGACGTGAGCGCCAACCAGGAATCAGTACAGCGATTGCAGAATTATTACAAAGAAAAAGGCTACTTCTTCGCCAAAGTCAAACTGATCAGTGGAGACCAGCCCGAACAGCGTGATGTCATTTTCGAGATCGTCGAAGGCAAAAAAACGCGAGTTCAAAAAGTCTACTTCGAAGGAAACGAATTCGTCGTAGATGGCGTACTCAAAACCCATCTCAGTACGAAACGGGCGATCCTCTGGAAATTCGGCGGTCTCTATGACCCATCCAGCATCCAGAACGACTTGAATGCCTTAACTCAGTACTACACCAACTACGGATATTTTGACGTCGGAATCGATCATCGTATTGAATTCAACGAAGACAAGTCCGCAGTCTATCTGCACTACACGATCAAAGAGGGCAAGCGATACAAGATTCGTAATCGCATCATCCGAGGCAACGAAGTCTTCAATGAAGAGGAACTTGCCGAAGAAATGGAGTTGGGTGCCTCTGAATTCTTCAACGCCCGAATTCTTGGTGACGACATTCGCAAACTTAAAGCGAAATATGGAGAACAAGGTCGATTCTTCGCGAAGGTCGAAGCCTCTCCGGTCTTTCTGGAAACTCCCGGTGAAGCCGATTTGCTCTACAATATTGATGAAGACATAATCTACACGATCCGCAATATCGACGTTCGCATCCTCGGCGACTATCCTCACACTAAAGAGACTGTCGCCCTGAACCGTATGGTGATTCAGCCGGGTGACAAAGCAAATCCACGGATGATTAAGCTCGCGGAAAGTCGACTCGGCGGTTCCCAGATTTTTGAGCGTAGCGGGGCTTCTGCTCCTAAGATCACCGTGCACGCCGTGACCCCTGCCGATGGTGGTATTCTGAATCCGCAACTATTCCGCGGACAGTCTGGCGAAAAGAATTTCATCTACGATGAGAATTCTCGGCCGAACCAGGCAGCGCCCGCACAGCCGACTCAACAACAGGATCAGTCGTACTATCAACGACGTCCACAACCGAACAATTATCAACAACCAACCGCGATCGAGTTAGACGCGACTCAACGTGAAATCGCTCGGTTTAATAACTCGTCTTTCCAGACGACTTCGTTCGAGACTGTTGATAACAGAATGGTTAGCAACACGAACACGAAATCTGCGGTCGCTGATTTCGGACACAGTGGAATTCCCGCGACAGTTTCTCAACAGGTGCTTCACCCGGGACAGTTCGTCAATATGGATGAGCGTTTCGCTTCAACCAATAATGGGAATCCCGAACGGAACGTGGGCCTGGAGAGACAGGTCGACATGCTTTTCCGTGGTCAGAGCCCCGACAATCCGTTTCCTCCTGTGGTCGATCCGAATGTGGAAGAAAGCCAGTTTACGAATCCGTACAATCCCATTTATGGTGGAAACCCTCAGGGAGATCCGCTGGGCGGCCCTCCTCCTACCGGACAATTGGATATTCGAGCCGATCTGACAGAAGCTCGTACAGGTCGATTCATGTTTGGGGTCGGTGTGAACTCTGACTCCGGTGTCGCGGGTAATATTGTGCTCGAAGAACAAAACTTCGACCTGTGGCGTCCACCCACGTCGTTTCAGGATATCATCAACGGAACAGCCTGGCGTGGTGCTGGACAGAAATTCCGACTGGAAGCCGTACCTGGTTCTGAAATCGGTCGTTATACCGCCTCCTGGTCCGATCCTTACTTCATGGATACCGAATACAGTTTCGGCGTGAGTGCCTTTTACTTCACGCGATTCTATCCCGACTGGGATGAACAGCGAACCGGTGGTCGATTCACTCTGGGAAAACAGTTGACTCCTGAATGGACCGTCTCAGGATCATTCCGCCTGGAAGACATTGAAATCGATGACCCCAGTATTCCTACACCACAGGAACTGACCGATGCACTGGGTAGCAGCCTGCTAACAACCGTCAAAGGGGCAGTAACACACGATACACGCGATGCTCCATTCATGCCGGGCGAAGGACATATCATCGAAGCCAACTATGAACAGGCTTTCGGCGACTACAGTTATCCTAAAGTTGGCCTCGAAGCGAGCCAGTACTTTACCGTCTTCAACCGTCCAGACGGTGGTGGACGTCACATTATCTCCCTCGCAGGCCAGTTGGGCTGGACAGGTAGTGACACACCAATTTTCGAACAGTTCTTTGCCGGTGGTTTTCAAACCTTCCGTGGTTTCTCATTCCGCGGCGTGGGCCCCGTCACTGATGGCGTTAACACTGGGGGTGAGTTCCTCGCTCTTGGTTCAGTTGAATACATTTTCCCACTGATGGCCAACGAAACAGTCCAGGCAGTCGCCTTCTCCGACTTTGGTACGGTAGAAGACGATGTCGCCTTCGACGCCTTTCGTATGAGCATCGGGGGTGGTTTACGTGTGACTGTCCCGGCAATGGGCCCTGTGCCTCTGGCCTTCGACTGGGCGTATCCGATTATCCAGGAAGACTTCGACGACAAACGAATCTTCAGTTTCTATGTCGGTTTCACCCGTTAAGTCAGCGTCTCTCAGAATCGCGGCTAGCTAGCCGTCTGAACCGGACGTCATTACGACATTTTCCTTTCGTATCCGCGCAAGCTTAACCCGTCTTTTTGCATTCTGGTTGAATTAAAATCTCTTGTCGCTGGTTAGTCCTTTTTCTTCACCAATCTGAATTTCTGATCAAGTTTTTGTTGGTTGCAGTTCGATAAAGAATAGGAAGTGTTCTCTCTTCGACACCGGGACTTTCCGGAAAAGAACATTTCCCATTATCTACAAAGATCAGTTCCTGATTAACATCGAACTGTATTCCCCCCAGAAGACTTTGCTTCATCAGAAAAGGATAGCTGATGCGACCACGTCTGAAGATTTTTACCGGTGAGGATGAACCTCAATACGAAGAGCCTCAAGTCAAAATTCCTTTGCGAGAGTTCCGGCAGATCATGATTGACGCCGCTCGCCTGGATCGCACCTGGCTGCGAGACTGGGATGAAGACACAGTGAAGGTCTCTGCCGATCTCTACGAGATCTTGTCCGCTTGTTCAAACATGCGGCCCGGAGCCTGAACTCGAATTCGACTTAACCTGCTGTATGACTTTTCATCGGTCAACTTGAAGCAGGCAGTTTGTATCTCGAGTCTCTAAATCTGAAATACACCCTCCGCTCGCGGCGACTTTCCTAGTCTGCTACGAGCGGATTTTCGTTTGGTCACGACATCACTTTTACGATACGTTCCAGTTCCTGTTCCTATCCACCGGAGACGAAAGACATGTCACGGCGAAATTGGATGCTCCCTTTGCTGGCAGTGGGTGTCATGCTGGTGTGGATGGGACTGAATAAGTGGATAGATCACCGCGAAACCAAATCGGTCGCGCTGGGTTATGTCGACGCCGTGATGCAATGTGACAAACAGAAGATTCTGCAATTCACCCATCCCGAACTGCGAGAGAGAGCCGAACAGGAACTGACAGGCCCAGCATTTAAAGAAACTCAAAAGCCGGACGAATACCGAATTGAGATCCATCACTCTTTAAAAACCGGTCCGGAAGATTCACTCGCTTATTTGCTGAATACGGGAATCGTTGATCCGAAGATGCTGAAAGAGCATGTGGAACCGACCATGCTGATCAACGTCATCATTGAGCAGAATGGTTATCAGATGAAACCCGATATCCACCTGGAACGTTATCAGGATGGCATTTGGTATGTCACCTGGATAGAAGGTCTGGAAGTCGATCCCCGCTGGTTAGACCGTCAGGGACTTTCTTCTTCGGAAAACGATGTGGAATCAACTCAGGCACAACAGCATGCCGATGATCTCAGACTTGCAACGGAAGAACTTCAGGAAGCGTTCAAAGACTCTCCCGGCGTCACCATCGAACCGATTCGCTGAACTACCAGTTTTTTCCCGTTCGTTGATTGAGCGCTTGCCAGTTCTGATATCCAAGCAGCAGGCACCAGAGGACCACCAATCGATAATGGGGTGCGAATTTGGCGATGTAGAGAATCACCAACCCGGCCGTCACGATCGCGATGCGATACGCCCAGATCTCACCGTTTCTGCGAGAGATCAGCTTGCAGACGTCCATGGAGACATGCCCCCCATCCAACGGAGGGAGCGGAAGTAAGTTGAAGATGCCCCAGACGATGTTCAGAAAGATGAGGATACTGGTGGAGACCATAAAGTACTGCTCATAACGCTGATCACTGATGAGAAACTCATAAATCGGATCGATCCGGGGAGCCCCCCATTGAACGAGCAAAGCAATGCCGGCCAGGATAAATCCGAAAGCAGGCCCCGCCAGCGAAACGAGAATCGATCGCAAAGGAGTGTATCCCGGTCCGGGAATAAACGAAGCAGCTCCTCCGAAGAGATGCAGCTGAATGTCCAGGACCTCTCCCCATTTTCTCTGCAGGATGGCATGTCCCATTTCATGAACGAGAATGGAAACAAAGATGCAGATCATCCCCACCATCGTGAGATCGAGCCGTTGTTCTCGCCAGGAGAACATCGCCGCCAGTAACCAGAAAGCGGGATGCACAATTACGGGGATACCTATTAATTGAAAACGAATATCAAATGGAGTAGGTCCGAAACGGCCGAACATGGAGCTCTCTTCTATCTCGTTGCCCATGATTTTGGGCATTGTGCATTCGTTGAATTAAGTTCAGATCAATACAGAAGTTGGGACGTTATTCTAGCAAAGTTCATCCTTAGAATAGAGTCTTTCACGGTTAATCCGTTCTGAAATCTTGAGAGGTGAGGCCGAAAATTCGGATATCGGTGTTGAAAGCGGCATTTTTCTCACCGACAATGGAAAGTCTTCCGCGAAGAGGAGGCTTTCGCCCGGAGTAGATGAAATATTCCCTGTATTAGCTCTCGCTCCCTTTCCCCCTACATGCTTCACTGACGATTCCCATGGATGTTTACAATCAAGAGATCACCGACGCGGAATTGATGGCGGAATTGTGCGCCGGTCAAAAAGGTCGGTTGGAAATGCTGATGCAGCGGTATTATCAACCTCTGTTCCGCGTCGCCTGGAGTAAGCTACTTCACCGACAGGCAGCGGAAGATGTTGTTCAGGAAACATTTATTGCTGTCTACGGTTCTCGTGAAAGTTATAACTCCGAGTTTTCTTTCAGCACCTGGGTCTGGACTATCCTGTTGAACCTTTGCCGGCGGGAACTAAAACGACAATGGCGTCAGAAGCCTATTCAGTATGTTGACCAGAACCTTTTTGCAAATGCTTCTTTTCCCGGAACGATCACCGAGGAAAATGGACTCACGTTATTATTATTGCAGGAACGACGTCAGCAGATCATCCAGTCGTTGACACAACTTCCCGAACCGCAGGCCGATGCCATCCGACTCCGGTTTTATGGTGAGCTTCCTTACGAAGAGATTTCACGAACTATGAATTGCAGCTTGAGTGGCGCCAAGAGACGCGTCAAAACAGGGCTCATTAAACTGGCCGATATTCTCCAGACAGTTGAGGAGGGCGAGGTATGAACTGCGACCAAGCCTTCGAAGCCATGACTCGTCCCGCCGGAACAAATTCACTGCGAAGTGAATCTGTCGAATTGGAACAGCATCTTCGTTTCTGCCCGCGCTGTCGCCAGATGCAGGATGTTCTCGCACCTGCTCTCGAATCGTTGCAGCAGACGGATACCGAAACCGAATCCTCTTCCTATGTAATCAACCCGGAAGATTTCGCGTTCTCGGGTGACTTCGACCCCACTTCACTGTCCACCAAGGCGGAAGAAGTGATCCGCATCGCGGACGATGCCGCTCAACAGTTACGGCCCAGTTCTGTGTCGCCCGGCGTCCACATCCTGCCGCGTCAACGGAGCCGCGCCTTTCCAGCGGTCACCCTGCTCTTGCTGGTCGCCTGCTTTCTGGTTGGAGGGCGGTTTACACTGGCGCTGATGTCCAATTCCGCCCCAGAGAATCAAGCCAACTTAGTGCCTGTTCTCGCCAAAGAGAAATGTTTGTGGTTGGCTCAGGACAAATCCGAAATCGAACAACTGGCATCATTGGAATCCAACTCATTGTCGGCAGAACAACTGATTCAAAGTTGTTTGAAATGCCACGAGACCATGCCGCGGGAGGTGGAAAGCCGCACATTACCAGGTGAAATTGGGCCAGGTGAAGCAGGCAAATTGAGAGCCCCTGATCGATCACTCGAATTCAAGGACAGCACCATGCTGGAGGGGTTCCCCTATTTGAATCAGGACGCCTTGCCCAACATCTTCCTTCCGCAGACGATCTCTCCAGAGTTCGGCGGTCTCGCGGTTCGGCATGAGGGCGAACAAGGTCGGTCCCCACGAGGATTGTCCGACGCCTCGAATTTGCTCACTCTGTAACAGGGTCGCCAGTTTATTCATCTGCGGACTGGCAAAAATCCCTCCCTGCAGTGGCGCGAAGAATTCTCCCGCCAGCGCACCATAAGTATACAACGCCTCGCTGGCCGCGGGATAATCTTCGCTGACAATGGAGGGGAGCAGGTCCATCACCAATGTCTGGCACAAGCGCGCCGTGGTCGATTCGGGCATTGGTCCCAGTTGATCAAAAGCCGCTTTTTCTTCCTCTCCATGAAGTCCCGAAACGGAAAGAGGACGGACAATGAGAAAATACCATTCGTTTGGCAATTCCAACCGAGTGATCGGCGTTCCGAGTTCATTGGATGTTCGTTTACCGCCGTCAACAAACAAACCGCCGCGCTGAAAACCATTGATCCCAATCGCCGACCGGGCTCCGCGGCCCATGGCTCGGGCGATTTCCTGCACCGTTAATCCGGACTGACCGGAGAGAATGGCGAGCGACTGCCCCACTGCCAAGGCGAGTTGCGTTCCTGATCCCAGCCCCACATGCGAGGCAATGGCCTGCCGTACTTCGATCTTTGTCGGAGGAACTGAAAACTGATCCTGAAAGTATTCGCGAAATCGAGTGACGAATCGGATTACGCGAGTCGGCATATCGCCCGGAACATCTAAGCCAGCGCCATCGTCGATTTCAGTCACTTTCCGCACAGTGACTTCATCTTCGGTTGCTACCTGAACGCGAATTTCGATTCCGGGTTCGGAAATCATGAGGCCGCACCCACCGAAATGTCGTCCCGACTGTGGTCGATACGACAGCGGTCCAAAATGCAGTCGAGAACCAGTTTTCAAGGTCAGCGCCGGAGGGATATTCGGTGTACTTAGGGGCAATGGGGACATAGGGGTCGATCTTGAGCGATTAAGTCCGAGAAGAGGCTATTGCTTGCTGGAAATGGGGCCACTGTTTTATCACATAATCAGTCACCAACTCAAACGCCAGCGATTCCTGTGGTCCCCCGGTCTTCTCCAGTATCGTCAGGAATTCCTGATACTTCGCAAAGACTTCTTCTTCTTGCAACATGAACAGCCGCGAGGCGAGAATGGCATATTCAATGACGGCATGTTTCGCACGATTGAAACCGAGGAAATGTCGTCGCTCACCGGTATGCACAATGTCAACCTGAATCTCCGTCCGATCGCGGCTGTCGTCCAGTTCCCGAACTTGAAATTCATACCAGCGACAACTCCCGGCCAGTATCGATCCCCGAATCTGCTCGGCGGGAAGGAGTTCGGGAGGATTTTCAAACAGATTCAGCGCTGCACGCACCAGCAATTCGACATCGTCAACAATATGAAAGACGCCCGCTGGTTGAACCTTCAAATTCTGGTATGTCAGCGTCGATTGAAAGGGACGGAGTAACAACGATTGGAAGCCCTCACCAATAATCGGCCCCATGGCAGCGACGTTCACTTCGTCGGACTCATTCTGGGTGGTGACGATCCCTTCGAGAATCATGGTTAACGGTCGCCTATATTCAGTGTGAAGAACGAACAGTTTATCCGGAAGGAAACGCACCGGAATGTCTGAACAGGGGTCATTCTGCCAGTGTAACGAGCCGAACCTCCCCAGTCATCTCTCAGTCGTGCTGTAACCGACTCCTCTGCCTGCTCCCGCTGGGCTGAATTGCTGTTCCGCTCTACAGGAATCCGGTTTGTGAGGTGTTTTATCCCGGTTTCCTTCTTACAATGTGAATTCTAAAATCCTCACCTGCGGCTCTCCGTCCGAAGATGGAAAAGAGTCAAAATAAGTCATTCAATACGACGTTCATGTTAACGTCGTCCGTATAGAGATCGACATCCAGCTACTTCAGAACCTGGATAGCCCGAATTCGATTCAGCTAGATTAAGAAAGTTTCTGTTTCCCGACCAAAAACGATCGGAAGCAGGTAATGAAGCACCATGATTTGCGTTAGTATCGGTCGGACCCGACATAAAAAGATGATCGCCGAACACCAGCAGCTCGCCGAGCAAGGAGCGGAGCTGGTGGAGTATCGCCTGGACTGGCTTGGCAAAGAGCCTGATCTCACTCGGTTGCTTGCCGATCGCCCGACTCCCATTGTCGCGACCTGCCGACGCACCGTCGATTACGGCCGCTGGCGCGGTACGGAAGAACAACGTCAGGCGATCCTGCGGGCCGCGATTGTCGCGGAAGTCGATTACATCGATCTGGAAGACGACATCGCTGGCAGTATTCCCCGGTATGGTAAAACGAAACGAATTGTCAGTCACCACAATTTCGAAGAGACTCCCGAAGACCTTGAAGAGATCCATCAGCGGATGTGTCGACTCGATCCGGATATCGTCAAGCTGGTGACGATGGCCAATACTCCGGCCGATATTGTTCGTGTTTTAAAACTCGTCGCCGCCGCTCCCGTTCCCACCGTGGGATTCTGTATGGGAGAATTTGGTACGGCGAGTCGGATCTTGTGCGCGAAGTACGGTTCCCCATTCACTTATGCCAGTTTCAGCGAAGACCGCGAACTCGCACCGGGGCAGATTTCATTCAAAGAAATGAAGAATGTTTACCGCTACGACAAAATCAACTTTGGCACAAAAGTCTTTGCCGTCATCGGCGATCCGATTGCACATAGTAAGAGCCCCCTCATTCATAATGCTGCATTCGAGCATGAAAAGCTGAACAATGTTTATGTTCCTTTTCGAATCCCATCGGACGACTTACTCGATACGTTGCGAGCTTTTGAATGGTTGCAAATCCAGGGATACAGCATCACCATTCCCCACAAAGAGGCCTGTGTTGAATACTGTGACTTCCCGGACGAGACCTGCAAGACTGTCGGTGCCGCGAACACGTGGTACCGGGACGCCTCCAATCGCTGGCGTGCGTCCAACACCGATTATGATGCCGCCCTGGCTACGATTCGACAGGGCCTGGCCGAAGGAAAAGGGGATACCAACCTGCAAGGAAAAACCGCTTTAGTATTAGGAGCCGGGGGTGTTTCCCGCGCCATTACTCATGGTTTGATCAAAGCTGGTTGTGCAGTAACGATCACCAACAGGACTAACAAACGAGGCGAGCATCTCGCGCAGGAATTGGGCTGTCGGCACGTCACCTGGGAAAACCGGGGAGCACAAACGGCTGATATTCTTGTCAACTGCACACCCATCGGTATGTTCCCCCATATGGATGAAACTCCTTTTAATTCACACTGGCTTAGGGATGGCATGCTGGTCTTCGATACGATTTACAATCCGGAAAACACCCTGCTCTTGAAAGACGCTCGCAATCACAACTGCCATACCGCCTCTGGCTTGGAGATGTTTGTGCGGCAGGCGGCTCTGCAATACGAACGTTTTACCCAGAGCGAAGCACCATTGGAGAGCATGCGCGAGGCACTTCGGAAAAGTATTTCTGCAATCAATTGATTTTCACTTCTGTAATGACCTTTCACTTCTGTAATAAGGCGAGATTGGCGTTCCACTCTCGCAGTTACCCAGATCCATTTTACTAGTCCAACTCTTTTCGGGATATCATCAGCCTTGGTTATCACGTTGATCGGATATCGCGGATGCGGCAAAACATCGGTTGCGCGATTACTGGCCGAACGTCTCGGTTGGGATTGGATCGATGCGGATGTCGTGATCGAACAGAATGCCGGTCAATCAATCAAAGAGATTTTTGATACTGAAGGAGAGCCAGGCTTCCGCCAGCGGGAACGAGAAACCATTCACCAATTATTACAACAGGATCAACTCATTTTAGCCTCTGGTGGAGGCGCGATCCTAAACGAACAAACTCGTACGGATATGCAAGCATCCGGGCCAGTCGTCTGGTTGAACGCTCCAGCGGAAACGTTGGCGGAACGGATCGAAGCCGATGCCCTCAGCCAGTCACAGCGTCCGAGCCTGACAGGAAAGTCGATCAGTGCTGAAGTCGCGGAAGTTTTAGAACAGCGGGAACCGCTCTACCGGGAGACGGCGACAGTGATCATCGATGCGGCGGCATCGTCTCCCGAACAGATCGCCCGTAAAATCGAACAAGTGATTACAGAGCAACAGCAGCACAAACACTCAGAACAGGATAAGGGAAACCTCTCGTGACATTGTTTGGATTACCGATGGGTTTCCTGCTGCCTGTGCTGTTTCTAATGGGCGCAGTACTGGGACGATTTTTGAATTTGTGTATCGACCAGTTCTGGCGACATGAACAATTACTGGACCAACTGAAAGCAGTCTGTCCGGGAACTACAATATATAAACAGTCTTCACGTCGGTTCTGGAGGAAAGAAAACATTCCTATCGCCGGAGGGCTGGTATCTGGCTCTCTGCGTAAGAAACCGAAGCGGGAAGCATTCGTTGAAATTCTGAACGGCTTACTGGTCGCGGGACTGTATTGGTTTATGATTCCCAGCGGAGCGGGGGAAGATATTATGTCCTCGGGACTATATTCTTCTCCCTGGGGTTTTAGTCTTCCAGAGGCAACTAAGCTCGAATACCTAACCCCTGCTTTCTGGTTGCACCTGTGGTATCTCTACCTGATCGTAATGATCGAAGCCTTGGTTGTCGCAACTTTCATCGACTTCGACTGGCAGATTATTCCCGATGGTTGTACGGTCCCCGCGATGATCTTCGGGGTCCTTGGTGGTTGGATGTTGCAGCGGGCATATCTGTTTCCCGTCTGGTTTCAGAGCCCGGACACACTCAATCTCTGGGCCGAATTTCTCCCCCTGTGGATGGATCCCTGGTTGCATGGCGCCGCAATACCAGATTGGATCCGTTCAGACTCCTCCCTGCCCGGCTTAATCACCAGTCTGGTCGGATGGGCGGTCGGTGGTGCGATCGTGTGGGGTGTACGCATCATCGGTGGCTGGGTACTTCGTCGCGAAGCGATGGGATTCGGTGACGTGATTCTGATGGCCATGATCGGAAGTTTCATCGGCTGGCAGGCAAGCGTAGTCGTCTTCTTTCTCGCCCCCTTCTGTGGTGCGGGAATGGCGTTGTTCGTCCGTATCTTTCACGGAGAAGCCGCGATTCCTTACGGGCCCTACCTTGCCTTGGGGACGGTTGTGCTGTTGTTCGGTTGGCAGTATATATGGCCTGGAATGGAAGAGTTTTTCCAGATGGGAATTCTGGTTCCGATTCTCGGTGTGGTCATGTTCGCCTCGATGGCATTGCTGCTGCAAATGATTCAATTGACCAAAATGGCGTTTGGAATTCCACTGGAGGAAGAAATCACAGCCGGGGAATGGACATCGGCCGATCAACTTCACTATTTTGAGGGCGAGCAGGTCGACCAGAATCAAGGGAAGTGGCACTCCGATCAGAATACTCGCTGGCCGGGAACAGAATCGGGCCGCGGGCGACTTCACTACGAACAATGGAAACGGGGACATCACTGGAAGTGACCACCGCTGGCCGAACCCGGTGAAGCGGTCGATTGTCCTGCTCCTGTGAGAATCCGTTTTAATTCAACCCCTCTTGTCTCGATTGAATTCAGACATCGCCTGTTAAACACATTTAATACTCAGTCATTTACCATACAGCAAAGAATTATTGGCCTGATGATCAAAATCGTCGATTACGGAATGGGAAACTTGCGGAGCGTTCAGAAAGCGTTCGAGAAAATCGGTGCCGAAGTCGAAATCTGCGGTCGGGCCGAGGAGATATCGAGTGCCGATAAACTGGTACTGCCGGGAGTCGGTGCCTTCCGTGATGCGATTGCCGAACTGGGCAAACAGGAAATGATCGATCCGATCAAACAGCACATTGCCGCAAATAAACCTTTTCTGGGAATCTGCCTCGGCCTGCAACTCCTGTTTGAAAAAAGTTACGAGGGTGGAGAATTCGAAGGGCTGAGTGTTCTACCCGGAGAAGTCGTCCGCTTTCCCGACGAGCCTGGCTATAAAATCCCTCACATGGGCTGGAACGACCTCGAACTGACCCCAACGGAAAATCCGCTACTTAAAGGTATTCCGGCAGACGCGCACTTCTATTTTGTTCACAGTTATTATGTTGCCCCGGCGGAAGAATCGGACATCGCCACCCGAACCGAGTACATCCGCCCCTTCTGCTCGATGGTACATCGCGGCAACCTGTTCGCCACTCAGTTCCACCCGGAAAAAAGCCAACTCGTCGGCCTGAAATTACTGGAGAACTTCAATAATCTTTGATGGCACTAAACATCACCGCGCATCCTTGTTCCGACCTTAACATGTACCAACCCTTATCTACTACTCCCTGAATCAGAAAATAGAACTATGCAAATCTATCCCGCCATTGATATCCGTGATGGTAAATGCGTCCGTTTACGCCAGGGAGATTACAATCAGGAAACGATCTTCGGCGATGATCCCGCCGAGATGGCAAAACAGTGGGCCGGAATGGGAGCCGACTGGTTGCACCTGGTCGACTTGGATGGAGCGAAAGCCGGGAAACCAGTGAACATTGAACCGATTCGCAAAATTGTGAAAGCAGTCGATATTCCCTGCGAACTTGGCGGAGGTCTGCGGGATGAAGCAGGAGTAAAGCTTGTACTGGAAGACATTGGTGTCGAACGCGCTATCATTGGTACCCAGGCGCTTAAAGAACCAGAGTGGTTCAGAGAAATGATTTCCAAATACCCGGGCAGAATAGCTCTGGGTCTGGATGCCCGGGATTCGATGGTCGCAACCGCCGGTTGGCTGGAGACTTCCGAAACATCCGCACTGGAACTTGCCAAACTGTATGTAGGAGTCGACTTGGGCGCAGTCATTTATACTAACATCGCCAACGACGGTATGATGCAGGGAATCGACCAGCAAACCCTGGACGATATGCTGGCCCTCTGTGAACTCGGTCTGCCTGTGATCGCTTCCGGTGGCGTGACCACTATAGAAGACATCGCCAATCTAAAAAAATTGTACGAACAGAATTCCAATTTGATCGGCGTCATTACCGGCCGGGCGATCTACGAAGGTAGCCTCGATCTGAAAGAAGCAATCGCGCTGAGTCGTCAATAGTGGCCAATTTCAGGTTCGCTCGCTGTGCCGGGTGGGAAGAGAATACATGCCAAGTCCAATGAATTCCTCCTCGGCGAAACAGCCTGCTTCGACTGGCCCACTTAAAACTCCACTCTCGACTGAACCTCGCTGGATCGGGATCAGCTTTATACTGTTGACTTCGTTGATGTGGAGCACCAGCGGTGCTTTCGTCAAATCGCCTGCTTTTGCCGATATGCCAACGGATGAACGGGGACTGTTTCTGGCCTGTTTCCGAGCCATGTTCGCCGGGTTGTTTCTGTTACCATTCGCCTTGCGCGGCCGGTTCACCTGGGAACGGCCCATGCTCTGGATGGTTCTCTCGTTTGCCGTGATGAACATCACCTTTATCACGGCAATGTCTTACACCACGGCGGCAGCTGCGATTTTCCTGCAATGCACCAGCGCGATCTGGGCTCCCCTGATGAGTCTCGTTTTTCTGAAAGAACCCTTCTCCCGCGCGCATCGAATCGGGTTGATTCCGATTGCATTCGGAATTGTCCTGTTCGTTTTCTGGGACATGCGTCCTGAGCATCTCATTGGAAACCTGCTCGCGCTGATCAGCGGTGTCGCCTATGCCGGAGTGGTGGTGACATTGCGACAGTTGCGGAATCATAATCCTTATTATCTCGCCTGCATGAACAACTTGATCAGTGGCCTGGTGGTTCTTCCCTGGTTACTCAGCATTAATTTCTTCACGGGGGCAACCGCTCCTGATGCCATTCATTGGTACCTGGCGATCGCCATGGGTATTTTACAACTCGGCTTGCCGTATGTGCTTTTCGGGTTTGGATTAAAACGAGTAACGGCGGGCGAAGCTTCGCTACTGGTCCTGATCGAGCCGATCCTGAATCCGTTATTCGTCTGGTTACTCTGGAGCATCCCCGTCATGGCACGAGACGTCTGGGGAGGGAGTTTTATTCTGGCAGGTTTACTTCTCCGCTATTGCCTTGAATACCGGGCCATGCGCGCTCTTCTCCCAAAATGAGCTTGCGGCTTCACGTATTGTAAATGATCTTCCCTGGAGCATTGCAAGCAAACCCTACAATCGGAACAGACTGTCTTTTTTTTCTATTCTGTATTTGATTCTACTGTCGCATTTTTGCCTGACAGTCATTGACGATCTAGGTTTACGCTGGAACCCGAGCCCTTGGATTCGGTCTCGGGACTTCTATAGCTGTCCCAACAGTTAATTCCAGTTCCGTTTGAATTTCCGATTCTCAACCGAACCCACCGGGCCGGTTCATAATCAGAAACTCTGCGCGGCACCTCTCCTCACCTCTCGTGAATACAGATTCCAATTCGTCATGCCGAACACGACCGCAACCAGGAGTGACGCCAGTTCCTATCTCGCCAAGTTTCCCCTCGCGGATCTGCGAATGGGAGCGATGCTCTTTTCCCCCGTCTTCGACGCAACCAGTGCGCCTCCAAAACTGTTACTGGCTGCGGGAACAACCCTGACCGAAAGTCTGGTCGTTCAGCTCAAGAAAAAGGGCATTAAAGAGGTTCGAGTCGCTCCGCAAGAGCTGATGAATCTGACGACCATCGAGTCGCAAGTCGATCACTCGGTTGAAGAACAAGAAAACGCCAGTCGACATTTTGAAGCTCGGCCCAAGGCAAAATTAGAACCGAAGAAGTCGACGAATGCATTCGATTCGCGCAAGCCAGGCAGCCGCTGGGGTGCTGTTCCTGAATCGTTTATTCATAAAGTGCCTCGAATGGAAGCAGTGCAGTACGATCCAGTACTCGCCTCTCATATTAAACGCCAATTTTCGCAGAACTTACGCGTCAGCGAACAGATCTTCCATGAAATCAATCACAGCCAGATTAATCATTCGCGAACCTGTCACGAGTTAATCGGCGGTTCTTTCGAACATATCCAGAATGACATCGACCTTTTCCTGAACACAAATTTGACGTCACGCAAATTCACCGGCCCTTGGAAACAGGGATACCAGTCCAGCATGCTGGCCGTGGCGATGGGCACCATCCTTGGATTGAACCAGCAGGAATTGCATGAATTGGCGATGGGATGCTTTCTGCACGATGTCGGAACAATGCGGCTGAATCCGAAATTAGTCCAATCATCAATACCGCTTTCCAGACTCGACCAACTCGAACTGTCAAAACACCCCGGCTACTCAATGGACATTTTAACAAAATGGCCGGATATGCCCGGAAGTTCCTGCCTGATTGCTTACCAGATTCACGAACGCTGTAACGGAACTGGCTACCCGAATGGTAGGACAAGTCCTCAGATTCATTATCTTTCCAAAATAGCCGCTGTCGCCGATACCTATATCGAATTGATGTCTGAGAAAAGGGACTCCGAAGCAGGAACATTACCTTATCAGGCCATTGAACAAATCCTATATCAGGTTCGCGCGGGAAGCTTTGATCGTGAAGTGGTTCGAGCCCTGTTGTACACGGTTTCGATCTTTCCAATTGGTTCTCTGGTGGAATTAAGCGACTCTCGAATTGGCCGCGTGCTGCGGAGCAACCGAGAGAACTACTTGACCCCCATCTGCGAATCCTGGTGGCGTGATGATCCTGTCAACACGAAAGAAATAATCGATTTGAGTACCCGGAATGACATTTTTGTCGTCCGTGCTATCTCGGAATCGCCCATTCCCACATTCCCTGAAGAAGGCCCGCTTTCTCGCGGCCCGATTGTACGAGAAGCCTTGCCCGACAATGATGAACTGTTCGGCAGCGCGAACAACCATGCGCACACATCGGCTACGATGTCGTTTCTCGACGATGAACTTTCATCCATTCTTGATGAACTCGATTTCTAGAATCGTCAACGCAATCTCTATACCTCAAATCAAGGCTGGGCAACTAACCCGACTCGCAAGTCCATCACGTTGGTGTGCGTAGGCCCCGTCTTTAGAAGTCCGCCCGTTTCTTCCAGGAATGGGTAGGAATTATGCATAGCGAGATACTCCTGCGGGTCGAGCTTCAATTGAATCGTCTGCTGGCGAACTTCTTCGTCAACATAACCTCCGGCGGCATCAGTGGGACCATCTTCTCCATCGGTTCCTCCCGAGAGTAACACGATCCGCTGCAAATCCTTCTCCAGTGCCCATGCTAAACCGGCCAGCACAAGTTCCTGATTGCGCCCCCCCTTACGGGGCTCTTCGCTGGGTTCTTTACTGGGTTTCAAAGTGACCGTTGGTTCGCCGCCACTGAGATAGCAAACAGGATTATTATCGCCTGCATTCGCATCCCGTTGTCGGAAAAGTTCCTGCATCATGCTGACTCCCATTTCGGAAGCTTCACCGGCATTTTTAGAACCTGCTGAGATGACTCGATACCCGCGTGCGGTGGCCTCTTGCTCCGCCGCTTGCAGTGCCACTTGATTCGTTCCTATTAATACATTACGAACCTGACTTGGAAATGGATCATCCGAGACGTGTTGCTGATCTGATACACGCAACCAATTGATCACGGCGGAAGGAGGGTGTCGCTCTGATGAAGTTCTCTTTTCAAGGATTGTCAACGCCTGTTGCGATGAGTCATACGTTTCCACCGTGGGACCAGAGGCGATGACATCGAGCGGATCTCCAATGACATCCGAGATGATTAACGAGACAATCGTCTTTGCTCTTTTCGCTGCTCGGGCGAGACCTCCTCCCTTAATTTCGGAGAGTGTCCGCCGCACCTGATTCAGTTCTTCAATGGGTGCTCCTGCCGAAGCCAGGAATCGGGTCACGTCCTGTTTATCAGCCAGCGAGATCCCCGAAACAGGAGCAGGCAATAATGCCGAGCCTCCTCCCGAAATGAGAACCAGAACTAAATCCCGCTCCGTCGCCGATCGAACTCGTTTGAGAATTTCCTGTGCTCCGGCGACACCTTCTTCCGTCGGTTCGTTGACTCCGGCAGGTCGCGCAGCGTACAGATGAATTCGTTTGAGAGGGCGAACACAATCAGCAGGAACATTGACCCATCCGCTGAGCCGATCCCCCAGAATCGGCTCCAGGCATTCTTCAACGGCACCCGCCATACCGGCCCCTGCTTTTCCCGTCCCAACCACAATCACTCGATCCACCTCCGCGAGTGAAAACTCTTCACCTGCGATGGCTAACTTATCTGTCGTACACTCCAAGTTTCCCCGCACGAGGCGTGCAGAATCGACCGCCGCGACGCCTGCCTCCCAAATCGCCAGAGCGTCTTCCCGGAGTGCTGAACCTGTTTTCATTAGTGATAATTCCATTACGTTTTGGTGATAATGTCGTCGAGGACTATTTCTGTTCTGATCTCTCAGAATAACGATTCCTATCGAGAGAAGAAATCGGCAACCCGATCTGTTATAATGCAGGCAGGAATTTGATTGACTCAGCGGTCCAGTTTCGCTGTCACTGCTAGTAGATGTCCACGTCAGAATATTTGAGACTCTCCCCGAACAGGCAAATGGAGTTATGCCCCGTATTAATCAGCTAGACGCGCATGTCGTCAATAAAATCGCGGCCGGTGAAGTGATTGAACGCCCCGCGAGTATCGTGAAAGAGCTGATGGAAAACAGCCTTGATGCGCTGGCGACGCGCATAGAAGTTGAGATCGTCAAAGGGGGCAGCGAACTCATCCGGATTGTCGACAACGGGGAGGGAATTCACCCTGACGATATGCTCCTGGCTATCTCCAGCCACGCCACCAGCAAGATCAAAGATGCTGATGATCTTTTCCATATTCATACAATGGGCTTTCGTGGTGAGGCGGTCGCGTCCATTGCTTCGGTCAGTCGATTGCATATTCGCAGCCGACAACCCGATGCGGATACTGGTCGCGAAATCGAAGTTCGCAGCGGAGCAATCGGCGAAGTCAAACCGTGTGGTTGCCCGGTCGGCACGCGTATGGAAATCACCCAGCTGTTTGGAAATACTCCCGTACGGCGGAAATTTCTGAAATCGCTCGGCACCGAGTTCGGACACATCAGCGAACAGTTCAGCCGAATCGCTCTCGCCAACCCACGGTTGCACGCGGTTCTGCGTCACAACGGAAAAACGATCTACGAACTTCCTGCCAGCGAAAATCTGCTCGATCGAATTCACATGCTGCACGGAAAAGAACTGACGGACAAACTAATCTGGATTGAAGCTGAAGCAGGCCCCTGTCGGTTATGGGGCTACGTCGGACATCCCAGCCTGAGTCGCTCGAATCGAAAGTTACAGTATCTCTTTCTGAACAACCGCTGGATTCAGGATCGCTCGCTGCAACATGCTCTCGGCGAGGCATACCGGGGTTTGCTCATGGTGGGTCGTCATCCTGTCTCCTTCCTCTATCTAGAGATCCCCCCTGAGACGGTTGATGTCAACGTGCATCCCACCAAGACAGAAGTTCGCTTCGAAGACAGCCAGCAGTTGTACCGCCTGCTCCTGTCGACGTTGCGCACAAAGTTTCTCTCAATCGATATGAACTCCAACATGAGCCTGCCGCAAAACAGTCAACATGCGGCAGCAGCTACGGAAGCGGAGCAGAACGAGACGCGGGAACAACTGATGAACTGGGCAAACGAGCAAGTTCAATCATGGAAACCTCAACCAAGCCAGGGACATTCTTACTCTCCCTCCGAACTTGCCGCTGTTCTGGAACGCACCGATCCTTCCTCGGCCCCATTCAAACCGTTCCCAACCGAAGGGGGTTCACAGCCAACGACCCAGGTCGGTGCCCTTTCTCATGCGGAACTACCTCCTTCGGAAGCCGTTTCTATTCCGGGGTTGGGGAAAGCGATTCAGGTTCTGGACTGTTATCTGATTACGGAAACGGAAAAAGGGATGACGATCATCGATCAACATGCCCTGCATGAACGAATTCTGTATGAACAATTCCGCGAGCGAACTTTAAACTCAGCAGTTGAGTCTCAGAAATTGCTGGTACCGCTACCGATTGAAATGAGCAATCGCGAGGTCGAAGTCCTGCTCGACAATCAGGATGTACTGACGCAACTCGGATTCGGTATTGCTGATTTTGGCAAGAACACGGTCCTGCTTGACCGCTACCCGGTCATGCTGGCAAAAGCGGACATGACTCACTTAATTCATGACGTGACCGAAGAACTTGATCGCCCCGGAAAAAAACCGGATCGCCGCGATCTGATCGATCATCTGTTGCACACCATGTCCTGCCGAGCTGCCATTAAAGCGGGACAACGCCTGAAGCCTGAAGAAATCGGAAGTTTGCTGGAGCAACGACATCTATTTCATGACACACACCATTGCCCACACGGTCGCCCGACGGCGCTGACTTTATCCCGAGCTGATCTTGATAAGCAATTTGGACGACTGGGTTAGAGTGCCGAGCCGGGAATGCGTTCGAGAGTACTTGATGAGTCATTTTGAGCCTTTAATTCCCTCCCATTTACTGAACTCTTCGCATGCTCACGACTCTCTGTAATTGTCATACCGAGACAAGTTTTTCGGACAGGTCAATTTGTTTCCTGGACTTTGATACGCTACGATAGATACCCCCCTGAAAATAAATTCACTTGCTGAGATCTATTAGCAGGGTGACTCTTCGTATTCCCTTCTCTACAAAACTTCTTAAGATAGACGATTACAAATTACAACGGCCCCCAATTCAGAATACAGATGCAAGACTGCAGTGCATTCTTCCTGGGCTACCCGGTTCTCGATAATCACTAATAAATCGATGCCCTCGTATTCCACCTGCCAAACCGTTCAACTTGTTCCATAATGATTTTGTTATCGTTCTCGGGGTTTTTCCTTCGAGACATGTCTGTCGATCGCACAGATAGCTACCCCGAGATTATCTCTCCCCTGAAATGTGAAACCGCATGGTCGATTCAGCCACCCCGGACTTTACCAGAATAGCGCAAACCCTGGACTTAAAAGTAGAACAGGTTACTCGAGTAACCGAACTACTCGACGAAGGCAATACGGTCCCCTTCATCACGCGTTATCGAAAAGAACAGACGGGCAATCTGGACGAACAACAGATTCGCGCCGTTGCTCAAGCCGTTAATTCTGCTCGTCAACTTTTGGAACGAGCCGAGACCATTGTGCGGCTGATCGATTCTCAGGGAAAACTGACTGACGAATTAAAAAAATCCATACAACAAGCGGACAGTCTGAAGCGGCTTGAAGACCTCTACCTTCCCTATCGACCCAAACGCCGATCCCGCGCTGCCCAGGCTCGTGAACGCGGATTGGAGCCGCTGGCGGAACTGGTCCGCAAACAATCCGAAGAACTTACGGACTTAAACGCAGCCGCGCAGGCTTACGTCGATCCAGCCCAAGAGCTTCCCGATCTGGAGACGGTCCTACAGGGAGTTTCCGATCTCCTGGCAGAAGGCATCAGCGAACAACCCGACCTCCGGCACAGTTGTCGGCGAATCGCCTGGAAAACGGGCGAGATGGTTGTCACTGTGATTGGCGAACCAAGCGAGAAAGCGCAAGCGTTCCGGGATTACTTTGATTACAAAGAACTCGTCTCAAAAATCCCCGCCCATCGAATTCTGGCAATCAACCGGGGCGAGAAATCGAATTTCCTCCGCGTGAAATTTAATTGGGATGGCGAGTCAGTTCTCCGACAGGCACGAGAGCATCTGGCACTAGACCAGCATCGATTCAAGGAATTCATGGAAGGATGCCTGGTCGACTGCATTACTCGATTAATTCATCCCAGTCTCGAACGGGAAGTCCGCCGGGAGCTGACTGAGAAAGCGGAAGACCATGCTGTTGATGTTTTCGCTCAGAACCTGCGCAACCTTTTACTGCAACCACCTGTCCGCGGCGAGAAAGTACTGGCTGTCGACCCAGGCTTCCGAACGGGCTGCAAACTGGCCGTGCTTGATGAACATGGAAACTGCCTGCGTCACGACGTGATGTACGTTACCGGCTCCGAAGAAAAACGGGCCGCAAACCGTGACAAGCTGGTAGAAATTCTGAATGAACATGATGTGAAACTGATTGCCGTTGGAAACGGGACCGCCTGCCGCGAGACCGAAGAGTTGATCTCCGAGATGATCAGCGAGAAGACACCCGATGTCCGCTATGTGATTGTCAACGAAGCGGGCGCGAGCATTTATTCCACAAGTAACGTTGCCCGGGAAGAGTTCCCCAAAGAGGACGCGACTGTTCGTGGTACGATTTCGATCGGACGCCGTTTGCTCGACCCTCTCAGTGAACTCGTCAAGATTGATCCACAGCACATTGGCGTGGGCATGTATCAGCACGATCTGTCCGTTCGCTCCCTGCGGGATTCTCTCGATGAAGTTGTTGAATCGTGTGTCAATTATGTCGGCGTCGATTTGAATACAGCCAGCTTTTCGCTGCTGCGGCACGTCTCTGGATTAAACCAGTTGATTGCCCGTCGCATGATCGAATGGCGAGAAAAGAACGGTCCATTTAACAACCGTGCTCAGCTACGAGAAATCGCCGGACTCGGCGAAGCGACCTTCACTCAAGCGGCAGGTTTTCTCAAAATCCCTAATGGCCCCGAACCACTGGACCAAACCTGGATTCACCCTGAAAGTTATGGCTCTGCCAGCAAAGTGCTTGCGAAAGTCGAGTTGGATGCGAGTTCTCTCTCGACAACTGCGGAAGCAGTTAAAGAGCGGCAGGAAAAACTGTCTCAACTTTCGCTCGACGACTTGGCGGGAGAGCTTGCAACAGGGTTGCCGACCTTGAAAGACATCATTGAAAACCTCTGCCGGCCTGGTCGGGACCCTCGGCAAAACATGGCGGGACCGATCTTCAAAAGTGGTATCCTGAATTTGAGCGATCTTCAGGAAGGCATGGAGTTGAGAGGAACTGTCCTCAACGTCGTCGACTTCGGTGTCTTTGTTGACATCGGTTTGAAAGACAGCGGACTCATCCATATCAGTCAGTTGGGTCAGCAATACATTAAAAGCCCGCACGACGTCGTCGCTGTAGGTGATGTGGTTCGATGTTGGGTCATGGGCATCGACCAGGAACGTCGCCGCGTTTCGTTGACCTTAATTGACCCCGCCGCACCGGTAGCAGAACCTGCGACCAAACCGAAACCACGTCGCCGTAAAAAACGTCCCTCCAAACCCAAAGAGGGTACGCCAGCCCCTTCAACGAATTCGACGGCACAGAAACCGACCGACAAACCCAAAGCAGCGAAATCACGGGCGCAGAGAAATACTCACAAGCCGAAAAAACCGCTGCCTAAACTAACTGAAGAAGTGAAATCGGGACAAACTCCCATGCGAGGATTTGATGAACTCAAGTCATTCTGGAAAGACAAGTAGCTCTCACTTTCTTTCGTTGACTTGAATCGCGGCTGAACGCCTTGCCGAAGTCCATCTTTCCGCAGTCACTGTCGGTAAGTCTGACACAATTGCGTCAATTGCCCTTGAATTGACCGTGCCTTGTGAATACATATCACTCTGTAAACACATAAAGATGCGTATTACAACCGAGGCCACCGACGCGGTTACAGGTCAGGACTTGTTTCAGCGCAGACCCAACTCTTCGCCTTTTTGAATTCAGACTTTCATCGAGATCAGTGTCATGAGCAAACAGTTCAAACCCGAGGATGTCGATTCGTTTATGAAACGATTCGTCCTGTTGATCGTCGTGCTGATCATCATTCTGCTTTCACCACTCGCATTTTATGCATGGTATCTCGACAACCGGATGCAAAACTTTCAGGACACGCTGCGTTTCCGACCTACGGATGAGATGACCGCTTCGGAAATGGTGACTGTCAAAGGGCATTACAACATTTCCAACCCGGTTTCGGGTCAGCTTGTCTACGTGCCTGCTTATTCCCACGTCTACCACAACTCGGGCGATCCCCATTTAGTGACGATTACGCTCAGTATTCGTAACACGAGTATCGACAGCCCCATCATCGTTAACTCGGTCCGTTACTTTGATACGGCCGGAAAAGTGGTTAAGTCGTTCTTCGCCGACCCTCTTTCGATTCCCGCACTCGGCACAAAAGAAATCCTGGTCGAACGCGAAGACACTTCAGGCGGCAGCGGAGCCAACTTTCTGGTCGAATGGGTCGCTAATCAGACCGTCTCGCAACCAGTCATCGAAGCCGTCATGATCGACACGAGTTCGCAACAGGGAATTTCATTCGCACGGGGGGGAACCATCATTGGGGAACTCATTCCCGAACAGGCAACCTCGGCAGAAACTCCGATTTCCACCGAGAGCGAAAACGAGTCTGAATAAAACTCGCAATCGCTCCTTAGGAATCGTCATCTCGATTCCGTTATCGTTGCTGTTTGTAAATTTCAGTAAGTAGCGCTTCGACCGATTTGAATTTCTTGCCCGATTCCATAATTGCTTCGACTTTGTTGCGTGCGTCGTTGGAAGTATGCCCTAAGCTGATCAGCGCTTCGACTGCCTCGCCGAGAATGTCGTCTCCGCCCGCTTCTTCTGGCCATTCTCGGGAAACCATCAGTGCGAACTTGGTCATTTTTCGCCGCAGCTTGGCAACAATACGTTCAGCGACTGCCGGTCCGACTCCCGGTAATGTTGTCAACTGTTTGACATCCTGCTCTTCAATCGCCGTCGCCACTTCCCGAACGGGCCGCACCATTGCTCGCAATGCTTTACGCACGCCGACACCATCGACAGAGCAGATCATCTCGAAGAATTCTTTCTCCGCATCTGACATGAAACCAATCATCCGTGGAACCAATCTGCCCTGCTGTGGATTCCCTTCCAGGTATTCGATTGTTCGCAAGTTGATCTCTGTTCCGACTTTGGATTGTAAATGTCGGCGAACGAACTCGGGAATTAAGACTTCATAGTCAAACGCTCCGATCCGTAACGTTGCGACGGTATCGGACAGATGAACAAGCTCTCCCTGAATGCGGGTAATCAATTTCGGCTTCCTTTTCCTGATGGTAGCTTTGCTTATGGCAGAGTTTCTTTTTGGGTGAGCTGATTCCTATCGGCTGGCGACAGGGATTACAAGCCCAGTTCATCCAGACGCTGTTTCACGGAGGATCGTAAATGGGGGTCCAGACTTAATGTCACGTCGGACCGCAGCGGTCCCGCTTCATCATTCCGTTTCCGAGTCGCATCAAAACCGATGCGGTTACCGGGTGGATTTACTACGGAGTGATTTCCGTGTATTTGATTCCCGTGCAATTGTTCGGTCGGTCCATCCTGAAACAGGCTATCGCGACCGGGATGACATTCCAGGCTGAATTGATGCCAGACCTGATTTTCCTGTTGGACGTCGATATTTTCATCAACCGCGATGAGGTATCGACAGTCTTGAAACGGAGGCAGACTCCAGAGGAAACTCATCAGATTCCGGGCCTGGTAGGCGTACGATTTGCGGAAACTGAAGAAAAGAATGAACCGTCCATAGCCAGACCGGACCAAATTTAAATCGGTCAACTCGGGATGGAACAAACGAATCAACGGCAGCATCGTCCGCTCAGTTGCCTTCCTCATCCAGAATTCTTCCGGACAATTCTCTCCCCAGACTGTGGTGTGCCATGTCGGTTTGCTGGCATGCGTGATGGCCGTCGCTTCAGCAACTGGCACAATTCCGGAGTATCCATTTTCTCCGAAACTAAGACCAATGCCTTCCTGATCGATAGCCTGAGGATCGGCGGGAATAAACCCTTCGATGACGAATTCACTCTCGGCAGACACTTTCAATTTATTGCTGTGGCATGGAACGATCTCGTACGATTTCTTTTTGAGAAAACCACCCCAGGCCAGCGGATCGAGCCCGAAGAGAATCGGGAAATGAGCCATCATCGCCGACACGGGATCCCCCCCCACCGTGATCGCAAAAGGTAAGGGCTGTCCCGCCGCCTGATACTGTTTGTGCAACGTTTCCAACTGGTCGGTCGGTCGCCATAAAACCGCGAGGCGACGTTCATCGATGATCAACACCGGATAGGAACCGATGTGCTGCGTCCGACCATCGGGAGTTTGTGTATAAAGTTGACCCGCGTTAATGAGCGGTCCCGCTTCATGTGGATAAAACTGAGGCGCGGGAAGCGATAGTAAATTCAACTCGCGTCCCATGTTAACGACTTGTTGACAGGAACCCTGGCTAACAGTCTTCGGGCTGAGATGGGTCAGCTTGCCCAACTGGGGCATCAATTTGAGGGACCCTAACATGCTCACTGGCAGATTGGGTTGGAAAAGATGTAGTGCCTTCGATCCTAGTTCATCGAGTGATTCCACTCTTAATGCGCGACAAAGGCGGGATTCCGTACCAAGCAAGTTGGCGACGATTGGAAATGTAAAACCGGAAACTTTTTCAAACAAGATCGCCGGACCAGCCTGATCGGGTTGCCTGCTCCAGAACTGACGGATGATTTCCCCCAGTTCGAATTGCGGATCGACAGCGGTCGAGATACGGTGTAAGTCATCTCGTTCTTCCAGATCGCGGAGAAAGGTGGTCAGATTGGCAAACATCCGAATTCCATAGCGTCAAAAATGAGATTCCTCCGGACAGAATTACCGGAGCGAGGAATCGGATTATATCAGCCACCTCTTCACTTTTCCTCTCTGCCACATTAACACTGCGTCAGATTAAGACTGTCATCTTATTACTGTCAGATTATCACCTCCTGATCTTCTCTGTCGGACTTTCACTGACCAACTAAGCCGCGACACCCGTTTCCTGAAGTGCTCTTTTAATGATTCAACGTTACCTGCTGATCTGGCTAACCTTGTCGAGCCTGCTCGCGTTTTTCTGGCCGACCCCTTTTGTGCTATCCAGTCCAGGGCTCTCCAGCGTGATAGCCGTGGCCATGTTTGCGATTGGGTCGCTGTTACCGCGGAACGAATTCAGGCTGGTCCTGAAACATTGGCCGACGGTGCTGACGGGGACAATGGTGCAATATCTGGTCATGCCGCTCCTTGCCTGGCTGATAGTTTCCGTATACCCGTTTTCTCCCGGTATTAAGGTGGGTATTCTGATGGCGGGCTGCGTTCCGGGGGCGATGGCTTCGAACATTCTCACTCATAAAGCGGGAGGGAATGTCAGCTTTTCGATCAGTTTAACGACTTCGGCCACCCTGCTCTGTCCGCTAGTGGTTCCCTGGATGTTGTATTTCGTGTTGGGAAAACTGATCGCGTTCGATCCCTGGATGTTATTCAGAGACCTTATTTTGACGGTCGTTGGTCCAGTGCTCCTCGGACATGCGCTGAGCCGCAGTTTTGTTTCCATCCGGGGGGTGATGAATAAACTGGGAGTGCCGCTTGCCAATCTGGCCATCCTGTGGATTGTGGCCACCGTCGTGGCGCTCCAGCGAGATCAACTTCAGGCGATTCCAGGAATCCTGCTCGCATTTCTGATCGCCTTGAATCTCTGCGGTTACCTGGCAGGATATGGCGCAGGGAAAGCATTTCGATTTCCCGAGGACAAACGGCGGGCACTCACTTTGGAAGTCGGTATGCAGAATGCCGGCCTAGGGGCCGTACTGGCAACGAAACATTTTCCGGACCTGTCCGAAGCGGCCATCGCTCCCGCCGCCTACACGTTTGGCTGCATGCTCACGGGAACGGTCCTCGCTCACTTCTGGTCGCAGAATCGGAGCGGCAATTCTACAAGCGAATCTGACTAAATCGCTCTGGTGAAGGAAGTAAGCCACTTCACCGAGCGGACTGTACATCAGGCTTCGTTCAGTTTCTGGATCGCTTCGTCTCGTTCTTTACGAGTCGATTCGAGGTCGAACATCAGGTATTTAATGTCGAGTCGCAGCTGAGAGAGAGCTTCCTGAACCAGGTTCAGAATTCGCCGTCTACGTTTGACGACATCCACCACCTCACAAAAGGAAGCTTCCAGCTCTTGTTGAATTTCTTCCGGCAGGTTGGCAATCACGCGGCCGAGCTTGACCAGCTCCTGAGGAACTTCGTTGTCGGATTGATCGAAAAATCGTTCGTTTTTGTTCATGGTCTCGGTTTTCTCCTCGTTCTATACCGCGAATAAGTACAGATTGTGTACCGAAACCAGACGAATCGCAAGGGATTACCATAACCTCTTTAATTACAGTAGTTTACACTCCGAAAATTATTTCTTTACAAAACGGGCCGTTGTTGCTGTTTGGCAACATAAACTCTTGGCTAAATCGCAGATCTTCTGTATTCTAAGGGTCGAAATCGCGTTCTGCTCCTTGGGGACCCATGTTGTTTCCGGACAACATAAAACGCCCCTCGAACCTGAACCAAAATCGGGCCGTTTGTATAAATTTTTGTAAGTGCCCACCAAGAGGTTCGGAACAGGAGTTCCAGATACAATGCGGTCTCCAGGAAGACTTTGCGGGATTTAGACATTCCGCAAGATGAGACCGACTAAAACCCACGGAAGGGTCGCCCGTCAACTTGTTCCCCCCCCGCACACGATCCCTGTTGTTGCTGATGATGTTAGCAGGACCGGTGTTCTTCATGTTCACCTGTGCTGTTCACGGAGAAGAAGTGCGCGATGGTTTCGACGGGCCAGAGAAACGATGGCAGGCCCGCACGAACAAAAAAACCCAGGTTGATATCCTCGAGCATTCTCATTCGAACTACATTCTGACCAAAGGAAAAGCGTCCGAGCGGTTTGAAGTGATGAACCGCACGCAGTTCCCTGAGCGGGTTGATTTTTATCTCGACCTGCCTCCTGCTCGAGTTATCCCTGATTTAAAAGTCTCCGTCTGGTTTCGCAGTAACCGACAAACGGCGGGCGCCTGGCTAAGAATCACTTTGCCAAATCAGCCAGATCCTCGTGATAAAACCAAGCCTCTCCAGTTCTATCTCGCCGGTGATGCTTACAGAAAGCGGGCTAACGAATGGGAAATGCTGACCTGTCAAACCGACCAAAAGCGGATGAATACCCGCCTGCAACAGCTGCGAAGTGAAATTAACTATCCGCAGATCGACATCCGCGGGATGTACGTCGACCAGCTCACATTAAGCTGCAGCATTCCGAATGGTCCTTCCGAGTTCTTTTTCGACGAATTGCATATGGACCCGGTTGTGACCGCAGCTGTCAGCGGTGAGCCAGGAATGATTCAACAAACAGCGGCCACGACCGTGACTGCGGAACCGGAGACATGGAACCTTCCGTTTGAATTTCGTCTCGACCGCTTAAGCGTTCAGGGACAACCCTTTTTTCCGATTATGATCCCCTCGCACAATGAGTCTGCGGCGTCGATTGGCCTGACGGGGGTAAACACAGTATGGGTGCAGGACTACCGGAATTATCAATACCTTCAGGAATTGCGACGAGAGAATCTGTGGGCGACGGCCACTCCTCCTTATGTCCCTCCGCCAGATTCGACCCAAAGCCAGGGCTTTCAGGCGAGCCCTGCTCCTTTTGATAAGGAAACGATGCGTATTCTGTTTTGGACACTGGGAGCCCGTGTTCCGGCGGCTGAGTACCCGATGTTGATCGATTGGAAACAGCAAATCCACCGCGCCGATCAAAAAGCGTCACGGCCTTTGTTCGTGGATGTCCTTGGTGACGAACGAAAGATTTCTCGCCACTTCGACATGATCAGTAGCAGTCGACACACGCTCCATACATCCATGCCCCTTGACCGATGGCGAGAATTCCTGATTCAAAAACAGAAACTTTCCCGCCCGGGAACTTTCAGTTCAACGTGGATTCAAACAGAGCCTGCATCTCGATTCCTGTATTCCTCTCGCGCGAAAAAATACTCGCTGGTCGTGGAGCCGGAGCAAATTCGGCTGCAGGCCTTTTGTGCTTTGCAGGCAGGTTGTGATGCCCTTGGATACTGGACAACCACTCCGCTTGCCTCGGACTTTCCAGGCGCTTACGAGCGTCGGTTAGCAATTACGGACCTCAACCTGGAACTCTCTCTGATTGAACCCTGGATTGCTCGCGGCGACATACAGCCGCGCGTCATCCCGTTCGAGCTGGAATCAAGTCAGGTAGAATCCTCTCGTTCACGATTCAGTGGCCCTAGCCGTGTAGTGACGGCGGAAGAAATCCGCAAGAATAAACAACCTAACGAGACGATCATCGAAGGCCGGGTGATCAAAAGCGAAGAATACGGTTCGCTGATGCTGGCCGTCTGTTACAACCAGTACAGCCAATATGTCCCCGGATCTCTGACAGCGAAAAATGTCTCAGTCATTATTCCGAGTGTTCCCGAAACTGCTTCAGCCTGGGAAATCACTCCCACCGGGCTTAAGTCCCTCGACCGCCAGTTTGTTGCGGGAGGCGCCCGCGTCACGTTGGACCGGATCGATCAAACTGCCATGATTGTACTGACCAGCAATCGGGCGCAGATCAGTAAACTCGAAGATAAAATTGCGGAGGTTGCTCAGAAATCGGCACAGACATACTACGACTTGGCCAGTGCCAAGTTAGCTCGTGTGCGAGCGACAATCGAAGAGTTGCAACAACAAGGGGTCTCTGATGAACAGCGTGTCCCTTCAATGAGCCGAGCCCCGTCCATGCTTTCCCAAGCCGGCAGTTTATTGGTGCAGTCAGAACAATCTCTGCAGCGGCTGCAGTTTCATGATTCCCGACAGCAAAGCGAGGCTGCTCTCCGAATGATTAGGTCGGTGCAATTCCAGGTTTGGCATGAGACCGTCTTCCCAAGATTGACGACCCCCGTCTCCAGTCCATACACGATTGCCTTCAGTTCTTTGCCTTCCCATTGGGAAATGATTGAACATCTCGGTCGCAGCAATTTCGATACAAACGAAAATCTGCTGCCTCTCGGAAATTTTGAAACAGAACAAACCACCGAGTTAACCCAGGCAGGTTGGGAAAATTTCCAGGAAAATGTACACGGAATTCGTAGCGGTGCCTTACTGACGGATAAGGCGAATGAAGGTAAATACGCTTTGCGTCTCGCCGCGGTTCCCGCCGTCGTCAACAAGGACGATGTACTTCCGGCCTACCTCGACCAGGCACCAATTCGGTTTAACTCGCCACGAATTCCGGTTCAAGAAGGTCAACTGCTCTATATCAGCGGCTATCTGCGAATCGCCCGACCAATTCAACGGTCTGACGACGGTTTTATGATTTACGACAATCTGGGCGGTCAGGTACGAACCCTTCGCTGGTTTGACGAACAGGATTGGACACGATTCTCATTTTTGCGGGTCGCCGACAGCGATACTGATTTCCAGATTTCGATGGAGCTGACTGGCATGGGCGAAGTACATGTCGATGATCTACAAGTGATCCCCATCAACCCTCAGAAACCGACTCTTGGGCTGGAACAGGTGGACGAGAGCACAGAGATTCCCGGTCAAAACCCACTCGCCCGCCCCTTCCGTTACTTGAATGAACTTCCTAAGAAGTTGAATCCCTTCCGAAAACGGGAAGATGAGGTCGAATAACGGTCGTTTTTCACTGGATACTGCATTCCGATAGGCCGACCGTCCAGAGTAGAAAACTGGATAAAGACGTGCTATAGTGTCTGCGCCTGCCCGGGAGACCACCTCCCGCCGTCTGATATCCGGTTGTTTTTCGAGCCACTGTCGATCTACGGACCGCACAGAATTCTCGATTCATGCTGCCGCTTTTCGCACCTGAAATAGGGCCCCTGCCACCGTCTCTTCGGTCGCTTAGAGAGACTATTGAGCACACGTTTGCTGGACTGAAATCAGATTCCGCACAGGAATCCCTGTTCCAGCAAAATGCGGAACGAAAGCAACGAAACGAGATCATCGGAACCGATGCAGACGTGTCGATGGCAGTCCAACGGTTGGGCACTGGTAAATCGACATTGATCGATTGAAACCACGAAATCGATTTAGCAACCTGTAAAAAATCCTGCAAACCGGTTACCGCTGACCGACAGCGAACGGGTTCAGGTCTGTCGTCTAATATTCATTATCTTCCAGTTAACTGTAACTCCATTCGAAAAGAGGCCGATATGCCTATTGCAACTCCGAAACAATACGAAGCGATGCTCGACGCCGCCCAAAAAGGCTCTTACGCCTACCCTGCGATCAACATCACGTCGCTCTCCACCATCAACGGTGCTCTAAAAGCGTTCGCTGATCAGAAGTCGGACGGTATTATTCAGGTTTCCACCGGTGGTGGTCAGTTTGCTTCCGGACTCGCCCAAAACGACATGGTTCTGGGAGCCATCGTCCTGGCCGAAGCCTGCCATCGTCTGGCCGAAAAATATGACGTTCTCATCGCCCTGCACACCGACCACTGCCAACCCGGCAAAGTCGATTCATTCCTGCGTCCCCTGATCGCCGAGACTGCTCGTCGTCGCAAAAACGGACAGGAAAACCTCTTCCAGTCACACATGCTGGATGCTTCCGAGCTGCCACTGGACGAGAACCTGGCACTCTCCAAAGACCTGCTCAAGGAATGTGCCGCTCAGGAAATCATTCTTGAGATCGAAGCGGGTGTCGTCGGTGGCGAAGAAGATGGCGTCGATAACCATGACACTCCCGCCGAAAAACTATATACGACTCCCGAAGACATGGTCACCGTCTGCGAAGAGCTGAAAGGCATCGGTCGTTACATGTTCGCCGCGACCTTCGGCAACGTTCACGGTAGCTACAAACCGGGTCACGTAAAACTGCGACCAGAAATTCTGAAAGAAGGCCAGGAAGCGGTCATGGCGAAATACGGCAAAGAAGCCGAGTTCGACCTCGTCTTCCACGGTGGTTCAGGAACTCCGATGGAACAACTTCGCGAAACGCTCGATTACGGCGTCGTGAAGATGAACATCGACACCGACACCCAGTACGCTTTCACCCGCCCTGTCGTCGATCACATCATGAAAAACTATGATGGTGTTCTGAAAATCGATGGCGAGATCGGCAACAAAAAAGCCTACGACCCTCGCGCCTACATCAAAAAAGGCGAAGCAGGTGTTGCCGCTCGACTGGCCCAGGCCTGTGACGACCTCGAGTCCACCGGCAAAACCATCTGCGGCAAAGTCTAGTGGCATTCGCCACGATGGGGCCGCAACTGGTAGCCTGACAAACGCTCAATACGTGGTTTTGGACCGCCAACGAGCGTGCCTTGATAAATATAAAAAACGCCTCCGTGAGATTTCGCGGAGGCGTTTTTTTGCGTCGGTAAAATTCTTTGTGCTTCAGTTTTGCTTACAGGCATTCCACAGGAGAAGAACGAAAGGGGAAATCATGAGACAAGCCCCCAGCACGGGTGCCAACATTCGGCCGTAATAAAAGACTAATATCCATGGAGAACCCATTCCACATGCAAGAATCATAAACTGTTCCTTTTTCGATTGTTGATCGGAAGACTGATAAACAGGCGAAGCAGGATTCAGCATGTAACTCACGATTCTCCTTTTCGAATGATTATTGACTAAATCTCCGAAGTACAGTGGCCGCAGCGGGACGCTTCAATGGGGACAAGCAGTAAGCACTTAGGGCATTTTTTCTCGGTGGGGGTGGGATCGGGTTCTTTGCTTTTGAGGCGGTTCATCTGCTTAATGAACAGGAAGATCACAAAGGCAATGATGACAAAGTCGAGAACGGTGTTCACGAACTGCCCGTATTTGATTACTACTGGTTCCCCGTCCGCTCCTTCCGCCGCGATTTCGTAACTTAATTCGGAGAAGTCGACATTTCCCATTAACAATCCAATGGGAGGCATAATGATATCATTCACTAACGAAGAGACGATTTTTCCGAAACCGGCACCAATGATGATACCGACGGCCATGTCCATGACATTTCCCTTCATCGCGAACTCTTTGAATTCTTTGATCATGCCCATAGAGGGGGTCCTTTGAGTTAGAATAGATGTGCTTAAGATAGTAAGAAGAGCCACTTTATAACATTAGATATCTGTGACTGCTATTACATCTTTCATCGAATTGATCGCCCAAAGAAATTATCGAAATCCTCAAATCTGCACTTTCTAGCTCCCTTATCATCACGTAACATTGAATAAACATTCAATTTGATGCTAGGAGGAACCATGTTTGATTTAAGTGATGGAATCGATTCGCTGACGAATTTCAAACGTCAGTCATCTCAATACTTGGACAAGCTACTTGAGTCTGGCGAACCGCTTGTTTTGACAGTGAATGGAAAGGCTAAAGTCGTCGTTCAGGATGCCGCTGCCTATCAGAAACTGGTGGAGACCGCAGAAAGGAACGAGAGAAGCGAAACGATCGCTGCAATCAAAGAAGGACTCGCCGATTCCCGTTCCGGTCGCTCGAAGCCAGCCCGACTCGCACTAAACAAGTTAGCTCAGAAATACGGTATGGAACAGGAATAAGTTCGTGGGATATCAAGTCCGCCTATCGGCACGTGCAGAGCATGATGTCGAAGAGGTCTTCGCCTGGTTCAAATCAAACAAAGCGATTCGAGCTGGAAGAGTATGGTATGGCCAATTACTGGCCCAGATCGACACTTTGGAACATCACCCAGATCGATGTCCTGTCTACGAAATCAGCGACCAAAAGGAACCGATCATTCGAGAGCTTCTCGTTGGTGGTAAAGCATACAAATATCGCATCTTTTTCACGATTAAAAAGATGCAAGTCGAAATATTGCACATTCGACATACCGCTCGACAAGAGGTTCAGGGGGATGAGTTGAAACCCTGATAATTTTGCCGTTCAGTCTCCAACCGCTTACTCCACCATATGTGTGGTTTTAAGGATGGCGCCCGATTTATTCATGCTTGCCAGGCGGATCAGGATGATCCGTTGCATGTCGCCCGTTTCCTGCTCGCTACGGAAGTAGTGTTGTCCCAGCGAATGCGGATTGTCGCCATCGCTGGTAATGATGACCATCTCGCCTACGTTCAGTTCGACTTCAAAGCGTTGGCTGAAAATCGGAAGGACCTTCTGGGAGAATTTCTGATCCCACCCCGTGGTACTTCCCGTGGGTCGCATGGCCCGTTCTCCGTGATGAATTTCCGGAAGAACCTGCAACTTGATCCAGCCATCCTGGCTACGTTTCGGAATGACACGTAACTTGCAATGTGAATTCTCGGGAAAATCGCGGACTTCATCGCCATCAAGCATCGGAATACGAATCCCTTCGATTCGTTTCGCCAAACTACAGACGATTTCCGCTTCGCCACCGGAGCGGACAGTTAACGGTCTTTTGCTGAAACCGTATTCCTCTTCCCCGAAGGCTTCTTTTTCGCGCGTGGTCAAACCGAGCATTTCTTCGAGAGCGGCCGGATAAGTGCTACCAATGACGCCAACACGAATTCCGTTTTTCTCGAGGCTCTTTCGCATCTCCACATCCAGGAGTGCGCTCATCTCGTCGACTTCGTTCCATAACTGGTCGCCCAGCAAAGGGTCGCCCACTGGCCGGTGAACCGTGACGACTTCGAGGTCGATGGTGGTGAAATTTGTCTCGGGAATATTGCGGTCATTCTCCGCAGACTTAAAGAAGTCGGCTGCCGTCTTCGATTGATTCATCTGCAACATCGGACACCCTGTGAGCACAGTCAACATGACCATGCACAGTAAGAATGTCAAATTGCAGCGAAATCCGAGAGGCAAAACAGAACTCCTTTTCTGCCGATTGAATCTGTTGACCAAATAATGAGCCCCACTTCCCAATGCAGGAAGCGACGACATTCAAATATTTCGATCAGGAATCAATTTCTACCAGGTCTCTTCAGAAAAGCATTCTCAATTCAACCACGTTATACGGGCTACTTCCTGTAGCCGTAGCGCTGGTTGTTTTCTCTTCTTCGTTGAAAAAAGAGAGGCGTAATTGAGGAGAGAATCTGAGCGAGAGGCGGGAAGTCTATGCAAATTCAAATTTTGTGTCAATCAGGGGTTTTACTAAGACCACTTTGGACAGGAATCTCTCCGTGAAAGGGAAAGCCCCGAGGCCAGATCGACCGCATCACCCCTGCCTTCCTAGTCTCACCAAGATGCTTTACAGACTCTGATTGCCTGATTTGGTTTCGATAGCTATGATTCTGCCTGACAAATCAGGGAGCTCGTCCATTGGGAGTGACGCTGTAACCCCCTGTTTTAGAATCACTTACAACGGATTTGGAGCATGCTGTGTCTTTTCGGGTCGGTTTAGGAACCGATGTGCATCGGCTGGATACGGGATTACCCCTGATTCTGGGAGGCATTCCGATTGAGCACACCCACGGTCTCGTTGGTCACAGCGACGCCGATATCGTATTGCACGCGATCACCGATGCCCTGCTGGGCGCTGTCGGTTTGGGTGATATTGGAGAATGGTTTCCCGATACCGATCCCGAATGGAAAGGGGCGGATTCCTCAAAATTTGTCGAGGCCGCCGTCAGTGAGCTAGCGAATCAAGGTTGGCAAGTCGTCAATCTGGATTGCATCATCCACGCACAGGCTCCCAAACTTCTTCCTTATAAAGCGGAAATCCGGGCGAACCTGGCCCGGTTACTACGTGTGGAAGAGTCACAGATTAATGTGAAAGCCAAAACGGGTGAGAAAGTCGGCCCCGTAGGCGAGCGACAGGCAATGGAGGCGACCGTCGTCGTGCTGGTGCAGCAAGCCGATTCCTGAATAGGAGTGCCGGCCGCGGTTACACCACGGGTTGACCTTGCATTTTTTTTGGAGAGTGAAGAAAACACTCGAAACCAAGAAGACAGATCATAATAGAGAGAAAGCAGAAACGAAGATGGCCGTACGGGTTTACAACACGCTGACGCGGGACAAGGAAAATTTCGAGCCGGTTGAGCCGGGTAAAGTAAACATGTACCTCTGCGGTCCAACCGTTTACAAACCGGCGCACATTGGCCATATGGTCGGCCCGGTCATTTTTGATACGATCAAAAGGTTTCTCGTTTACAGCGGGTACGATGTCAAATTCGTGATTAACATCACCGACATCGACGACAAGCTGATTAATAAAGCGAACGAGTTGGGAACGACGGTCGAAAAACTGGCGAAAGAGATGACTCAGGATTACTTCGACAACCTGGAAACAATGGGTGTCGATTCGGTCGATCTCTTCCCCTATGCGACGGAACATATTCAGGAAATGCTGGATATGATTTCCGATCTTGTGGACAAAGGGCACGCTTACCCGTTGGACGGAGATGTTTACTTCGCCGTTGAACAGGACGATGACTACGGTAAACTGAGCCGACGGAACATCGATGAAATGCTCGCGGGAACCCGCGTCGAATCGGCGGATCAGAAACGAAACCCGGCTGACTTCGCTCTCTGGAAAAAATCAAAACCGAATGAACCCGCCTGGGAGAGTCCCTGGGGCGCTGGTCGTCCCGGCTGGCACATTGAATGCTCCGCGATGAGCAAAAAACACCTGGGAGAAACGCTCGACATCCACGGCGGCGGACTCGACCTGATGTTCCCACATCACGAAAACGAACTTGCTCAATCCGAATGCTGCACCGGCAAACCCTTCACCAAATACTGGTTGCATAACGGTTTGATGCAGGCCGGATCCCAGGCAGGTAAGTTGGGTGGCGGACATGACCGTCACGGCGATCTATCGGAACAGAAAGAAGCGCAAGAAGCGAATAAATTGGCCGGCTCCAAAGGGGCTGCTTCTGTTAAAGAGCTGTTTGAGAAACATCACCCCGAAACTGTAAGGTTCTTCCTGCTGGCGACGCATTATCGTAGCCCGATTGATTTCAGCGACGAGCGTATTCTGGAAACAGGCAAAGGGCTGGATCGGTTTTATCGTCTGCTCGAAACCTATGAGCGTGTGTCTGGAAACAGTTTCTACGACCTGAAAGCGTCGACGACCAAAGCAAACACCGTTGATCTCTCGGGCGAACCTGCCGAATTTTTCGCTGAGCTTACCAAACTTCGGGATCGCTTCTGGGAAGCGATGGAAGACGACTTCAACACGGGGGGAGCGATTGGTTTCCTCCACGATATGATTCGTCTGTTAAATGGATTCATAGCCGAGCAAAAACTGGAGACGGAAAAAACAGCGGCCTCTCTCGATGCCCTCACTACGGGAATGACTCTGTTTAAAGAGTTGTCCAACCTGTTGGGGGTCTTCATCAAACCCATCGCGAAGGAAGGTGCCGACGATGGTTTGGCGAATGATCTGATGGAACTGATTATCTCGTTGCGAGCCAGTGCCCGTGCGGAGAAACAGTGGGCGATAGCCGATCAGATTCGCGATGGGTTGAATAATCTCCAGATCGTGCTGGAAGACCGCCCTGAAAAAACCAGTTGGAAGCGCGGATAGAATTACGAGAAATGGCCATACGGAGGAAGAACTGATTGTGAATCAGCCTGTACAGCCAAAACCGATCCGTTACCTGGGTATTGACCCCGGGTTGAACAGGACGGGCTACTCGCTACTGCAGGTTCCTCCGGGAGGCCGCCAGCCGATTCTGCTCGAAGGGGGCATCATTAGGTCGACGGCTTCTCTAACCTTGGCCGAACGGGTCGTCGAAATCGGTACGGGCCTGGAAGAAATCCTGGAAGAATTCGAACCCGACATGATGGGGATCGAGCAGGTTTTCACTGCCTTTAAGAATCCGAAAAGCGCCCTCATGCTGGCTCACGCGCGGGGAGCGATTCTTTACGTGGCTGCTTCGCGCCAAATGACGATTGTGCATTATACGCCGACGCAGATTAAGAAGATGCTGACCGGTAGCGGTAAAGCTTCCAAAGAGCAGATTCAACACGCAGTGACGTTTGAACTCAAGCTCGAGCAAATTCCGGAACCGAATGACGTCGCTGACGCGACGGCCGTCGCGCTTTGTTTGTTCCATTCGCTTAAATTTGCGGCCTGATCCCTGAAAAAGCAGGATTGGCCAGTTAAAATGAACACTCGCTTGCAGTCACAATCCGTACATTAAAAGCGATCGTATCACTCTCTGAAAGTAACGGGATTGATTGAATCACAAAGTCTCTAAAGGACTTTTAGATTCAAATCGAACTGGCTGGCTACCAGCACAAGTTTCTGATCCCCCCTCTCCCTCTGAATCTCATCCTCTGGAAGCTGTTTCGTTTATGAATGTCGATAAATCAGGATCGCGGGTTCGCCAGATGTTTGGCGAAATCTCAGAGCGATATGACTTCATGAATCACCTGCTTTCAGGTGGTACCGATTATTACTGGCGCTGGCGAGCTGTGCGTACCATTCGACCGCACGGGGACGCCCCCATTCTGGATGTCTGTACGGGAACGGGTGACCTGGCGTTTGCTTTCTCGAAAAAAGCAACCTCCGAGACGCCCATCGTCGGCAGTGACTTTACCCATCAGATGCTGACGATCGCTTTAGAAAAGCAGATCGACAAACCGAGTCGAACCAACGGACAGACGGTGCAATTTCTCGAAGCAGATACCCAGCAATTACCTTTTGAGCAGAACCTGTTTCAAATCGTCTCGGTTGCGTTCGGGCTGCGTAATGTGGCCGACACGATGAGCGGTCTGCGTGAGATGACGCGGGTCTGCCTTCCGGGTGGAAAAGTGGTCATCCTGGAGTTCGCCATGCCCTCCAACGGTTTGCTGCGGGGAATGTATGGTTGGTATTTTCGAAATATCCTGCCACGCATCGGGCAATTATTGGCCCGTAATCAACAGTCGGCCTACAATTACTTACCCGAATCCGTTTCCGAGTTTCCTTATGGAGAAGACTTGATGAAACTGATGCGGGAAGCAGGCTTGACCGAGGTCGAGTGGCGTCCACTTACCTTCGGGGTCGCCGGACTTTACTGGGGCACTAAACCGAAACCTGATAGCGAATGACTTCTGAAACGATTCCGAACAAGCTTCCCTATGTGCTGGCGATGACCGGGGCAAGTGGCTCCCGATACGGGCTTCGGTTAATGGAAGTGATGCTCCAGAGTGGATGTGAAGTTCATCTGACGATCAGCCCCTCGGCCGGTATCGTTTTCCAAACAGAAGTGAACCGAACACTCGACTTGAAACAGGTCACGCTCGACGATCTTTACCCTGATGCGGAGTGGACTAAAGCAGCAGAAGACCGCTTCTCATATTACACGCATCTCGATTTCGGTGCGGGGATGGCCAGTGGCTCGTTCCGCACTGCGGGTATGGCGATAGTCCCCTGCTCGATGGGAACGCTCTCCAGTATTGCTCATGGGCTCTCAGGAAACCTGATCCAGCGAGCGGCTGATGTTCACCTCAAAGAACGACGTAAGTTAATTGTCGTACCTCGTGAGACACCTCTGGGTACAATTCAACTTCGCAACATGACGACACTTAGCGAAGCAGGCGCCATTATCTTGCCCGCCATGCCGGGATTTTATCGACAGCCCGAGACGGTGGATGACCTCGTCGATTTCGTCGTTGCTCGAATTCTGGATCAACTCGAATTGCCAAACACGCTGATGCAACGCTGGGGCGACGGCAAGTAGAGCTGACGGAACGGGAACTGATGGCCGCAAATAATGCTGATCTGGAACTGCTGTTTGTGTACGGTCTGCTCCAACCCGGACACCGATTTCCCGCTGGTGCTGAACCAATTCAACCGGATCGCGTACGGGGTCTGCTGTACGATTTGGGCGATTACCCAGCCGCTATCGATATCGATATCGATTTAACAGAATCGTGGTTTGAGGGTTACCTCATTGCGATTCCCCCTGAGATGTTCTTCGATCTCGACCAGTATGAATGCGTTGATGAAGGATTATATCGACGCATTCAAACCGAGACGGAATCGGGGAAATGTGCCTGGGTTTATGAGTACCTGAAAGCTCTGCCGTACAACGCCACGGGACCGATAACCAAGTGGCCGATGGCATTGTAAATGTTGAACGTTCCCTGCCTCACTTAATCATCCACTCCGGGGTCGGCAGCAGTATTGGCGAATGCTTCCTGAGGTTCGGTGGGAGGCTTCGGATTGTGACCGTTGCCATTTCCTTCGTGGGACTTGCTGTTATCAGAAGCCTGTTGCCCAAACCCGGGTGGCATAGAACGAATATGCAAATCTCGTTGTGGGAAGGCGATCTCGATACCCGCGGCGTTGAACTCCGAGTTGATTTGCATGTGCAATTGATGAATTGTCATCAACCTGTTTTCCAGGCTGGGCAAGTAGGCACGCATAATCAAATTCAGTGTGCTGTCACCGAAGCGATCGAATGTGACCACGGGTGGAGGATCTTCCAGAATTTCCGGGTGATCTACCGCCAGACGTTTCAGAATGCCGGTCGCTTTTTCGAGATCCGAACCATAAGCAACACCGACTTCGATAACAATCCTGTTCACGGGATCGCTTAGTGTCCAGTTGAGAAGTCTTCCCGTAATGAATTCTTTGTTGGGAACGACATATTCCTTGCGGTCCCAGTCCGTAATGGTAGTTGCCCTCATACGAATTCGAGAAACGATCCCGGAGACAGAATCAATAGTGACGATGTCTCCAACCCGGATCGGGCGTTCGAACAACAGGATGATGCCCGAGATAAAGTTCGCGAAGATCTCCTGCAAACCAAACGCGAGACCGAAGGTCAATGCGGTTGCCATCCATTGCACTTGGGACCACGCGACGCCGACGACTTGGAAGCCGACGATCCCCCCTAACAGGATACAGACATACCGGGCGATGGTCGTGACGGCGTAACGAACGGACGCATCAATCGGAAGCTGTTCCAGAATAGTCATCTCCAGCAAACCGGGAATGTTCCGGGTTGCCGCTACGGTCAAGAGGGCAACCGCCAGCCCGAGCGCCAAATCAAAGATCGTCACCGGTTCAATGACATCAATGGTGTTGTTGGTCTCGGGGTCGGTCACCTGATTAGTTGTATGCCAGACTGCAAACCGCTCAGAGCTATCCAGTGCAGAAAGTGCGGGCATCATATCGTGCCAGATCAACCAGACGCCCAGGAAGGCGACAGTCCACAAAGTAGCGTTCAATAAGCGACGAATCTGATGCGAACTGAAACGAAGGTCGATTGGGCGTTCTTCTTCAAGTTTGATAGGCGCCTCGGCCATTGCGCCGGGTTCCGTATTTTCCTGTGCTTGCTTTTCCGCTTCTTTTTGCTGTTCCCGTTTCTGCTGTGACCGCAGGATGCTCAACCGGCGATAACCAAGCATAATCCAACGGTGTGCCAGTGCGCGAACGACGAACAGGGCGATTAAAAACCAGGCCGTCGTACCGAGAACACTATTGAGTTGGAAAGCGGTATAGTGAAAGCCCAGGAAGCTGAACGCGATAAGCGTCACTGGAATTGAAACCAACAACAGACAAGTCAGTCCACGAAGCCGATCCATCCAGGCATTCTGCTTGTAATCGACAATCGTCTGAAACAGACCAGAGGAAGGCCGGAAGATGTTGAATAAGAAGATCGTAAGACAGCATTGAAACAAGATATAAGCAACACGCTCCCAGGCATCATGGGCCTCATCAATTTCGTTTCCCTGCAGCAAACCACCCAGGAATACCAAAGGAACAGAAAGCATCATTAGCCAGCGAATGTTTCGCCGGACTGTGAGCATAGATGAAAAGTTCCATTGAAAATGGGAATCTGCGAGCCCTTTGGAGCGGAACAACAGACGAATAAATTCAATCGCGAAGAACCAGTTTCCAACTAGGTTCAACGCGGGAATCAACGTCTGTGGAAAAGACTCCTGGTAAGACTGCTGGTCCAATTGCCAAGCCCACCCCCAGAAAAAGAGGGGCCAGACGATCGCAATCAGCAAAGAAAGAATCGTCGCTTTAACGGTGGGATAAAACTTATAAAAGGCATTCGGCGTGACTTGTTTACTGATTTCCGCCAGTTGTCGTCGCCAGCGGGCCCCAAGAATCAGGAGGAGCGACCATAGCAGAATAATACTGACCGACTGCAAGGGGGCCTGTCGTACACGATTAAGAGATTGCGTCCAAACCTGTTGCCAACCGTCCAGACTGAACAACCAGTGAAAGGATTTGTCGTCGGCCTTCAATTCCTGTAACGAGAGAATTGGCGAACTGCGAATCCACAGAACTCTTTCGTTAATATAGGAAGTGAACTCCTGCTGTTTTGCGATCAATTTCTTATCGATCACATTCAACTTGTACAGCGTATCGTAAAATTGATTGTAGTTGTGCGAGAGCGTTTTTAAGGTTTCTCGCTGTTTACGAATCGCGTCGATCGCGATTTGTTGTTTTTCGGCATCTTCATTAGGGAGATAGTTCTGCACAAAGAGATCGGGCTGCACTATCGTCGATTTCTGTTCTTCCAATTGGAAGATTTTGAGCTGAACGTCCGCCAGGGTTTCATTTCGTTTCGGAATGCCCGCAGCATAATCTTCGTCACCTTTCATTTCTGATTTCAGGTTACGCAGCATAATTCCAATCGGCCCCGTATGTCCGACTTGCTCTACCAATCGTGAAACCCGTTGATACTGAAGATCAAGCTCGGTCAGGTTTGCATTGTTTGCAGTCAGACTATTTTCAGCCTTCGTCAGACTTCCTATGAGCTCTTGGTTTTTTATCGCCCACTCCTGATTCTGAGTGACGATTGACTGCAGTTCAGGATAAGCCTTAACAAATTCCTGGTTTTGTTGTTCGGCTTCTTTTACGGCTCGGGCCGCTTCGCGTTTACGGGCTTTTTGATACTCATCAGTAAGCAGACGAACGTTTTCCTGAACTTTGCTTAGCTGCAATTCAGTCAGTTCTGTTTTCAAGCGAGTCCAGTCAACCGACTGTTGAACTTCGAGCTGTTGTAGTTCTGTTTCGAGAGCCTTTCGCTGCTGTCCAATCCTCACGCGCATGGTTTGGTTATTGAGCTGTTGCAACTTTTCCAGGGGTGGCGAGCTTTCGTTGACCTGACTGGCCTGCAATGTGGTTGTCACCGTGGCTTCTTCAGCGGTGAGTTTATCCAGTTGCTCCTGGATCTCCTGACGACGGGTATTTCTTTTCTCTGCCTGCGTCGCCAGTTTGGTCGATTCTTCCTGCAAGGCCTGGAGCTTCGTCTTCAGCGCTTCCAGTTCCTGTTCCAGTTCCGTAGCGGGCGTGCTCGGGTTCCATTGTTTGGGTGGCTCATTGCGGAGTTGCTCCGTCTCCGCCTTCATTTTCTGCGCTTCGGTAGGAGTCGTTTTGATATCCTGCTGCGTTATACCGGTCAACTCCCATTTCTGTCGCCAGACATCCAGCGATCGCTGAATTTCTTTCTTCAGTTCTTCCGCTTTGGTTTTGGTGGCGTCATCCGCGTCCGGATTGGCAGTGACTTGGGAGACAAGCTCATCGACCTCGGCGAGAACATCGGAGGGAGTCTGCTTTGTAGCGGTCTCGGCTTTCTCACCTACACTTTCCGGCGCAGGTTGCGCGTGAAGAATCGTCGGTTGTACTAAACCGAGGGTGAGACCCAGCACCAGAAAAGAGAAGGAGCGCCAGGTTATCAAACGAGAAAAATGAATATCAGAAGTCATTGAAATATGGACAGTCCGTTGAAGCACCCTAACGAATGAATACCGGTGTTCAGCCACTTCCTGTGCGATGCCGGTCGTATGATCTTCAGTTTCGTGAGTTCGCAACCATCCGGCAAGAGCAGGTTTTCAATTGTGAACGAGATCCCTTAGAAAACAGGCTTGTTATTGAAAGAATGATCAATGAAAACAGGCCTATCTCAGGCTTCCCACCTGAACCTCGGAATTATCCTGAAGCGGTCTGTCGCCATAATTCTGTGGTGCCACCAGAAAGAACCGAAGAGTGGTTGACGGAGTCTTTATTTGAAGTGAATCAAACGCTCGTTTTTGTCGATTTGTTAGCCGGGTTTTTGAAGTACTGCAGTAGAGCGACTCCGAAGAAAGCGCCCGAGGTGGAACCAACCGCCATAATGAGCGAATAAGTGAGCCGGAACCATGGATCGTCCAGGCCTTGCCACAGCGCAAGACCAACCGTCACCCCGCCCATGAGGACGAATAAGAGCAGACAGTACAGCGGAATCATTAAACGAGGATAAAGAGAGGATCGCAACGCAGTTACGAAAAAACCGGTCGTTGCTCCCGCCAGAAACGCCACCATAAAAGTGAAGAAGACCCCTTCAAACGGCGTAAATTCCATCAAAACGACCGAGAGCAGGACGAAAATAAACCCGAACGTCAGTACCGTGACCAGGAACGTCACCAGCGGACGAAAAAGTTGTTGGGTGGTGCTCATTCAGGAATCCTGATGGAAGGCAGAAGTGGGTAGTCTCGCAACAATTCGGAGATAGTGCTCTCCCCCCTGATTTCGGGAGTTATCGATATTAAAAGGTACCACATCGATCTCAGGGAAAGCGCATAAAAAGACCCCAGAACTGCATTTTACAGCTGGGGGTTTCTCTGTTTTATTGTTTTCGACTTTAATGATGACGAGATCAGGCAGCCGGTTCAACTATTCGGATTCAGAATCCATTTTTTGCATTTCATCCAGAACGACAGGATGCAAATTGTTCCCTCTGTCTCCGGGAGATTGGTAATTCTGTCGGGCCCAGGTGCGGAGTCGAATCTCTTTAATAAAATCGACTTCTTCTGCCTCTGCCGTTTCCATGAAATCGGCAACGAGTCCTAACATGGTCCTGTCCTTTCTTTCTGCTCCTGATCGTCATGTTTTTAAAGATCGACGTCCTGCGAACGAACGTAGAGCATCATTGCTCTGGCTCAATTATAGGCAATTTTCGCAACTGCCTTCCACGCTAATCCGCTTTGACTTTTTGAAAAAATAGAATCCTCGCACAACGCATCACGACTGGTTGATGCGATTTCGCATCGTCAAACGACCAAATTACCCAGTGCAGAAGACGGTAACCTTTTTCCTGACGGTAAGTTACCGAGTGATTTCAATCTGACTTCCAATCGGGGCTGCTGGCCACAGGGCATCCGCCGGTTCCAACCAGAGCCGCACCAAAGTCTGTCGCGAAGGTGTCGCATCCTGATGTTCGGGCGAGGTGACATGGGGAGCGATTTTAACAATACGACCCCGTGAATGGGTTCCATCAGGGAAGCTCAGTTTCAGTTTTTCTTCGCGTTGGTATCGATGCACATCGTGTGAAGGAATGTCGACAGTCACATACAGTTGTTCCTGATCGTACAACGAGACAATCAGATCACCTTCTTCAACCGTCTCTCCAAGCTGTGCTTCAAACAGGCCGATCAGTCCGTAACCAGGAGAGCGAACTTCCTGCTCTTGAAGCTGATTAAGCAATTCCCGGTACTCGCGTTCTTCTTCATTTAATTTCGATTGCAGTGATTCCACACCCACGGAGACTTCGACCACTTTAGGCAGGTTCTGTTTCTGGTCTTCCAGTTCCCGCATTCGTCGCTGGCATAACTCTACCTGGGAAGTGATGACTTCGTTTGCATTTTGCATGGCGGCACGACGGAGAAGGATTTCGATTTTCCGTTCGTTGTCGTTTGCCGGTGTGATTGGATAGTCGGTTCCGGGAGAACGCTGTAGGCTGGCGACCTCGATCGAACTGTCCGAGTATTCCGACCAGGCGATGTCTTCCATTTCGTAAGCAAACTGTTCTTTCAACAGGTTGGCCGACTTCAATTTCGTTTCGAGCAGTTCATTCTCGATTTTATTCATGCGGTCTGCAATTTCGATTTTCGCTTCCGCCTGAGCACGTTCCAGTTCCGAGCGAAGGACAGCAATTTGCCGCTGTTTGGAATCCTTACGGCGTTCCAATTTGTCATCCATCAATGAGAAGAGCGGTACTTCCGGAACAACAGCCTCTCCTTCCTCGACAAGCAAGCGTTCCATGCGGGCCGTGAACGGAGCTTTAATTGCCACCGCGTTCGCCTGCAGGTAACCCGTGTAGGCGACGGCGTCGCGATTCTTCAAATAGATCACGCCACTGAGTACGACGCCAAAAACAAGGGAGGCCAGCAGCACAGTCCGCCCGAGCGGGGCTGGTCGAGATGGCAAGGTCGACTCTATCTGGTTTTCAGGACGGGGAGTTTTATCTGTCATAAGGCTTATTCTCGATAGGTGGAGCACGTTCCTGGAAACAGAATCAAACAGGGCGAGTCATTTCTCGCTCACTGAAACAATCCAGTTTGCCTCGATCTCGAGTGTTGGCAACATTTCGAGGGTACGTACATCATTGTTGCTCGCATTCCCGCCTTGGGAGAGCAGCATGTGTGGAGGTTTACTGGAGAATTCCATTGAATCGGTTTTCCGGCATCTGTTTTTTCGTTTACCGGAAGACCCTTCTGTTTCCTTATTAAGAATCGGAAGTCTGACAAGGGGAAATTGACCGCAACCACCCGGCAACTGGCGGGCTGGTCGTTTCGGGTTTCAGTAAAAGTTATGACAGCTACGATTCCTCTAACAGGCATTTCGAGCAAGGGAAACAAAGTCTCCACAGCTCTCCCATTTTCACAGAACCAAATCGACAAGGTTGGAGTCGCTTCAGTTGCGATGAAATCAAATTTCGACACCGTTTTATCTGGTATCCTGAACACATAACTATTATTATGTACACTATTTTTTCTTCTCCGATTTTCAGTTCTTGCCAGGATTCGCCCGCTGCCGATGATGACTTCTCTGAATGAAATCCACCTATCTCTCGACATAGTTGTTAACGAATTGCTCTCCTTGGCGGGAATCGATGAACCGCCAGTAAATGCGTTCCATCTTGCTCAGCACCTGGGGTGGGAAATTGTGCTGAACGCCCGTCAGGAGGAGCGAGGTCGGCTCAAACGTATTCATGATAAGCCAACGATTTTTCTGAAACCGGATGATCGTCCCGAACGGGTCCAGTGGGCTCTCGCACACGAGCTCGGCGAGTCACTATCCGATCGCTGGTCTGACTGGATCGAGGAAGAAGAACTCACCGCCGGCCCAGCCTCTCGCGAAGCACTGGCGAACCTTTTTGCGACCCGGTTGCTGCTTCCGGAGTGCTGGTTTGGGAATACCGTTTCTCAAACGGGATGCGATCTCTTCGAATTAAAACAGAGCTTTTCTACCGCCAGCCATCATTTGATTGCGCAAAGGCTGTTGGATCTGGCTGATCCGTTGATCGTCACGATTTTCGACCACGGTCAACGAACAAGCCGTCGCAGCAATTGGCTGCCGTCGCCTCCTCCCGTGCAATCAGCAGAACTTCGCTGCTGGCAGGAATGTCATTGCCACAACAAACGTCATCAGGATCAGGCGGACAACCTGAGCCTCCATGGCTGGCCAATTCACGAACCGGATTGGAAAAGGGAGATCCTGTTGACCCGCCCGCTGGAAATGGATGACTGCTGAATGTCCTGGTGCCCTCTAAAATGCCTGCGAGATCCGGAAGCTCAACTCTTGTTCCCCCCTTCCCGTCCGTTTATGCTGAATTAAGATCGAATCAGGCGAGCCCGAGAATTTCCACTCTCCTGACGGTGTCATCTCCGTACCCGATTCATGCATCTCTCCTGAGAAAGTCCTTCTGCCATGCGCGCTCGTCCTGACCACCAAGAGACTTCCCCCACGAATTCCGCAGCCAGTTTCAGCCGCCGCCAATTCCTGCAGTCTTCCGCCGCCACATTGGGAGCAATGGCAGTCCTCTCTCCTTTTTCAACTACGGAAGGTTCTTCGCTTGTGAACTCCGCTATTCCCGTGATCGACACGCATCAACATTTGTGGGACCTCAATCGATTCACTCTTCCCTGGATGCAGGGTCCTGCGAAGGAGATTCTGGGAAAAGATTTTCTGCTCCCCGAATATCGAGAAGCGACTTCCCAGGTTCCCATTGCTCAAACCGTCTACATGGAAGTCAACGTGGCTGCTGATCAGCAAACGGCCGAAGCGGAATACGTATTTGATCTCTGCGAGCGAGACGACAACCAGATGACCGGTGCCGTCATCGGTGGATCTCCACAGTCAGGCGAGTTCAAATCTTATGTGGAACAGTTCATGGGAAATGAGTTTTTCAAAGGAGTTCGAACCGTCCTGCACGACGCCGATCGCAAGCCGGGAACATGTTTGAAACCGCAGTTCATCGAAAACATGAAACTACTCGGTGAACACGACAAAAGTTACGATCTCTGCATGCGACCTGCCGAAGTGGGCGACGCCGCCGAGTTGGTGGGCAAATGCCCCGATACCCGGTTTATCCTCGATCACTGCGGTAACATGCCGGTCACCAAGCTGAACACCCAACTGCACGACGATTGGAAAGCGGGCCTCAAGGCGATGGCTGCGCATCCGAATTCCGTCTGCAAGATTTCAGGGATCGTTGCAACGGCTGAAGAATCGGGCTGGAAGCCGGCCGACCTCGCTCCCGTGGTCAATGAATGTATGGATACCTTCGGCGAAGACCGTATCTTCTTCGGCGGCGACTGGCCCGTCTGCACCCTCCGAGCAAGCTATCAGGAGTGGTACTCTGCCCTCGTCGAAATCACCCAAGACCGCAGCGAGTCCTTCAAACGAAAACTGTTCTGCGAAAACGCCCAGAAGTTCTACCGCTTACCGAAGGTAAATGCCTGAGTACGAAGTTCATGATCGACAATGTAGCTCGTAAAATCTTAATGGAGCGAATCGAGGATGTCCTTGCAGATAAAGTGTTTGGCATCAAAAAGTTCTCAGACACGTTACGGGAAATTAAATCAGATGACGAAGGAGTCCAAGGGATTAAAAAGTATTACATGACTTTGGAGCTGGGAAAAACACCAATTGCGCCACCATCATGGTCATGTCCCAAAGAATTCCTTGATGAGCTCTCTCGCGTCCATCTGTTTCTTCAAACTGAGCAGGAATATGGAAAATGGGGAAAGCGTGTGGACAAGTTTGATTGGATAATGGCTTGGAGTTTCTCCACGATTTCAGGAATATTGATTTGGATTGCATCCGCTCTCAATAAGCCCACATTACAGTTATTATGCTTGGCGGTCGCGTTTTACTTCATGATATTCTCAATCCCGATATTCTCATTTTGGGTCAGGAATTCTCGAAATGAACGCGAACATCTCCGTGAAGCCTATCAGCTTTTCTGGCCGTTTCGAAACCAACAGGTTCTTGATACAGCAAGAGCAAAGTTTGGTACTGAGTTCGACGAGTCTTCATCATAAAGGAAACTGCAATTAAGCCATCTCTCAATCAAGCTGGCTCCCTGCTCTCGATTTGCCTAAAATACGCCGCCCTTGAATAATGAGGGTGTGCGGAGCCTGCGGTGTGCGGGCCGCTCTCGTTGGATCGCGTTCACGCTGAATTGAGCCCCTCATGCGTCAGGTACTGTTTCGTATAACTCTGGATGGTTCCGTCAATCTTGGACCGTTGGGAGAAATTCCTCTCTTTGGATTTGGGCTGGTTCTGTTGATCTGGACCCTGTTTAACGGAGGGTTGCTCTGGTTCAGCCGGCAGAATAAATCGGACGAAGAGAAAAGCTCGATCCTGCGTTCCACGTTGGTGACCTGGGCGATTGGGTCCGTCGTAATCTTTCTGCTCCCGAATTTCGCTTCACGAATCCCTCAGGGGATCCCGGTGTTTGGTTATGGGTTCATGGTGATGCTCGGAATCCTTGCCGGTGGCTGGACAGCCGGACGGAGGGCCGAGTCAGTCGGAATTCCCAAACAAGTGATGTGGGATACCGCTTTTGCCGTCGTATTTATGGGCATTGTCGGGGCTCGACTCTTCTTCGTCGTTCAATATTCAGAATCTGTTTTTCAGGGAGTTAATTCCCTGCCCGGTTATTTCTTTGCTCTGGTCAATCTGCCCGATGGCGGACTGGTACTCTATGGCGGCTTAATCGCGGGTACACTCACGTTCTTTGCTCGCTGTTATCTGAAGGGGTACTCCCCCAGACTGATTGCGGACATCGCGGCTCCCTCTATGCTGCTGGGGATGGCGTTTGGACGAATCGGTTGCCTGTTCAATGGTTGCTGCTGGGGCGACCGCTGTACGCTTCCCTGGGCAATCACCTTCCCACAAAACAGCGTCCCTTATATGTCTCTCGTGAAACGTGGTTTTCTCTCCCCCGAAGCACTTCAAACGATTCCGCTCCACCCCAGCCAGATTTACAGCTCCGTCAACGCGCTGATTCTGTCCGTGTTGGCAGCTGCGTATTTTCATCGACGGGCGAAAGATGGCCAGGTGACGTTGCTCGTCCTGATCATTTATCCGATCACGAGGTTCCTCATCGAATTCATTCGCGGGGATGAAATGGGCCAGTTTGATACTTCGATGACGATCTCGCAGTGGGTGAGCCTGCTGATCGTGGCGATTGGCATCGTTTACGGCATCTGGTTATCGAAACAACCTCCGCAATTAACACGGCATGTCAATCAACCGACGCCTCCCGGAACAGGTTCAGCCAAAGCGGCCAAGACTTAAAAACGGGACAGCCAGATAACGAGATAGCCAAGACAGAGAGAGCAAAAGAGCCGACCTCAAGCGACTTGCTCGTCTGAGGAGTCGTCTTCCAGGTAGTCCTCATCTTCCAGATCCTCGTCGTCCTCGTCTTCTTCCTCGTCCAGTTCGTCGTCTTCGTCATCATCTTCGGAATCATCTTCGGAATCATCTTCGGAATCATCTTCGGAATCATCTTCGGAATCATCTTCGATTTCGAGTTCCTCTGCATCGACGATTACATCTTTGACGGTGTCTTCAGCTGATTCATCTGACTGGGTGTCGATGGATTCATCGCTGACGATTTCATTCGTCGCGACTTCTTCAAATGTCTCCTCGTCTTCGGCTTCAGGTTCTTCCTCTTCGACGGGTTCCTCTTTAACTTCGAACTCTTCCCGCATGGGAAGATCTTTGAGACTGCTCAGGCCAAAGGATTCCAGGAAGAGATTGGTCGTTCCGTAGAGGTACGGACGCCCGAGCGAATCGTCTTCGCCCGTAATGCGAACCAGTCCCTTTTCCATGAGCAGTTTCAGGATTTCGGTCGACTGAACTCCGCGAACAGCTTCGATATCGGCGCGCGTCACAGGCTGCCTGTAGGCGACGATGGTGAGTGTTTCCATCGCGGGAGAGGAAAGTTGGACTTCGGCTTTGCGATCGTGAAGCTTGTCGAGCCAGGAAGCGAATTCAGGCCGGGTCAGCATGCGAAACCCACCCGCGACACACTCGATACGAAAACTGCACTGGGACCGTTGGTAGGCCTCATTCAATGTTTCGACTAAGACACGGGCTTCTTTGTGATCGGATAACGTCGCAAATTGAGCCAGTTTTCGGGCGGACAATGATCCCTCTGCAACGAACAAGACAGCTTCGAGGCGGGCTTCCTTACGAGAGCGGCCCTGCAAGCTCTCGACCAGCGGTGCCTGTTGGACTTCGGTAGCAGCGCCACGGCGAAGACGGGCCTGCTTCCATTCATCTATCGAATGGGATGTCGCTCTCCTGCTCCAGTCATCAGCTGCAGTATTTCTCAGACTGATGGGGGAAGAGTACACGTCCTGAATCCTCGATCTCGTTGGATGCTATCTGGCTTGGACTGTGCCAAAACTCGAATTAGTTGGTGTATTCGACCGTTATTGCTGCGGGTTCTGAACAGCTTGTTGTCGCTGAATATGCCACTGCTGGATCTGCTGCAGGACATTTTCAACCGCTTTGAGCGGCTGTGATGATTCTGCTTCGAACCGGAATGTAATTCGGGAATCTTCCGAGGGCGTGTAGTAACAGCTGAAATTGAACTGCCCCGCTTCGGCCCCGGGTTGCAGCATAAAATTATCGATCCCCCATTTGTTTAACAACTGCACAGCCGATTGCCACGTTAAACCGGACTCGGTAGCCGCCATCGCTGTGGGCTGAGCGGCACTGTTTCCAGTTGGGACATTTCCAGTTGGAATATTGTTAAAATTATTTATCGCTGCTGGTTGTTGTTGGGCCTGACTTTCAGCCTGTCCAGACAATTGCATGATGTTGTTCGACTGCTGTTGTGGAAATCCGTCCGTTCCGAAACCAGCGTTGGCGACCGGGTTGTTGTTCTGTTGATTCTGGAAAACCGCATTGTCCTGAAGAGGGACAGGTTGCGTTTCCGTTAAAGCGCCGTCAGGATCGAATTCACCGGGATCGAAAGCGGCAGGCTGATTCTGAAAGTTACTCGCCGTTGCGGCCCCGGTTGCTCCGGCAGCACTGGTATCGCCCATGAACGGATTACGTGGATTGGACTGAGGCTCAGTAGATGCTGGATTACCCGGACTGGCTGTTTCAGCATTATTGTTGTTCAACCGGGCACTGGTCCCAATCGCGAGGCCGAGACCATTTTGGGAATTGTTACTGAGAGTATGGATATCAGGCGTGTTGCCGGATGAAGTTGCGGACGGATTATTCGTGGCGAGACCGGAATTATTCCCAGATGAATTGTCAAACGCCTGCGGCGTACTTCGACCGGATCCTGAAGACAAACCGATCATCGACTGGTTACCTCCAGGTTGGTTATTTCCAGGCTGATTATTGAATCCTTGATTCGTAGCACCGGGCTGGTTGTTGAGGCCCGATTGCATGGCCATATTCTCATTCGGGGTGGCACTGGAAGAATTGGTATAAGAATGACCTGAAAGGGAAAGCCCTGAAGTCGCTTGACCAGGCGGAGGATATTGACCGGCGTTAGGTTGGGCCTGCAGGCCTCCTTCCGGTATGCCATCCGAACTGGGCTGTCCGAGAAGTGCGTTGATTTGCAGCTCGGGAGAGGGCGCGGTCTCGCTTGAGGAGAATGACGGTAGGCCAAACATCGCTAACAGGGGCACAACGACTAACGGAACCAACATCAGGATGGTTGTTAATGGGCCACTCGAAGTTTGTCGCATGAAAGAATCCCTTCTTTCGCTTCAATAAAACGCGGAGCAGTTCTCGTCATCGCATCTCGATCATTGATTTCCCGTCGATGTAATCCGATCGACGGATATCCGACTGACAGCCTGCTCCAGCTGGACAGCAATTGGAAGGGGAACGGATCCATGATCCCCGATATTGGTTATCCTATTCCAAACGGGAAAGTACAACAATTGCAAATAATACAAGCGGTCTACATTTCATCATAATTTCAAGGGACTCGATTTCGTGGACAATCAGGGAGATCACCTAACGTGGAGAAAGTGGGGCGAACGGGCGCCCGAGCGGCAGCACGAATTAGCCAGCACAAACAATCAGGAGCAATCAGCATGACCTATTCCCTTCTATTTACTCATTTTAAAGTTCCTCAACGGACAGTTCTCTCAATTGGCCCCTTTTTTGCACTTGTTAAGAGCGAACATTCCATTAACTTATAAATTATGTGTAGTCGGACCAGCTCTTGAATGGAAACAGAGTGCGACGCTCCTGTGGTATTTTCAGATGATCGTATTCAACCGAAATGCGTAGGGTTTGCGGCGCGGGTCTTAGTTCGTATAAATAAGATGTGTTCGCTGCTTCAGACAGTTCGAAATCACTTCCCTCTGATTTCATGAACCCGTCGTTCTTCGCCAGTCAAAACAGGAAACTTTTCCATGCTTCATCAGACCAAAAGCTATTTTCGGAATTCTTCTAAGAACGAATCCTGTCGCTGCTTGAGTTCTGAAAGAACGAAATCAAAATTGGCCGTTGTGGGGATGCTCTCTCTTTCCTTCCTTGCTGCGAACTCTCTGCTGCAGGCGGAAGAGCCGAATCAGGTTCAACGCTCCACTTCTGCATTGAAGCAAAATCGAGAGCAAAACCCGAAAGTCGTGGACAATCGTGTTCGCCCGGTGAGCGATGTCGTCACCGAAGTGGCCAATCCCAAACTGGCAAAAATGCTGAAGCAATTAGAGAAATGCCAGGAAGAAGTTAATAAACTACAGGACTACACGGCGGACTTTGAAAAATACGAGTTGGTAGACAGAACAGGCCCCGTACGCCAGCAGATGAAAATTAAACATCGCCCCAATCCTTTCAGCGTGCACCTTCAATTTTTGAGTGGGAGTCCGCAGGCTGATCAGGTCCTGTATAGTCAGGGATTTAACCAGGACCAGATACAAGTGAAACTGACCGGAGCGCTTAGCTTGCTGACTTCTTCCGTTAGCTTGCCTCCTCGCGACCCTAAAGCTATGGAGTACAGCCGCCACCCGATTACGGAGATTGGTCTGAAAGGTCTGCTGGAGGGGATCGTCACCATGTGGAAAGACGATCTCAAGTATGCTGACTTGGAAGTTTACTTCTACAAAGATGCCAAGTTGAACCAGAGTTCAACAGCGACCTACTACGCGTTTAAAACAGTGCATCCTCGGCCACGAAATATTCCCCGCTTTCAGGAATCGACTTTGTGGATCGATAAGAAAACCCTGTTGCCGGTGCAGTTGGTTAATAAAGGATTTAATCCGAACGGGGGTGAGGCAGTTCTCGTAGAAATGTACAAGTACACCAATTTGAAAACGAACGTCGGCCTGCAAAATGCGGACTTCGACCCACGACGGTATAATTTCTAAAGCATATCTCCGAATACAAATCGATCGCTTAATGTTTACTGGGTTCGTGAAACCACCCTGCCGGCAAGTTCTCCTGCTCGACTGATTTCGATCGTCGGACTGCGACAAGGACAGAGCGGGGTTGTAATGCTCATGAACTAACGCTTCTTATTTCTTCCGCTTAGACTGGAACTATTCCGTGCCGCGCCTCCTTACGACCATCCCGGAAGTTCGGGATGCCATTTCTACTTGTCGAAAACAGAATGGCGATGAGGCGAAAATCGGGTTTGTACCGACGATGGGTGCCCTGCATCGAGGTCATGCGGCCTTAATAGAAGCGGCTGCCGCAGAATGTGAGACCGTTATCGTCAGCATTTTTGTGAACCCAACTCAGTTTGCCCCCCATGAAGATCTGGACAAGTATCCGCGCACATTAGAAGCAGATCTGGAATTGTGTGACGAATACGGTGCCGCAATTGTGTTTCACCCCTCGGCAAAAGAGATGTACCCCCCCGAGTTTCGTTCGGTGGTCGATGTTGAAGGAGTGACTGGTCTGCTGGAAGGGGAACATCGCCCTACTCACTTTCAGGGCGTGACGACCGTCGTCATGAAGCTATTTAACATTGTGCAGGCAGACCGGGCCTATTTTGGTCAGAAGGATTACCAGCAGCAGATGGTGATTCGCAAAATGGTCGAGGATCTTAACCTTCCAGTTGAAATTGTGACAGTCCCCACCTGGCGCGATCCCGACGGACTGGCTTTAAGCAGCCGTAACAAATTTCTTTCCTCTACGGAACGAGAGCAGGCACTCGTACTTTCACGGGTTTTGAAGAGCACTGCGGATCGAATTCGAACGGGAGAGACTGATTTTCAGATGCTCGTAACGCAAGCGATTGTCGAAATCACCGAGACGGGGCTTAAGCCTGACTACTTCAGCATTGCGAATACGAAGACGTTAGAGAAACTTCAGGCACCGCTGGCCGAGATGGTTTTACTCGTCGCTGCGTATGCCGGATCAACCCGATTGATTGACAACAGCACGGTCAGCCTGTCACATTAACCCGAGGGAACAATTCAGTCCCACAATCCTGTCGCATCGACGATGGCTCTCGTTGACTGTACAATAATTAGCGTCCACTTACAGCGGATATCGATCAAAGTCCGCAGGTTATTGAAATTGTCCCATCTCCATTTCCCACCTGTGAAAAAGTCACTACTGTTCCAAGCGACGGAGTATCTTTCGCCATAAAATAAATCCTGATTGGAAAACACTTTTCGGGATTATCGATTCACACATGTCTGCGCTATTGGGTAGGAGTCCGGATGTTGGACTGTCACCCTTTCATGTGGACTTGTCTTAGTCTGGGTTGCCAGTGAGTGTTGAAGACCAACAACTGATTGAACAGTTTCTGCAGGGGGACGCAGATGCGTTCGACCAATTGATTCTGCGATATCAGGATCGTCTCTTCAACACGCTGCTGCGGATGTTTAACTCCGAGCAGGATGCCCAGGACGCAGTACAGGAAGCCTTCGTGCAGGTCTTTCAGAAGCTGCATACCTTCCAGGGAAAGTCCCAGTTCTATTCCTGGTTGTGCCGCATCGCAATCAATAACGTGCTCACCCAGAAACGAAAACGAAAGCTGGCGACCACGTCGCTGGAGACAGCCAAAGAAAAGGCAGGCATCGAACCGGACGATCACAACCGGGAGAGTCATCCATCTCACCAGTTGGAAACGAGCGAGAATCAGTCGGCCATTCAACGCGCATTAAATGAGCTGGCGGACGATCAGCGTACAGTCATCGTCTTGAAGGAAATCGAAGGCTTGAAGTACGAGGAGATCGCCGAAATTATCGATTGCCCTGTCGGCACGGTCCGCAGCCGAATTCATCGCGCACGATCTGAGCTTCGCCAGAAATTGCAATTTTTATGGGACGATAATCTCCAGCAGTAATCAGGCAGCCTGACGCACATCCGATGAAGCACTTGACTCATCGTTTTCCATATGCGAGGGGCGGGTTCGTTCCCCGTGGAGGATGGCGTAAGCCTCGGTCTCCATTTGCTCCATGCGAAGCTGAATTCGCTGGCGATACTCTTCGATCTCTTCTTTGTTGAGATCGGGCGGAATGGAAATCAGTTCGCTGGCGACCAGCACGGCTCGGCTGAACGGTTTAGGAATGACCAGATTCGTCCAGCTCCCTTTCACCAACCAATGCTTGGCGGAAACTGTCGCCACGCAAATAATGGGCATGCCAGAGCGGGACGCAATGTAGACCACTCCGTTTTTCAATTCATGGTGAGGCCCACGCGGACCATCGGGGGTCATCACCAGGCGCTGTCCTCCAGAACCGGTACTCACCATTTCTTTCAAGGCAGCAACCGCTCCACGACTGGACGAACCGCGAATCGTGCCGAACCCGAGGCATCGCATCGATTCGGCCAGGTATTCGCCATCCTGATGCCGACTGACTAGAGCAGAAATATTGACCGACTTAACGCCGAAGGTCGAGAACAGCAGCTGATCATGCCACACCGAAGATATATGGTTTTCCGGTCGATCTTTCGAAGTATATATCTCGAGATCGAAGGGAGTATAAATTTCCATGCGCAGGGTGCGGAAAAGAGTCCGCGTCATAAAGACGACGGTGCGGGCGGCAATTTTGGTCAGCAGGCGACTACGAATTTTCACGGCGGGACAGTCCTTTGTCTCCTGGCGGAAGGATACAGAGCGGCGAAGGAAAATCGATGAGATTCTGACGGAAGGGCCGCTTTTTCTGGAGGAATTGTAACAAAACCACCGCAGGAAGAAATCCCAGATCTTAATGGTAAAGCGAGTGCCTCAGTGATCCAGATGGCCAAGCCTCAGTTTCGGCGAGAATCACTCGGTTGAGATGCAAGGAGTCGGGCCCGATTCTGTTGATCATTGCGAGCGGCTCGGAGTACTTGAGCTCGCAGCGGATTGATCGCCTGGCGCCGTTGGCGAATAGACGAGATTTCGGCGGTTCGAGTTCGTTCACGGAAGGCCCTCGACACTTGAAGCGGCGGGGTTTGGGCCAACGCTTGCTGAGACCGAGTTGGTGCAGATCGATTGGGCCTTAAGCTACTGGCTGGCCGGTTTCCATGGGTCTGCTGATCACTAATCGGTGTGGCGAAGCTGGGAAATTGTAAGTTATTAAACTGCAACTGAGGCTGTGTATTGGATTGCAGATTCGTCCTCGGAAAGTTGATTTGATTCGGAGTGACTCGCCCAAACTGAAACTGGTTGAAGGAGATCTGCGGACCAAAGGCGGGCTGCGCCTGCAACGGTGACTGATACAGACCGGCTGCCAGGAACGTGAGCAGTAACAGTTTACTCCTCATACCTGAACACATATCCCCGCACTCCAAACTAAAACCGACAAAAAAAGAATCCCGCCAAAATCAATATCGGCGGGATTCCTGTTTGGAATTCAATTTAATGACGTTCAACCTGTGAAGGAGAAGACGTCAGTTACGTCGGAAAGAATTAGTTTCCCTGTGGCAGGTTGAAGTTAGGTAAATTCAGGCCGGGAGGTAGTTGGGGCTGTCCGGCGGACCCCGCCGCATCTTCAGCTCCGATGGGCTGCAGAAGATCCTCTTGGGGAACATGCAGCTTGGCAAAGCTCTCTTCCGAGATCACATAATACCAACTGGCGAACCGTTCGTTACTCTCGGCAGCTTTCTTCTGGCCGTCCTCTTTTCGCTGATTATACGCCTCAAGAGCGGCTTCATAAGCTTGGAAATCCGCCTCGTACTGCTCAAGAGCGGCTTGGTATTCGGCCTCGGGATCGGCAGTTTCGGCTTCGGTCGATTCCTCTTCCGTAGTGGCCTCTTCAGCTGGGGGTTCTTCTTCCGGTGCCGATTCATCCTCGGGCCGTTCAGCGACGGCAGGCTGATTGGAATTCTCGGCTGCTTCCTCTTCCGAAACAGGCTCTTCTGAACCAGGCTCATCAGCAGGTTTTTCTTCTTCAGCAGGTGTTTCCGGTTTCACAGGTTTGGTTGGCTCGACGGGAGCTTCTCCGAGCAGGGATTCATCGAAATCAACCGAGATGAAAAGATACCGACCCTGTTTGAGATTGTCCGATTTATTCTCGTCGGCGGATTCAGTTTCAGTCTCATCCGGGTTTTCCACTTCGCCCTGAGCTGTGGATGCTTCTGCTTCGACAGTAGCCTCATTGGTATCTTCTTCTTTGCTGCCATCGGAGAGAAACCCAGCTTCAATCTCTTCGAGAGAACCACTGAAGACATCACCGAATCGGAGTGTGTAGGCGAGTCCATTAGAGGCACCGAGACCAACCTCTCCCTGATCTGCGTACAGATAGTATTCTTCGTTTTCATTGGGAGCGACATAGAACCCACGAGAAGCGAGGTCCTGTACTAGCCCCTGGAAGATCAACTGGTTCTGTACGATGGATTGATCGATTTCAACGTTCGCGTTGACTCCTTGTGGTTTCTGGCGGACACCGAGCAGTTCCAGATTGTCGAGCGTCGAGCTCATGGTGCGGATCTGGTCCTGATTCACCTGTTGCTCTTCACTTTCAAAACCAGCAAGTTCCCAATCGGAATTGGCGTCTGGACGAGTCAATTCACTGATTGTTCCCTGAGTCAGACCACCTGTTTGGGGGTCAACGGAGTAACGGTTCAACTCGATGTCACGTAAATCAGACTGACTGATTTTGAGCAAATCCTGATCGACCCAGTCACTGAATTTGGTAGAGAGATCGATATCCAGACGAACTTTGTATGTTTCTTTTTCATCCGGCTGACGGACGTAAAATTGATTCGTCTCGCCTTCAACTTGTTTCCCGATGATGTAGTCGACCAGGGTTTCACCCTGCTCGTTTTTGATTGTGATGCGGCTGCCGCGGCCTTCGAGTTTGGCACTTTCCGAACTGCGGGGAGCGATCACTCCGTAACGTTCGTGTTCGGATGATCGACGTCCAGCGAGGGCGTCGCGTTCCAGTCCGATCAGTGAAGCCGCAGTCTTGGCCAGTTTCTCTTCGGCATCAGCGGGATAGTCGTTGTAGCGGGGAATTCGATAAGCCCCATCCTTGAATACGATCGAGAACTCGGGCGATTCCGCCTTTTCTTCGTCGTATGTATATAGATACAGCGAAGCTGCTTCGGTCGGGTCTTTGAATTCCGGATAGAATTCCGTACCGACTTTGGCAAATTCCTGTAATTCGGCCGGTCGGATTGCCGCTTCCGCCCATAAGGCGATTAACAAGGCGGCCGCAGCAAGGCCAACGTAAATGGCTGTTCGTTTTGATTCCTGATTCATCGTCTCTGCATCCCCTGGGGAATGATGTATTAAGTTTTGGGAACGTGATTCGAAATCACTATTTATCAGTCCTGAAACCCTTTGATGAGTCAAGTTGTCTCTTGCTTTGCAGGCCCGAGAGCAGCTCCAACCCAGTTTCAGGAGGATTCTAATTTATAATTCCGTTGTCGGGAATTCACTACTTTACGCGTCGTTCGGTTGAGATACTTCTTCGTTCTGAAACCAACCGCATGCTGACGATCATAATGCCGAGCAACAGAGCGGGTAACGGCGAGAGGAAGGTTGCCCAGTAACGAATCTTATTTTCCGCATGCCGAATTTTTCGCTGCGATTCTGCTCGAGCTTTCTCGATACGGGATTCTTTTTCCTGTTCGATTTTGGTCTCTTCGACTTCCATTTGACGCTGTTCGCTCTGCTGGAGTTGTTCCAGACGAATCTGTTTGAGACGGTCTGTCATTTCCGTATTCGTCCGAATGGCTTCAGCTTTTTCCTGCAAACTTTTACGTCGTTCGGTGAGTTCCTCTTCCGCCGCTTTGGTTGCCGTTTCCCGCTCTTTAGTGAGCTGGCTGGTAAAGGCAGAAGTCATTTTCTCGACGTAAGTCAACGTGCGATGTTTAGCACGGCGTTTGCGTAGCGGAATGAAATCTTCGACGCCAGCGACCTGATCGATCGAGTTCAATATAAAAGTAACGTTATCCAGAGTCACATTTAAATTGTTGGCCCGTCGTTCCTGGAAAAAGAAGTCCGAGATCATATCGATGTCGGCGACGTAGACGACATTTCGGTCTTCGCCCTTCACATAGCAGGCAATGACGTGCGTCTCTGGATCTTTAAAGTAAGATCGATCGGGTTTGATTTGGATCGAAGGAGTTCTCTGGAACATGTTGAAGCTGGGAGAAGTGAATTCATCCCAACCCATCAGGCCAGAGTTTTCGCCTGTAGCCAGCAGCGGTGTGTAGTCGAGGTTGCTGTTGGGGGCAGGTTTGACTGTTCCCGAAAAGAAAGCCAGGACCTCCTGCAGGCCACTCGTAATCGGGTTGGCGGAACTGATCGCCTGCGCGTTGCCACTTTTGGAGGTGACAAACAGAAACTCGGGAGGCACCGCTTCAAACTGAGGATGCGGATTGAATGTGTCCCAGACGATCTGATCGTATTGCCAGATAAGTCCCAACGATTCAAGCAGAGTCGTCGCTTGTCCTTCGCTCGCTTTGGGTTCGGGCTGTTGTTGCTGCATCCCCATCATGCCTCCACCGGGGGCTGGTTTGGGTTGGCGGGGCGCGTTCGAAATTCCCCCGAAGGCGGAACCGAATGCGATCGGCATAGGGTCATCCAGAATCACTGCCGGTGCACCCGATTTGACATAGTCAACAAGGTTTTTCATTTGCGGCTCGGTCAGCGACGATGGCAGAACGGCCAACAGGACATCGATTTCTTCTGCGTTAATTTCGGTGTCGGGAGAAACCTGTTCCACTTCATATTGCTGTTTGAGTTCCCGGATGATTTCCCAACTGTTTCCTCCAGACATGACGTTGGCATCCGTGGTCAACACACCCAGCTTTAATCGCTCATTGTTGGAAACAGTTTGCAAAGATCGTGTGAGTTCGTATTCGATGGGGGTCCCGGGACCAACGAGAGGAATGACGACTTCGTCGTAGCTGCTGGTCAGGACGACGCCCATGTAGATACGAATTTCCTGCCGGCGGCCATCCTGTTCTGTTACGACACTCGTGGGTTGAACTCCAAGAATTTCCGCTTCTTCTGCTTCATCGCTGTAGACTTCTACATCGACAATTCGGACATCGATGCTACTACCGCCGAGCTTGCCATACTGCTTAAGGAGACCGATCAATTTGCTGCGGGCATCGACATATTCGCGGGGAACGTTTTTGCTGATGAATGCCTGAATCGTTATTGGTCGATTTTCATCGATCTCCTCAATCATGTTCCGAGTGGTATCGGACAGACTGTAGATCTGTTCGCTGGTCGCATCGGCCTGCATGGACAGCAGACCGACGACATTATTCGAATACAGCAGGGCGAAAAGCAGTACTCCAATCGAAGCCCCCCGAATCATGTAATGTCCGCCCATATGCTCCCGTGCTGAATTCGACCAGTGACGTCGGCTGATAAGGATGTAATTCAGATAGAGGAAGAAGATGGTCAGAAAAACAAAATACAGAACGCCGCTTAAAGGAATCAGCCCGATGGTGAAGTCGCTGAGCTGGCTGGAGAGACTGAGTCCCCGCAGAACCTCACTACCGGGTGCAATGCGATCGATGAATACGGGAACGGCACAGAGAGTCGTTCCCCAGACGAAAGCAATCGTCGCGTTATTCGTCAGTGCGGAAGCAAACATACCGACGCTGATGAGTGACGCGCCTGCGAGCCAGTAGCCGAGATAGGTCGCGATCATGAGTGGGATATCGGGCTCACCGATGACCATCAGCACGATGACGTGACTGATTGAGAAAAAGAGCCCCGCGGTATATACAGCCAGACTGGCGAAGTATTTTCCCAGCAGAATTTCGACGTCGGACGCAGGTAAAGTAAAGAGCAGCTCTTCGGTTCCCAGCTTCTTCTCTTCCGACCAGGTGGTCATGGTGATCGCTGGGATCAGAAAGAGGAGCAGCATCGGGAAGTAGAGGCTGAGCTGATCGAGATTCGCCAGATTGTTCGTGAAGAAAAGCGGATTGAAAGCCAGAAACGCACCGGCGACTACGAACACTACAATGATCAAGTAACCAAGAGCGCTCGAAAAATAGCTCTGTACGTTGCGCTGAAACACCGCTTTCAGTACATGCATTCGCAACATGGATGTTGTTCCTCTGGATTCCTGTTAAGTCGCAGCCCGAAGGCTGATTCCTGAAGAGAAATTGTTTTATTGTTTGTCACGGAGTGTTTGATAAACGATCACCGAAATCACACTTTGCAATTGCCGGTTAACTCGCGGAAACGGTCTTCGAGATTGTTCTCAGTCCCTGCCATTTCCGAAACGGATCCGTCAAAGACTAATCGACCGGAGCTGATGAGAAGCACACGGTCGCAGACCGCTTCGACTTCGCTCAGAATATGGGTCGAGAGCAACAAGGTTTTTGATTTACCGAGATTCCGGATTAATGTCCGGACCTCATGGACCTGGTTCGGGTCGAGCCCACTGGTAGGCTCATCGAGAATCAGAACCTCGGGGTCGTGTAACAGGGCGTGCGCCATACCAACCCGCTGTCGATAACCACGAGACAGCTTGCTAATCGCTTTATTCCAAACCGTGTTCAATGAGCATTGTTCGCAAACGTAATCTAGCCGTTCCTGTAACTTTGAACCGGACAGGTTACGGGCAGAACCCATGTATTTCAGAAAACTCGCGGGAGTCATTTCGTTGTAGAGTGGGCCATTCTCGGGTAGGTAGCCGATTTTCTGGCTGGCCAGAATCCGTTCTTCCTGCTCTTGCATTAAATGGCCGGCGATGCGTGACTCCCCCTTGGAGGGAGCCAGAAAACCGGTCAGCATTTTCATGGTGGTCGATTTACCGGCACCATTCGGCCCGAGGAAGGCGACAATCTCACCTTGGGAAACGGAAAAGGTGACGTCTTCGGTCGCGATGAATGGGCCGTAGTACTTACTCAAACCGCGGGATTCGATCACGGCTGCCCCATTCGTTTTGGCAACAGGTTTCGCGGTAGAATTTTCCATCGGTGATACTCCTGAGTCGGGCAGGAAACAGACTTATATGGGATTAAAATCGGTCAACACTAGAAGAAGTTACTGTAGGGTCAACTGTGATATATACATCAGAATCAAGACATTTTAAACACGACAACATCAATTGAATTAAGAGATAATTGAAGTACAGAGGACTTGAAGAATGGGCAACACGGGACGTTATCGGAATGTGTTGCAATGACAGTCGGTCGCAGATTCAACATCGTAGCGACCCAATTTATTTAAGGGATGACGTTACCCTGAGGAATAACGTGGCAGGCAGGAAGAAAGAGTAAGTGTATGTTGTACTCAGCAGTTACCTGTTGGGGCAACTCACTCCCGATGAATTCCTGCCCTGCTCTACAGATTCGACCGAAAGCTTGCGAATACGATGCTCTGAAATTGAGACGGGTAACTTATTTCTTCCAGACCAGTTCTATGGTGCGATACGTTTGGTATGAGATGACTGTTGGAAAAGTTCGGAGAAGTCGATCTGAGAATTCTAAACGCGTCTCACATCCAGCCCTCATCTCCCCAATGAAGGTTCACTTTCTGCAACCGTTTTCAGAATACCAATGAGAACGGGCCCTTTCTTCACGTGTTTTTCGCGACGGAAGAAAAGGCCCGATTGCTCTGGGTGGGATGCGAGTCCCTAATTCAACTGGCTGAACTTCACACCATAGTTATCGAAGATCGCCTGAATGTATTTCTGTCGAACTTCTTGATTCTCTTCAAGAATGGAACGAGCATACTGTGATGGCCCCAGGAACTGTTGAAGACGGAGTGAGCGATTCAGCGAGTCTGTAAAGCTGGAGTACAACGTCGTCATCTGTGCTTCCTCAGATGGTTCACGAGAAACCACTTTAACGACGTAGAATATTTCTCCACCACTGTTGGGGACAACTTTCACATCGCCGACTTCCATACCATCGAAGGTTAACTGCATGAACTCTTCACCAACGGCTTCGAGCCCTTCGATATTGGAATTGAGTTGGACCTGAGTCTGCGGAGCAAAGCTCTGTTGACCGCGAGTTGAGACTTCCACCAACCAGGAAAATGGCTCAATGCGAATGAAGTTGAGTTTTTCAGAACCTTCTTCGCCGGTAACAGTCATATCAGTAATCGATTCAGCAATTTTCCCATCGTTGTTCCGAATCTTTTCGGCGACTTCCTGAGCACGTTTCAGTGCGGGTCCTTTTGCCCGGTCATTGATGATCGCCGCAATAACGGCTTTGCGAACGTCCCCTTCCAAAGGAGGAACATGAGTCGCTACATCTTCAGTTTTCCAATAAGCGTAGTGATTATTGTCCAAAAAGACTCCGGACGTGTGGAACGGAACGTATTTGAGATCCGACTGTGGTTGGAAAACGGTGTACCAGACAGGGTCGCTATTCGGCGAGAACGTCTGATCGGGAGAAGCAGCCCGTGTCGAGTTTCCGATTTCGAGTGCGGGATCGAATTCCGCCTCTTCCTCAGGAGTACTCAATTGACGGATATCAACCAGACCAGTAGATCGATAAACCAAGCCCGTTTCTTCTGCGATTTTTTTCAACGCAGCCGTCATCTCCTGACGAACAGGTTTCAGTTCGGCCTGTAATCGCGTGTTCAACTCGTCACGAGTCAAGTCTTTGTTTTCTTTCTGAATTTTCTCTTGCATTTCGAGGCTTTTTTCGCGGTAGGTTTCGGCCAGTCCCTGCATTTTACCAAGACCCACTTCCAACTGCTCATACATTAACTTGTTGATTTTCTGGTTAACCAACTGCTCCCGAATTTCAGCACGGAGATCTTCATCCAAGGGACGAAACTCTTCCACTTCCTCGGTTACAACCTCTTCAGTGGCAGTTTCTTCTACCGGAGTTTCTTCAGCGGGTGTTTCCGAAGCAGCTTCTGCTTCTTCTGTTGCCGGTTTTTCTTCGGCTGCTGGTTTCTCTTCTTCCTCAGCGGGAGCTGCTGCTTCTGCAGGAGCAGTATCGCTGGCAGATCCAGCTTCGTCCTGCACAGAAGCTAAAGCACTGGAGCTAGACTGCAGCAGTGAAGACTGGGGTTCTTCAGTCGCTTCGGGAGTCGGCTCAGGAGTTGCTTCGGTTTCAGTAGCAGACTCTTCAGGGGCTGGCTTTTCGGTTGGTTTTTCCTCAGCGGGTTTTTCTTCGGCAGGGGCTTCTTCCGGTGTGGCTTCTGGCTCCGTCGATTCTGGCTCCGGAGATTCACTCTCCGCTGGCTCTTCCGTCTCGGCGGGAGTTGAATTTGTTTCAGGAGCGGTCATTTCGGGACCGGAGGGGGCTGCGGTATCTTCGCTTTCCGCTGGGAAGGCATTGATGTTGCGGTAAGTCTCTTTATTCTCTTCGTAAAACGCTTCGATCTCTTCGTCGGCGACTTCTACTTTAGCGGCCAGTTCGTCCTGCAGAGTGGTGCGATCTGCCATCAGGTATTCCAAGTTCACCTTACGAGGCACACGGAAACCGGGTGAGCTCGCGGTTAGTTCGCCGGGAAGTCGATCTTTGAATCGTTCGAAGTATTCTTCAATTTCGGTGTCGGTGGGATCGTTATTCACTTCGGGAATAAAATTGGATGTCGCTATCGGAATGACCTGCAATTCCTGCTGAATTTGAGTTCTACGGAAAGTTTCCCAATAGTCGGCGGGTGTTGGGTTCAGGTGTCGGATGTGCAATTTGTAAGCGAGCATCGCTTTCAGTTCGCTACGAATTGCTTCGTAAACGGCGGGCCCTGTCACATTCATTTGGTCCAGCGTTTCCTGGTACACTTTCGTCGTCATTTTTTCCTGAGTGATCTCATTAATGAAATCACCAATGACCTGGTCGGTTACGGCCACTCGCAAATCGGTGCCGATATCTCGCAGAACAGAACCCAGAACGACATCCTGACGGGGTTCCAGTCCAAAACCGAAGCGAAAACCGCCCCCCTGCATCTGCAGAGCTTGTTCACCCATTGACTGGTATTGAGCCTGACCAATGAACTGATTCGCCATGTTGCGTTGTTCGAGGAGTTTATTCAGCTCCACCTGGTCCATCGGTTTGTCTTGAATCGTGACCGGAGCCTCGGGGGTGGCAAAGCCAGTAAACTGGGCTCCCAGGATCGCTCCGGCGAGCATGCCGACACCGGTGTAGATCACGCGACGTCCGGATGCTTTACCGACGAAGAAGAACAGAATGGCTCCCAATAATGCCCCAATGACGACCGGTAACTGCTCTGGTCGCAGCATGTCGAGCACGATGAAAGCGAACATCGACAATCCAATGAGAGCGACGGTCAATTCTTTGGCATATTTTCGGAAAATCGAGAATGGAGAACTCATGGGACGCGAGCTGTTTCTTTAGATAAAGGTACAGATGGGACGATGTCAGAAATGC